>NZCO01000036.1 GCA_002686445.1 bacterium | reverse complement strand
GTCGTTAACGGTAATGTTGCTGCCTGCTTCTGTAAACTCCTCAATCAGTTCGAGCTTATATGGATTCTCGGCGAACATGTCGCGCGCTTCTTCCGCACTCACGCTGCGCTCCTCGAAGGGTCCCCAGGTCGTCAGGATTTTTTTCATTCGTTTCTCGATCTTGAGAAAGTTCTGCTCTGATATCACGCGCTCGCCGAAATCAAAATCCTGGTAGAATCCATCCTCAATAGCAGGCCCAATGGCGTTATGCGTTCCCGGCCACAAATCCTTAACCGCGGCGGCCAAAAGATGCGCAGCTGTGTGACGTATTTGCTCTAGTTGTGTCGTTGATGAGTTAGCCATGAGTATAGTGTGATCTACCACTGCATAGTAGCACGAAGCATCGCGTTGTAGAGGGGCTAGGCTACGTATTAGCTGCCGTTCTGCCGCACGAAGATGTCTACAGCAGTTGAGCGAGAGGGGATGGAGCGCACCCAAAATGGCGATAAATCGATGGTAACAGCGCCCACACTCTCAAACTGTCCAAAATACTCCTGGGCTTCGGATACTGTCCGGCCAGCTAGTTTGCTGGCATCAAAAATGGAGGCCTCGGTTTTGCGGGCGAAACTACCAGTTAGGCTACCTTTAATGAGCGCGTCGCCCCGTTCAAAGTCAGCTCGAATCAGCTCCGCCGAAAATGATTCAGGATCAAACGACGCAAACTCCTCGTCGTCTGCAGGGCTCGCACGCAGCGCCAACAGGGTGAGAGATAGTAAATCTTGCTCATCGACAACGAAGGCACGCTGTCGTACCTTGGCGGCGACTGTAAACGACGTTGCTTGGCTACCGGGCTCCACTGAAGCCGTGATCTCATCAATAGTGGTAGTAATAAGGTCGTCGCGAATAGCAGCACCACCGGCCTCTGCCGTTAACTCACCACGCGCCTGAGTTAGTGTGTCTGCTCGTAGGTCATCCTTGGCTTTAGTGATTTCTTCTTCAGTTAGTGGAATATCAAATATTTCACCACCGGTTGTAGCGATGTCGGATTCAGCGAAAATTCGGTCTTGTACGTTGGCTGGTAATTTATCAACGATAAACTTGCCCGCGGGCACATTACCTTTAGCTCCTTTTTCCTTAGCGGTGATGTTCATCGTGATTTCACTATTAGCAGGAATCCGAGCGGGGCCGTCGGTCAAGAACATGACGCCTGTGGCCTCATGCCGCAGGTGGGTGAGCGGCAGTAGTTGTTGCTCTTCTGGTTGCTTGTTGACGAGTCGGACGACGCCCTTAGCTGAATCCGGCTTTGCTTTACCGCCGTCGCGCTCTATCGTTGCTGACTTGGTCGATTCTGTATCCACAACATTCGCAGGCAGGATGAATCGCTTAAAGTCGGGCTCAGTAACGGCAGTGGACAACGTGATATCTTGCTCAACCTGGCGTTCGCTGACTGCTGGCTCGAGGGTGACAGTTGCATGCGGTAGGAACAAATAGCTTAAGACGGCACCGGCAAGCACGACTACAATGACAATGACAGCAGCAATCGAGCGAAATTTAATGGGAAACATAGCTCCTGAGTATACCCAATTGCGCGCCTAGGCATAGTTGACATGGCCAAGCTGCACTGTTAAAAAGTTAGCTAAGAAGCCGTTCTCTTTACCGAACTGACTTTGTTGGAGGTGATCATGTCACAGTTTCGTGCCGCCGCTATTGGCGTTCTAGTCGCTCTTCTCACTGCGCTGATTTTAATCTATCCCGTATCACACGTGGTGGCTGGACCCCCCAGTGATACAACCAGCACAATTCAGGCGCGTTTGCTCATAAGCGTGGCAGTGCTTCTCGTTATCGGAGCCGGGCTTACAGCTTATATCATCTGCAAAAACTTTTTTTCCCGTGATGAGCCCAACGACCATGCCGCCTAAGCCACTCGCAGGCGGTTTTTTTAATTGGTCTGGACGTTGCTTTGACCGACTAAATCTCGCACCACCGTTAGGGTGTCCGCATTAGCTGTTAGTCGAAATTGCGTTTGGAGCTTCGCTTTGCTGCCATTGTGGGGAATAACCAGCTCAATGGGGACGCCGTCATCACTGTGATGTTGTAGTAAAACACTTTTTAGTCGCTCAAGAGCGTCGCGATCAAAGCCGGGCGGGACATGGACCGTAATCGACGTAACTGTCGCCGCGGCTGACGCCTTCCTGCTGGCTCGCGGAGCACTGGTGAATGACTTCATGGTCTCCGTGGTTAGGTGCCACACCTTATCCGTTAAGACTTTGCTTTCGCCATCCTTGTCACTGAGTTTACCTTCAATAATCACAGCCGCACCTTCTTCCCAGAACTCAGGCGTCTTGGCCAAGATGGTAGGGAACACTAAGGCCTCGCAGCTTCCCGTTAAGTCCTCAAGCTCAACGAACAACATGGGGGAGCCAGACTTAGTAACGATTTTGTTGATCTTAGAAACAACACCGCCAATGCGTACCGTCTGCTGGCTTGCCACTTGGGTTAATTCACCAATCGGGGTGGCGATACGTGAGAGGGCTGCTTGATGCTCACTTAACGGATGTTCGGAAATATACATACCGAGCAGTTCCTTTTCCCATTTAAGTTTTTCGTCTTTGGCTGCGGGTGTACTGGCGTCCAGGGTTAAGCGTGGAGCGGGTACCGCAACGTCCTCGCCAAATAATCCTTGTTGTCCGACATCTCGTTCTTTATGCAGGGTGCGACTAAAATTCAGCAGCTTATCGGCGTTATCCAGAATCTGTTGTCGCTCACCAAGCTCGTCAAAGGCTCCGGCACGGGCGAGGCTGTCGACGGACTTACGGTTAAGGTTCTTTGGATCAATGCGCGAAAATAAGTTAGCCAGATCGGTATACGCGCCTGCCTTTTTGCGCTCCGCTATAAGGGCAGTGACCGCATTGTGCCCCACGTTCTTGATGGCACCGAGACCAAACCGAATCGCATCTGAGTCAGCACCCTCGACGACGGTGAATGATTCATCGCTTTCATTTACATCAGGAGGCAACACATCAATATCCATGGCCTTTGCTTCGGCTACTTCAATGGCTAGGCGATCAGTGTTGCCTTCATCACTTGTTAAGAGCGCCGACATAAAGTCAGCCGGGTATTTAGCCTTTAGATACGCTGTCTGATAGGCGATCATGGCGTAGCAGGCGGCGTGAGCTCGATTAAAGCCGTAGCGAGCAAATGGTTCGATGAAGTCCCACACTTTCTGCGCCGTCTCCTTATCAATTCCTTTGTTCGTAATCGCACTGTTTATGAACTTTTCGCGCTGCTCGTCCAGCAACTTCTTTATCTTTTTACCAACTGCCTTACGAAGGATATCTGCCTCTCCGTAGCTGAAACCAGCAAACTCACGGGCAATCTCCAGCACTTGGTCCTGCGTGACGATAACCCCATATGTTTTCTCCAAGATCGGCTCTAAGAGGGGATGGAGGTACGTAATCTTTTTGCGGCCATGCTTGGCGGCGATGAAATCAGGAATAGAATCCATCGGCCCCGGGCGGTACAGTGCGCCCATAGAAATAATGTCTTCAAACTCTGTTGGCTTAAGTTCTTTGAGGTAGCGCTTCATGCCGGCTGATTCCAGCTGGAAGACGCCAGTCGTTTTGCCTTCTTGCAGTAGCTCGTACGATTTCTCGTCGTCGAGCGGTAAGTCGTCAATGTCGATCTCTACTGCGTGTCGCGCTTTGATCCGATCAAGCGTGTTTTGAATAATGGTCAGATTTTTCAAGCCGAGAAAATCGATTTTCAGTAGACCGAGAGCTTCAACCTCATACATGGCGTACTGCGTCACGGTTTCTTTGTCGTCACCAGCGGTGCTTGAGTATTGGATGGGGAGATACTCAGTCAGCGGCGCGTCGGTTATCACCACTGCGGCGGCGTGGGTAGAAGCGTGTCGGCAGACGCCTTCTAGTTTGCGAGCCGTGTCGATCAGGCGCTTGGCTTGTGGATCACCGTCGTAGAGCTCTTTGAGTTCGGTGCCGGGACGCAAAGCATCGTCAAACTTAGTCATTAGTGGAATCGACTTGGCGACGGTGTCACAGAAACCATAGGGGAATCCTAAGGCGCGGCCAGCGTCGCGTACGGCCGCGCGGGCGGCCATGGTGCCGAAGGTGATAATTTGGGCGACGTGCTCTGCGCCATACTTATCGCGCACATAATTAATAACCTCACCCCGTCGATCGTCGGCAAAGTCGAGATCAATATCTGGCATTGATACGCGTTCTGGGTTGAGGAAGCGTTCAAAGAGGAGGTTGTAGTGCAGCGGGTCCAGGTTAGTGATATTAGTCAGGTAGGACACGATACTGCCGGCGGCACTACCGCGACCTGGGCCGACCAGGATACCGCGTCGTTTCGCTTCGTTCACAAAGTCGGCCACGATCAAGAAGTATGACGCGTAGCCAGTCTTGCCGATGACGTCTAGCTCATAATCTAGACGCTGCATTGCGTTGTCCGGCAGCTCGTCTCCATAACGCTCCGTTAGTCCCTTGGTGCATAAATCTCGCAATGCTTCATCAGATGTTTTGCCCCGCGGCAAAGGAAACGGAGGCAACTTATTAACGCCGAATTCAAACTGGACATCACATTGCTCAGCGATCTTAACGGTGTTCTCAATTGCTTCGGGGTGCGTCTTCCAGGCATCTGCCATCTCGGCTGGGCTCTTGAGGGAATAGTCTTCGCCCAGCATATTCATACGATCCTCATCAGCGACTTGTTTGCCTGTCTGCACGCACAGTAGGACGTCTTGGGCTTCGGCGTCGTCAGGCGAGATGTAGTGGGTGTCGTTAGTCGCTACGAGCGGTAATTTAAACTGCTTGGCGTACGCAATAATCGCCTCGTTAACGATTGCTTGTTCAGGAATGCTCGGGTGATGCTGCACTTCGAGATAGAAGTGGTCGCTGCCCAAGAGGTCGGCGTGCCAAGCGATGAGCCGTTCCGCGTCTTTGGGACGCTTCTCGAGGATGGCGCGTGAGATGTCGCCGTTGAGACAACCGGACAGCACAATTAATCCCTCGTGATGCTTGGTTAGCAGATCATAATCAATTCGCGGTTTGTAGTAGTACCCCTCAAGGTGGGCGACAGTCGTTAACGCTACCAGGTTCTGGTACCCCGTGTTGTTCCGGGCCAGCAAGGTGAGATGGCGTGGTTGGGCATCTATCTTCCCGCGCTTATTCAGATGTCCGTTAGGTGCTAGATATGCCTCTACCCCAACGATTGGTTTGATACCCTGGGCTATCGCAGCCTGCACGAACTCAATGGTCCCATACATAACGCCATGATCAGTCAGCGCTAGAGAGCCCATGCCCAGCTCTTTAGCTCGACTAATAAGTGGTTCAATTTTGCCTAGTCCATCAAGGAGTGAGTAGTGGGAATGGACGTGTAGGTGGGTGAAATCAGGCATATTCGTGGGGCTTTGCAGTATACATGGATCGCATCTGCCTGCGTACCAACGGCTCCGCGCTGGTTTGATAGGGCTGATGCTTGGTACTATGGAGGCAATGCACTCCCGCAGAGTAATAAAGCAATCAATGTATGCCGCGGTCTTTTTGGTCGGGGTGCTGCTACTTGGTGCGCTTATTACGCTGCTTGTGCGGGGAGCACCGACGCCCTCTATAACGCTTGATATCACACCACCGTCGTTTGATCCTATTGTGGTTGAGGACGTAAGCATTATTCGCCATGACACTTCTGTCGATTTGGTGGCGCGACTCCGCAACCCTAATCCACGGGCGGGAATTACAGAATATCCAGTGACCTTTACTCTGTTGGATGCCAGCGAGCGGGAGCTGTCTACCACCACAGTCATTACTTACTTGTTGCCAGGTAGTATTCAGTACGCCGTGGCGGTAAGCGTCCCGACCACGCGACCCGTGGCCGAGGTCCAGGTAGACGTGCCGGAGGATCTAGCCTTCGTTAATTTGCCGAACTCACTAACCCTTCCTTCTTTCGGGACACTATTACAAGATCGTGAGCGTTTACTGCGGGGTGCTCAAACCATCGAGCAGCAAGTTGGTCTCGTCACAAATAACAGCACGTTTGATTTCCAGCGAGTGGAAGTCATTGTGGTAGCCCTGGATAGTACTGATCGAGCGATCGGTGTCGGACAAACCTTTGTGGGTGAGCTGAAGGTGGGCGAGCAGCGGCAGTTCACCAGCCAATGGCCGGCCCCCCAGGTTGCCACGCGGGGCGTGTTGCTACTGGCCACGACGAACATATTTAAAGAGGGAAATATCATTCAAGCGATCGGCGATCCAGGACTGTTGCGCTAAGAGGTGTAGCGCCAGTGGGGGAATCTTCTATACTCTTTACTAGCATATGAAATTACGGGAACTTGTGCGGTCTTTGGACTGGCTATTGATTGGTGCGGCTCTGCTGCTCGTTATGGTGGGGCTAGCTATGCTCTTTAGCTCTACTTCTGCCGAAACGCTAAGCTCATCACGTTTTGTGCGGCAAGTGTTTTCGCTAGGCGTGGCGCTGGTGGTTGGCTTCCTGGTGGTGCGCCTGCCATATCACAACCTAAGTCGCTACGCTGGCCTGTTGTACGGACTGGGGTTAGCCGGCCTAGTGGCGGTGTTCTTAACGGCACAGGTCATCCGTGGCGCTACTAGCCGTCTGTCTGTTAGCGACTTTCAGCTGCAGCCCTCGGAGTTCATGAAAATTGCAGTGGTGATTTTCCTGGCCTGGGTGTTCTCGCGTGATACTGTCGTCCGCGGCCGGGCGCTTATTGTTAGCGCTGCGGCCGTTGCTATACCCGCGATCTTCATCCTGCTAGAGCCGGACTTAGGCGTGGCAGCAATGTTGGTGGCCGTATGGGTAGCGCTACTCATATTCATCGGTGTGCGCTGGTACTTAGTAGCCAGTATAGGCGTCTTAGGAGCGATTGGGTTCCTAGCCGGTTGGTTTGGACTCTTCGCTGACTACCAGAAGGCGCGCTTACTAGTGTTCCTGTACCCGGCTCGTGACCCGCTGGGGGCGGGCTACAACATAGTGCAATCAATCGTGGCGCTTGGCTCTGGCCGCCTGTTCGGTAGGGGACTCGGTCACGGCCCCCAGTCACAACTTCAGTTTCTGCCGGAGCGGCACACTGACTTTGTGCTTGCTAGTATCGGTGAGGAGTTAGGATTTGTGGGCATCCTCGTAGTAGTTATTTTGTATGCCATAGTGTTGTGGCGAATAGCGCTAATCGCTCGGACGACCAGAGATCAGTTCGGTCAGCTCCTGGCGGTCAGTGTCTTTCTCCTCATGGTTATTGGTTTTGTCGTGAGTGCTGGGATGAATATGGGACTACTGCCGGTGACGGGTATTCCTCTGCCACTAGTGAGCTACGGTGGTTCAAACCTACTGAGTACATTTGTGTTACTAGCAATTGTTGAATCCGTACACGTGTACAGCAAATGGGTTCAAGCGCCACCCACTGATATCTCACAGCTTACCTAGCTTAGGGGATAATGGAGCGAGCACTAAATGTGTGCAAGATGCTGTGGATACAAGATTGACAAACGTCGTTTTTTGCGCTAAGCTAGTTAGAGTATGGAGTTCGATAACGACCAACATTTTGTCTCCAGATGTCCCTTCTGCAGCGCCGAGTATGATCTCGACGGCGCTAAGGTTATTGGTGAAGAAGAGGACTCAACAATGGTATATGTGTCTTGTCAGGACTGTGAGAGTTCGATTGTTGCTATCGTAGCAATGTCTGGCCTAGGCATCGTCAGCCTGGGACTGGTAACTGACATGACTGAGGAGGACGCCAAGCGCATGATGGACAGTGAAGAACTGACCGGGGACGACCTATTATCGGCGTATGAGTTACTGAAGGATAGTGAATCATCTGTCACAGGACTTACCCGTTCATCGAAGCCCTAGATCAAGTTAATCTAAATTGAAGCTTGACCAGGGATTCACAATAGGCTACAACAGAGCAAGCGATGAACAGTAAGAGACACCTAAAAGTCTCTTTTTGGATTACTAAGCAGTTTTATCACATGGCTAAGTCACCACACATAACAGCAATAGACCGGGGACCTTCTTCGGCAGCAACTCGCGCTAGTGGCGGTGTTCCGGCCGTGCTGTATGGTCACGGTATTGAGAATCAGACCCTAGCTGTCGATAAGCGCGCTTTTGATAAGTTATTTACTGCAGCCGGTCATACGACGCTAGTAACGCTGACAGTTGATAAAAAGGATCACAATGTGCTTATTCGAGAGATTCAGCGCCACGCAGTCCACGATTGGGTCTTGCACGCCGATTTCTATCAAGTACGCATGGACGAGAAGGTAACAGCGGACGTGCCACTAGTTTTTTCTGGTGAGTCTCCAGCAGTTAAAGACCTGGGCGGTGTATTAGTGCGAACGGCTGATAAAGTGTCAGTTGAGGCGCTGCCGGCAGATCTGCCACGGGATGTAATCGTAGACATTACTGCCCTGACCGATTTCGAGACTGTTATCAAGATTAGCGACCTACCGATCGCTAAAGGCGTGCAGGTACTGCGTGATGCGGATGATGCTGTTGCGTCTGTGCAGCCGCCACGAACTGAGGCTGAGCTCGAGGAGTTGTCTGAGGAAGTAACTGAGGATGTTGAAGGCGTCGAAGGAGTCGTCAGTGAAGAAGATGGTGATGGTGAAGGCGAAGGTGAAGAAGGTGCCACTGATGAAGCAACAGGAGAAGCCAAAGCGGGAGAAGCACCAGCTGAATCAGACACGGAGTAGAGGCGGATTTAAGAAAAAGCGCGCGAGCGCTTTTTTTATCCATGACTTTGGTTCAGATCGAGCTTAGCAACGCTGACGAACAACGGCGCCGTTCGTCGTTTCTATAATTGCAGGGACTCCTGTGGTCTTTAATTTGTTCACGAACAGTTGGCCGCTCACTCCACCATCAAGTGCCAGACGTGGCTCAAAAGCTAGGCCGGCCGCTTCGGGTCGTAGATGCGCCGTGTCAATTTCAGCTGATGGTACATAGGGTGGGTTGCTTACAATCAGATCGACATTCTTTCCAGCGATTGGCTTGAACATGTCGCCGTGCATGAATGTGATGCGGTCGGCTACTCCATGCGTCTGCGCATTATGCTCGGCGATCGCCAGCGCTTTTGCTGACACATCAATCGCGTATAGCTGTATGCGTGGGTTGGCCAAGGCAAGCGTAATAGCGATGCAGCCTGACCCAGTCCCAATATCGGCAACCACAGGTGTATCCGATGGCAGTTGCTCAATCACGTCGAGTGCCTGGTCGACGAGGTCTTCGGTTTCCGGACGGGGGATTAACACGTCAGGAGTTACTCGAAATGAGCGGCCGTAGAATTCGGCGTTGCCGATTAAATAGGAGACCGGCACTCCAGCAGCTCGCTTGGCTAGCAACGTGTCCCAGTGATTCTGCTGGGCTTCGGTCAGCTGTAATTCGGGATGCGCGTGTAGCCAGCTAGACTCTGTAGCGGATAATACGTGTGCGAGTAGCAGTTCGGCGTCGAGTGGGGCAGTAGGCGAACTCGCGTGAAGCACATCTGTCCCCTGGTCTAAGGCGGAAGCAATGTTCATGTTGCGTTGGCTATCGCCGCTGATCGAGCGGCTTCGGCTAAGGCGTCAAAGATGGGGCCGAATTCACCAGCCATAACGCTTGGTATATTACTCCAGGATTGCTTGATGCGATGGTCCGTAATACGGTCTTGCGGGAAGTTATACGTGCGGATCTTTTCTGATCGATCGCCGGTGCCAACCTGGCTTTTACGTTCACTAGCTGCTTTGGCGCGGCTGGCTTCTTCTCGGGCTTCAAGCAGGCGTGAGCGCATGATCCGTAACGCTTTTTCCTTATTCTTATGCTGGCTGCGCTCGTCCTGCACCGCCACTACCGTATTGGTGGGAAGGTGAGTGATGCGAATAGCAGAGTCGGTCTTGTTTACGTGCTGGCCTCCGGCGCCGCTGGCGCGGTAGGTGTCGATTCGTAAGTCTTCAGTTTTAACCTCAATATCAACCTCTTCGGCTTGGGGCAGCACCGCCACGGTAACTGTGGAGGTGTGCGTTCGTCCCTGTTTCTCGGTTTCTGGAACCCGTTGCACTCGATGCACGCCCCGTTCGAATTTAAGCGTCGAGAACACACCGGGCCCTCTAGAGCCAGTGATTTCCGCAACGACTTCCTTAAATCCGCCTTGCTCACTTTTTGAGCTAGAAACAATATGCGTCTGCCAGTTGTGTAGCTCTCCGAAGCGGGTGTAGGCCCGAAAGAGTTCACTGGCAAATAGCGCAGCTTCTTCGCCACCAGCACCGGCTCGAATTTCAAGAATAATGTCTCGTTCGTCGCGGGGGTCGCGAGGAATCAGCAGTGTTTCAATCTGTGCTTGGAGTTCGTCGGCTTGAGTCGTGAGGCGCGTTAAATCCTCCTGCGCCAGCTGCGCCAACTCAGTATCGTCTTCTTCTGTGAGCGCCTTAGCCTCGGCCAGCTCGCTGTGGACTTTTTGCATCTGCTCGAGCGGTTCTAGTAGTTCACGCTTGGTAACCACCTCGCGCGAGAGTAGCTTGATCTGCTCCGGATCACGACTGATCTCAGGATCACTCATTTGTGTTTCCAGTGCCGCGATTTCCTTCGCGAGAATGGCAGGGTCAGGTAATTTCATAGCGTTAAAGGGTGGACTTAGCAAAAACCTACCGTTTCTATAGCGGGGTGTAAAGCGGAGGTAATGACCCTTCTACCCGAGTTTGACAACAGTGTCGTCGCTTTTTTTGTCCTTCGACTTATCTTTTTTCTTGGCTGCAGTCGTTTGCTTGGTTTTCGTGTCGGCTAAGCGCTGTTGGAACTTATCAACCCGGCCAGCAGTATCCACTAGCTTGCTCTTACCAGTATAAAAGGGGTGGCACGCACCACAGACCTCCACGCTAATTTCTGACTGCGTAGAACCAGTTTCGAACGTATTCCCACACGAGCACGTAACCTTTACGGCGTCGTGGTATGGGGGATGGATATCTTGCTTCATGTGCCAGCACGATAGCTTAACAGGGCCTTTTTGACAAGCATAACGCTCTAGCGACGCTTGCTAAGATTGAGTTACTGCTGTATGGTGTCCACCAGAGCGCTGCTTTACGCAGCCTTTTATTCATCCCACATCGTCACCCCTACTACTGCGAAAAGTATCGTTGGGCTACTCCTCTTACGTGTTGTACGTAAGCCACAGCTCAATCAGTAGTAAGCGGGTAGCGAGAGGTACCAAGGAGATATATCACTATGACAACAGCTAATACTAAGGCAGCTACCGCTGCATCAGAAAAGAAAGTTAAGAAAAGTTCAGTAAAAATTCCCGACCTGCTCCACATGCTGGAAGCGGGGGTTCACTTTGGGCACGAACGCAGCAAGCGTAACCCGAAGATGGAGCCGTACGTTTTTCTACGTCGTAACCGCGTAGCTATTATTGATCTCGAAAAGACCCAGGAAGGACTAATTGCGGCCGCAACCTTTGTGGAGCGCTTGATGGCAAAAACAACGGGTGAAGTGCTCTTTGTTGGCACCAAGCGACAGGCACGAGAGATTGTCCGTCGGCATGCTGAGTCGGTGAAAATGCCGTACGTCACCAAGCGCTGGTTGGGCGGTACGTTGACCAACTTCGCCACGATTCAAAAGAGTATTGAAAAGCTTGATGAACTTAAGAAACAACAGGAGTCATCTTCGATCGAAAAACTGACCAAGAAAGAGCGGGCCGTGATGCGCAAGGAGATCGGACGCCTAGAAGAAGTATTAGAGGGCATGATGAATGTCCGCAAATTGCCAGCCGCCTTGTTTGTAGTAGGCGCACAAGATGAGAAACTGGCTGTACGCGAGGCTCGGCGAGCAGGTATTCCGATAATCGGGATTGCCGATACGAACGCCAACCCAGACTTGCTCGACTATGCGATTCCCGCTAACGATGATGCGGTGCGCTCACTCGACATGCTCGTTGATGTTATTGCGCAGGCCATCGCTGCCGGCCTCAAGCACCGACCGAAAGAACCAACGCCAGAAGTAGCGGAAAAGAAATAGGTTATACTAATTACAATTATTGCAAACTATGACGACACCAGCCCAAGTTAAAGAACTCCGCGCCCTGACAGGATGCGGCATTGTTGAATGTAAAGACGCTCTTGATGAAGCCGATGGCAACGTTGACCAAGCGGTAGCCTTGCTACGCAAGAAGGGGATCATCAAGGCGGCTAAGAAATCCAGCCGTGAGACCTCTGAGGGGATTATCTCTTCGTACGTGCATACCAACGGCAAAGTTGCCGTGTTGGTCAGCCTGTTGTGTGAGACAGACTTCGTTGCTCGTAATGAGACGTTCCAGGAGCTCGCTAAGAATATTGCCCTACATGTAGCCGCTATGGATCCGCAGGTGGTAAGCCCAGAGGATGTACCTGAGGAAGATGTGGCGGCAGAGCGCGACATTGCCGAGGATGCGGCCGACAAGAGTGGTAAGCCAGCAGAGATTCAGAAGAAAATTATTGAGGGAAAGCTTTCGAGCTTCCGCGCTGAGCGAGCACTCCTGACGCAGTCATTCGTCAAAGAGCCTGACAAGACTATCGAACAGCTTATTTCTGCCGCAGTCCAGGAGCTGGGCGAGAATATCTCGGTCAAAGAATTCGCTCGACTGAGCATATAATTTAGGGGATAGGGAGGTACAAGGCTCCGCAGCCAACGGCAGCGGAGCCTTTATGTTGGTGGCTATCTCCTGGCCTACTGGGGGAAACTGGTGGACAACTACCCCAATTTCCCTTGGCAGGCCGAATGCACGTTGATACGATGCATTTAAGTAAGACCACCTATTGAGCATGCTTTACGATATTTTACCACCAACTGTATTCGTACTTTCACTTGGTGGTATTGTCGTTATTCTCTCGCGAGTGATGGTACGAATGCAGCGAGCCGAGGTAAGTGCCAGTGTACGAACGGCCGCCGCGACGGCGAGATCGCCACGACAGGTGCTGCGACCGGCCCATAAAAGTGTTCAAGCAGTAAGCAACAGGGCAAGCATGATGGCTAGCTTGGTTCGCCGAGGCGCGGGCAAGGCCACAGAATTACGAACGTCTACAGCAAGTCGTGTTCAAGCTTGGCGACAGCAGCGCCAAGAATCAGCCAGCAGTGCACCGGCACAGGATGCGCCAGCTACATCGTCATTGTCGAAGCGTATGAGCGTGGCAGCATCTGGCGTACGCACAAAAGTAAAAGCAGGTGTTAGTTCAGCCAAGCAGTGGCAGGAGCAGCGCACAGCAATCGCAACGAATGATCGTGGCACAACTGCAGCAGCCGATACACCTGCCCCGGAGGCAGTAAGCGCGCAAGTCCAAGAGGCCGCGCAAGTGCCCACCATTACGACAAGATTAGTCACCAGTGTGGCCGAGCCTAAGGTATCCCCCACACCGGCTACTCCGGCGCGCGCGCCGCGGGGCCGTGCTGCTAAGCTAGAGTCGCCCTTAGAAGAGGCGCAAGAGGCTTTATCTGCCAAGGAGTATGAACGGGCAGAGGATATCTTGGTGGGTTACATAGTGAAGCACACGAAAGACACCGACGCATACATGATGCTTGGTGAGGCCGCACTTGGCCGTGAAGACTGGCAAGAGGCGACTGAGATATTTGAGCAGGTAGTTAGCTGGAACCCGAAGCAAGCTGGTGTACATGCAGGCTTGGGCCTGGCAGCATATCGCGCCGGCCGATACTCGATGGCGTTGCAGGCACTGCAGCGTGCCCATGAGTTCGAGCCGGAAAACGTTACTATTCTTACCGACCTGCTTTCCATTGCCAAAAAAATGGATATTCCTGCCTTGCAGCATTCGATCAACGAAAAGTTACAGGAGCTTGCGGGTGAGGCATCTCCCGAAGTATCCGCCTAATTAAGTCTGTCGAACTCGGCGCAGTCCAATCGTGCCACCAATGATAGCGGCCAGAGCGGCAGCTAGGATAAATTCTCCAGCACCAGTCGGCGCAGTTGCGGGAGCAGCCTCACCAGCTACTTGTGGTTGGCCAGTTGCCGACGCAGGCAGTGCCGGTGGTGGGGTAGTAGTTGCTAGCGGTTCGAGTTGCCCAATGGTAATTGGTTCGGATACTAGTGATTCGTCGACTATTGCAGTAGGGGAGTAGACGTCACCTTCAGCGGTGTCACGTACGCGCCCAAACAGGCCATACCATGCTAATCCAGCCACTAGCGCAGCCACCACCACAGCTATAAAAATAGTGCGGCGTTGTCCGCCATCGGCGATCGTGATTTCTTCGGTAGCCATAGAGCCCCTTATCGTAGGGCGGGGGTGCATATGAAGTCAATGATAAAAAAACACCCTCGCACGATCTCTGAGATTGTGTGAGGGTGGGCGTGTTACCGGGTGGTTAGTGTGCGCGATACTAGCGCAGGAAGCCGACTTGGTTGACGGCTGGCACCGGTGCCTTATAGAGCGTCACGTCGATGTGCCCGTCACTACGGGTTATTCTTGCCAGGTGCGACGCCGGAATCTTCGGATGGCGCGTTCGCGTAATGGCAACGACAATCTGATCGACGATTGCTCGCAGCAGCTTCTCGTCGGCCGTCTTCTGAGCCAGATGTTCGTTGAAGCCGCTGTTTACTGCACAATCACTGTCGAATTCGCCAGCCGCTTCGACGCCAACGCCGAGTATCTCAGGTGCCACTCTTACTTCGAGCTTGCGACCTGTGATGCGAGCCAATAGTACGCCTTCGGTCGTGGTCAACTTCTGCACCAGTTCTGGCGCCTTCTTATTGTTGACCGGTTGCGCTGCAACGTCGGTACCGATGATCGTGAACGTCTTGACGCCGACATCGACTACGCCATCTGGCAGAGGTGGTGCTGGTGCAATGGTCGGGGCGTCTTCCGCGATCGCCGTACCAGTGCCGTTAAGTGCCATGAACATCATCACGGCCACAACTGAACCAATAATCTTCGTTCGTTTCATCGAACAGTCTCCTTTTTCACGGGCGTAAAAGTGAAGAGAACTACGCTCGGATCCCTCAGAACAAGGGCTCCTCCATACCGTAAATATGCTCCCCCAGACGAAAAATTCAACCTAGCTGTCGTTTAGAGCGAGATACAAAAAGCCCCCATCAAAGCAGGTGCTTCGTTGGGGGGTTCGAGAAAGGAATTGGTTGTCTCAAACTAATTCAGCAATCGGATGGCCATCTTCGATCGGGAAAACGGGCCGACCAGACTGATTGACGATCGTACCGCGACCGTCCATGCCCATGAACTGGAAGATAGTGGCCATCAAGTCTTGGGGGCGAATTGCTGACGTCTTGGGTGTTTCGCCCTTGGCACTTGATTCGCCAACCGTCTGTCCCATACGGAGCCCGCCACCGGCGAGCGCTAATGGGGTGAGAGGCGCCCAGTGATCACGGCCGCTATTGCCGTTGATCTTCGGGGTGCAGCCGAACTCGCCACTGATGACAAGCAGGATGTCCCTAGCCTGCCCGCGTTGTCTGTAAAGCAGCATACCTAGTATGAACATGTGTATATAAAAAAACCTGCCAAGAGACAGGTTCGTTGGAGTTTTTTGACAATACCTACCAGCCTAGGGGTAAGAGGGGTAGGCACGTTGAGCGCGTTGTATGCGCCACAGCTGGTCCCGTTGGGCTGCTCGTAAGCGTTGTTGTTGCGCTGAGCGCAACCGACTTATTTTCCACGCTTGTTGATTGCGCACACGCTGAGCAAATTGCTCCCCAGGGGAAGACGGTGGTTGCGCTGTCCGTCGTCGAACAACGGTTCTGGGCACCGTGCGCCTTGGCCGATTAACTTGAAGTGATCCGAGGCCGGCGCTCGACTGGCCAGACAGGTCGTTTCCGTGGTCCAGGTTGGCATTGTGAATACTGCCGAACCCTTGGCCAAAAGCCGGTGCTGCAAGCAGTACAACTGCTACAGAGAGAAGTAAGCGGTACATAGTATGTCCTCCCTAGGGGATAGGTTGTGAAGTTACTTTCAACAATATACATAATATTGATGTATATGTCAATAGGGGGAGTGGTAACTACTCACCCACCAGCAAGCTGCGTTTGCATACCCTGTCGTAATACACTCTCTAGAGCCTCTAGGAGGTTGTTTTCTTCCAGGCGCAGGGTTTCTAAGACGCTCATGATTTTGGCATGGTGAAGGGCATGCTCAGGTGAGCGGTTACCACCGGATATTTTTCTCTGAATCACCAGTTTTCTAAGCGTCCTCTCAGCATGGTTGTTGTCTGGTGGTATTCCTGGCTGATCCAGACACGTAAACAAGGCGTGCTGGTAGTCATCAAGTCGTTTCACCAGTCTTTGGCAGGTGTCATCGCACCAGCTTTGTCGTTGGAGCTTTGCTACCTTCTGCTGCAGCCTACCTTTGAGTGCGGCTGCTCGGGTTTCTTCCCAGCGCTTGGTGCGGTGGCGTAGTTGGGCGTAGATACTGTTAAGGGTGATGGCGAGTTGTTGGCGTTCTCGGTTGTCTGACACTCTTTGTTGGTTCTCAGTAGCCTCTCTTGTCAGATGTGCCCAGCAGATTTGGTGGCTGCCTGGTAGGTTCTTGTAATTGGGAAGACAGTCAGTAACTCTGGTGCCGGTAAAGTCATCGCCTAAGGCGTTAGTGACCACGCCTTTACCTCTACTGTCGATAATCTCGTAGAGAACCGTCGTGTTAGTGGCGAACGTATGTGCCCACACCTTCTGGCCATTCACATACCAGCCAGTTTCATCACAGTGGACAGTCTGGCCTGCTTGTACCGCCTGAATGATCTCTTCCCACTTTGGCCCCATCAAGGTAGCAGCTCTCGTAATGAGTCTGGCAATGGCTCCTTCACTGATATGGAGACCGTAGGACAATTTCAAGTTGTCCTGGATCTTGTTGTAGGGCAAGTTCCAGCGGTATTTAGCTAAGACTACACAGGTGAGGGTATTGGGACCGATACGTGTCTTGGGTACTACGCCGGGAATACTACCCTCCACGAGCTTGTGACAATCAGAGCAGTAGTGACGTTGAATGGTCCACTCCGTCACCTCTGGTTGGGGATGGAAAACGATGTCTTCAATGATACGTGTACGCTCTGACTGTGGCGCTGACACGTCATGGCCACAGTCAGGACAGGAATCGAGCGTGAGCACTTTATGCTCAGTGATATCTTGCTCCTTAGGTTTGGGGCGAGTGTAACTGGCAAGAGAGCGTGGTTTGTTCTCAGTGGGGCGAAGAGAGCGGTGTGGTTTCTCGCGCTTGAAGAGTAGGGTTCGCAGCTTTTTGTTGGTGTCCTCCTGTTTCTGGAGTTCCTCCTTAACTTTGGCTAGCTCCTCGTCTTTAGTTGTAACCTCCTCTTCGAGCTGCTTTACCTTACGGCGCAGTTGGTTGTTTTCCTGCGTTACCTTACGGTACAGCGGTTCGTAGAGGACGTTAGTATTCTGTCTGACCATGATAGTTGTGTTTGTTTTTGGTTACCCACCCAGTCTACACCATGGTTCCAGGACTTTCTGGTGGGTGAGTAGTTACCCGTTTTTTAATTGACTCAAAAGAGAAATAATGTTATAGAAACAGCGTTCGTTGACAACTCATTATGGCTATAATCCGAATCTGCACGGCTTGCTTACGTGCTGTGCGGTACTTTAGTGCCAGGCTCGGCCTAGCCTTGAGCAGAATCATCTGCTGTTCTGAGACCTAGGCACGCTACGCTTGAGTATTGCGCAACAGAGGATTGCACTGATTGGTGCGGCCATGAGCAGGTATCTACCTGCTGCTATTTCTGCCCGGCTACGTATCGTGAGCCAAGGTATCGCAGAGCTCCGTTCTGTATCGGAACAAACTTAGTTTGTTGTTATTCCTTCGTTAGGCAAGGACCGGTGGTCTGGCGCTGGCTAGGGCATCGCATTGCGTTGCATTGTGCGTCAGGCGGCAGAATCATCTGCTGCTATTATGAGTACGTTAGGTTGCGAGCACGTCCGGCTTGGGTAAGCCCTTGTAAGGTAATGCCGCGTAGCCTAGACCTGAGAGCAGGAGCCCCTGCTGTTGTTAACGTAGGCCATGCCTGCCTCCTGCAGCCTTCGGCTGCGAGCGCCATCTCGTGGCAAAGCCGCCCCTCGAGCGGAATTATCCGCTGTTCTTCACTTTCGGTTCAGCGACGCAGCCCTACGTACACTCTGGCACAATCATCCCTAGTCTGGTGCAGAATCATCTGCAGTTCTTCGAGTCGAGCTTCGCCCTCCTCAGTGGAGTTCGCTATCTTCACCTCCGGCATCGCGAGGTCACGAGCAGGGTAACCTGCTGTTGTAATGCTTACGTAGGGTAACGTGGCGTGTAGTTCAGTATTGAACTCTGCGGCATGGCGCACGAACCCTTCGCACACTGATGAGCCAACTTACTGGCTATTCTAATGCCTACGTACGGTGGTGTGGCCTGTCGCTTGCTGGCGCATTTCGCAGCATGGCCACGTGGAGCTTCGCACATGGCGAGCATAGTCGCCGTTCTTAGTGTGGGGTGCTGTCCGCTTAAGTATTGAGCGCTCATGCACAGTGGAGATGACTGCGCCACATGGCGGGGTACTCCGCCGTTCTTGGAGATGATCACAGCCGAGCGTGTTGGCGTGGTGCAAAGTCACCCAACCTGACCTCTGCTGAAGTGAGCCGTTCTGGCGAGCACGTTCGCGTACTGTTATTGCATCGTGCATTCGCGAAGTCTAGTGCCCGGCTACGTGCCCCAGGCTATTGCGCCGCACTGTGGAGATCGTGGCAGAGTCATCTGCCGTTGTTTTGTGTGCGGTAGAGCCTCGCATGCTGCCCCAGTCTTGTGTGTCGAGCAGTATCGCGTACTGTCGCTTAGTCATGCTCAGCCCAGAGTAGGATTTCCTACTGTTCTTTACAGGCGCGTAGCCCGGTGTGGCCTCAAGTCATGTCGAGCGTTCCGTTGCGCACAATGGACTGGTCGGGCGTGCAGCAGATTTCTCTGCTGTTCTTAAAATAGTATCGTAGCCACCGCCAACCTGGCGTGCTGTGGACCAAGGCACAAAACTCCGTTGCTGCCTGACGTGTGCTGTAGTAGTCGGCAAGATCACTTGCCGTTGTTACTGGTCGAGTACTGCTACGTGGCCTATGTTGGAGCACCTCGCGTCCGTGCACGGTCAGGAGCAGCTCAACGCTGCTGTTCTCATGATCAGCTACGGCGAACTGGTCTTCTGGACGCTTATCTAGTCCAGAGATCGGCTTGGTACAGCAGCCATCACTATTGGGCCGACGTAGTCGGCTGTTCTACATTTCCCTACGCACTGCCTGCTTGGCTGCGATCCGGCACGCCATTGCGTAGTCTAGTCTTGGGCGGGTACACCCGCCGTTCTTATCCTGCTGGGTTACGTACTCTACCGTGTGGCAGGCGAGGGTGCGCTTAGGCTTTTGGCGAGCAACGCTCGCCGCTCTTTCTGGAGATGTGCTGTCCGGTAACCTGGTGTTGGGTGGACCAAGCGACGCTACCGTCTGCAGCAGATGCATCCGCCGTTATACCGCGTCACGCATCGTTACCTGGTTTACCCCTCTGTGCGGCGTGCCAGGCTAAGTAGCGGAACAATTCGCTGTTCTTCCAGCCTTGCGGAGTCTTCTTCTGCGGCCTGGACCATGCAAAAGTGCTGCCGCGCGTTCCGATACTCTGCTGCTGAGCGAGTAATCCTCGCCGTTATCACTCAAACTGAGCTCTTGCTCGGTGGCCCGGTCTGAAGCCGAGCCAAGTCGAGCTTGGTGTTCCATGTCGTCCGGCGAGCAACGCTCGCCGTTCTTACGGAGAGGCATGCTCTGCTTCTGCGGCCTGGTCTCAAGCAGAGCCAGCCCGGGCGTCGCTCGCCATCGTGTTGAGCGAGTACCACTCGCTGTTCTTGAAAAGGTGGGGTGACGTAACGTGGAGTTCAGTGGTGCAAACCTCCGCACATGCTTAGCCTCCTCGAGTACAGTGCAAATAACTTTGCAGTTCTTGATGCTAGTCTTTGGCGAACTAGCCTGTGGAGTGGCAGACATCACACTAGCGAATTCGGGCTAGCTATAGGGCGGATGCATCTGCTGTTCTATACCTTCCGTATCGTATGCTAATGTTGGGTACCTCGCGGCCCGGTTAGTCTAAGCCGAGGGCAACAGCACGTTGCCGCTATGAAACAATAACGGAAATCGATACGTCGATTTCCGTTTTTTTTCTTACCTGGGATAGTAATTTGCAACTTAGATACACAATTGTTAGGTTAGCGGCAGGCAGTATACTCGTTCTTTTGTCATTGGGAGGACCACATCGTGGCCAAAAAGAAAGCAGCACGAGAACGCACGTCGAGCGCAGGTGAATCAAAGTTGGAATACTTCTGGCGCATGATTGATGACGCGCTCCTGCGCGCGCAGGTATACCTGAGTCGAGACGAGCTGATTGCCCGATTGCTGCGTCGCGGCGTAACCACCAGGGCCGTAGCGCTCTGGATGGAAGAAGCCTGGTCAGAGCTCGTGCAAAAGCACAAAGCCTGCATCGCGATCTAGCGGCACCCATCAGTACACGTATGTGCCCACACATCAGTTGTGGGTTCTTTTATATACTAAACAGATGTCGCGCATGTACGGTGCACTCCTCCTTGCCGCATTTATTTTGTTGCTGGAGATTATTCCGCAGCCATTGGATAAAGTGGCTGTGTTAGACGTCGGTCAGGGAGACGCAATCTTACTGCAATCAGGAACTGCCCAGGTGCTCATCGATGGCGGTCAGGGTCGGGTGGTGCTTGAACGCCTGGCGCAAGAGATGCCCTGGTTCGATCGCACTATAGAGGTGGTGATGGTTACGCATCCGCAACGAGACCATATGGAAGGCCTACTACATGTTTTGGAAGCATATGATGTGGGGCTGGTGGTGCTACCCGATGCAGCTCACTCATCGCAGCTGCAAGAGGCTTGGCTGACGATGATTGGTGAGCGCGGGGTCGCCTATCGTTTCGCTCGCGCCGGACAGCAGCTCACAGTTGGCGACGCGGAGCTTACTATTTTAAATCCGCTCGACTCAGACGAAGCCATGGCCGCTACGGCTTCAGACCTTAACAATGCGTCGATAGTAGTTAAAGCCAGCTGGCCGGATCTTTCCTTTCTGCTTACTGGCGATGCGGAAAGTAGGGTGGAGCGTCTGCTACTGACGGCTTGGCCCGGCGGTGAGCTTCAGGCTGACATACTAAAAGTTGGTCATCACGGCAGTAAGTCTTCGACCAGTCCTGAATTTCTTGCTGCCGTACAACCGAGCGCAGCTATCGTGTCGGCTGGTCTTGATAATCGGTTTGATCACCCCCATCAAGAAATACTTGATCGGCTTGCGAGCCTGCCCATCTGGCGCACCGATCGGGACGGCACCGTGTCTATCGTACGGGCAGGGGATGATTGGCTCATTACGGGGCAGAAGTAGTGGTTGCTACTAGCTTGACTTCACAGCTATAGTGATGTTTACTGCTGCTATTATTTACGTCCATTAAGGGATAAACACATGAAACTAGTATTTTTCGATGCGCATGAAGATGACGCGAAGCAACTGGCCACCGCGTTGCCTGATGTTGAGGCTGTAACCGTGTCAGAGACGGTGCAAGATCAGATCACTCAAGCCGCTGATGCGGAAATAATTTCGGTGTTTGTCACCTCGGAGATCACCGCAGACATGTTACCCAAGATGCCACAGCTGAAATTGATTGTGGCTCGCTCGGCTGGCGTTGATCACATAGACATGGAAGCCTGTGCGAAGCGGGGCATTGTCGTCACCAACGTGCCGCATTATGGCGAGCGGACGGTGGCGGAGCATGCCTTCGCTCTTATTCTTGCGCTGTCACGTAAAATTTTTCAATCGTACGAACGTACGGAGAAGATGAACTTCGATCGAGAAGGTTTAATGGGATTTGATTTAAGCGGTAAGACGCTCGGTGTTATCGGGACCGGCAACATTGGGCGGAATGTTATTACCATCGGTCTTGGTTTCGGCATGAAGGTACTAGCCTTTGATGTGAGCCCGGATAAGGAGCTAGCTAAGGAGCGCGACTTCACGTATGCGGAGACATTAGAAGAACTGTTAGCTGCGAGCGACGTCGTGACTTTGCATGTGCCGTATCTTGAGTCGACGCACCACCTGATTAATAAGGAACGCTTGGAACAGATCAAACCTGGCGCACTGTTGGTGAACACCGCTCGCGGAGGACTGATCGATACGGAAGCCTTACTCTGGGCCCTACAAGAAAAGAAGTTAGCGGGTGCTGGTTTGGATGTCTTGGAAGAGGAACACGACACGTACGATCGCATCGAGTTCTTGTCGCAGGATACGCACCAGACTAATGACTTAATGACCATGTTACGGAACCATGTGCTAGTGGCGCGGACGGACGTAATCATCACACCGCACAATGCGTTCAATAGTAAGGAGGCAGTGCAGCGCATTTTTGACACTAGCGTGGCCAACATCTCATCGTATGTGGCGGGTAGTCCGCAGAATGTTGTTGAGGCAAAATAGTTGACACCAGAAGTTTTTCGTTTTACAAAGAAGCATCAAGCATTTAATCTGATATATATGGCAATTGAACGAACACTTGCAGTTATTAAACCGGACGGCGTACAACGCGGTCTGATTGGCGACATTATCACGCGCTTTGAAAAGTCAGGGCTTAAGATCATCGGTATGAAGATGGTCTGGGTTGATGAGGAATTGGTAGGCCAGCACTACTCTGAAGATCCTGACTACTACCAGTCAATTTGGGAAAAAGCTTCAGCCGGCGCTAAGGAGCGTGGTGAGGAAATGACCGAAACAGCTCAAGAGCTCGGCTCGCGCGTGCGCGTCTCTAATATGAGCTACCTATCGACCGGTCCAGTGGCAGCCATGGTGCTTGAAGGGAACCAAGCTATCCAAAGCGTCCGCAACATTATAGGCGGTACTAACCCAGTCTCCGCGGACATGGGTACTATCCGAGGGGACTTGACTATCGACGACTTCGGCCAGGCCGATAAAGAATCTCGTGCGGTCCGGAACCTGATGCATGCCTCAAGCGAGCCAGCTGAAGCGGAGCGTGAGATTGCGTTGTGGTTCACAGACGAAGAACTACACAAGTACGAAACAGTTGTCGACATGGTGTTGCATGACCCCAAGTGGGGCGCACCAAGTAAGTAACTGAGTCAGACTTCTTCGGCCGCTCGATGGGACGTTAAGATCCCCCAGTGCGGCCTTTTTGGTGCGGTGGAAAAGACTTTTGTTGACATGATAATTTAGGGGCGTATAGTTGACGTGCTGAGGAGACCACCGCTACGTGGCACTGCGAAGAGCATTCGGTCGAGCACCGCTTGGCCGAATGCCGGAATCATTTGTTCATTCCAGTTTAGATTTTTGGTCTAATGCCTGTAGTTTCTTGATCGTGGCACCATTCTGTCGAAACGGGTGGCACGACGGTTGAAGGTGGCTGGTGCGGTGGCTTTGTCGCCGCGCCAGCCTGCTATTATTCGTACTGGCCTGTTGGCACTGACGGGGCGTGCGTTCGTTCATACAGCGACGGACGCGCGCCTGCTATCATTCCTACCTGGTCACGATCACGCAGAACGACGGTCCCGGTTACTTGTCGCGAAAGTTGCGCAAGTAGCCGCCCGTGCTCTCATTCTTACTTCAACGGGAAGTCTGAGTCTTCGGAAAACTTTCACGGTGCGGTGACAGCATCACATCGTGAGGGTGCCCTTATCTGTTTCCCCCTGAGGCTCATTGAGAGCCTCACACATCGCCATCCCGTTAGACCACTACATCTGAACACATCATCCAGACGAACGTATTTCGAAAGGGTTGGCCTCATACGACGCCCGGTCTAACACTGGCCATTACCTATGACGATTGGAGACTCCACTCATCATCAGGCAATGGCCTTTTTTCTTTGGGCAAATGAGCACGTACAGTAACTAGATGAATAAAGCGCAGCAGAAATTTCGACGTGTGGTATGGCAGTACTACCGCCAGCGTGGTCGCAGTTTGCCCTGGCGGGAAACTACTGACGCCTACGCGATTCTGGTGTCTGAGGTCATGTTGCAGCAAACCCAGGTTGATCGGGTGATTCCGAAACATGAGGCGTGGTTAGATCGCTTCGGCGATTGGGATTCGCTTAGCCGCGCCTCACTAGCCGACGTACTTACAGCCTGGCAAGGCCTGGGCTACAATCGCCGCGCCCAAAACCTGCAACGGTGTGCCCAAGCCGTCATCGATCAGCATCGCGGCGTCCTACCTAAAGATGAGCAAAGCTTGCGAGCGCTGCCTGGTATTGGTCCGTATACTGCGGCTGCCGTGCAGGCCTTTGCCCACAACAAACCGGTGACGATGATCGAAACGAATATCAGGACCGTTTTTTTACACCATTTCCTTACTGGTAAGACAGAGGTTTCCGACGATCAATTACTTCCGTTGATCACCGCGACCGTCAGTGCGCGTGAGCCACGCAAGTGGTATTGGGCGCTGATGGATTACGGCGCGCACCTAAAGCAGGAACATGGAAATACTAACACGAGGAGCAAGCACTATGTAAAGCAGAGCGCCTTTGTTGGTTCTAACCGTCAGGTGAGAGGTAGAATCATCGCCTTGCTCACGACTAAACAAGCAGTGACACGCGTAGAGCTACTAGAAGAATTACAGGTAGGGGAGAAGCGGGCGGAAGCAGCGCTCGCGCAGTTACAAACAGAAGGCCTCGTGGCGACAGTTCGCGGCCGGATTCGTATCGCCTAACCCCCGCATGATAAAACAATCCGTTCGCCACCTCGGGGCTCCGCCGGCTGGCGAACCTCGAGGTAATTTTTTGCGAACGGAACCTGGGTTGTTTTGCTAGAGAAGAAGCGGCCGCCGCCGCGACTTTTTTAAAGCCCTTCATTCCCGCGGCACTGCCTGCTTGGCCGGCAGGCTGCCGCCGGTATTATGGGCTCCTAATAAACACCGCGCATTAAAGCGCGGTGTTTATATAAACCAGTTTTGCTTAACCCCAGGCTGCCAAGATAGCGGCCATCAAGATTAGCTGCACTAATTGATACCCAGCGTTGATCTGAGTGAGCTTGTTTGAACGACCTTCCCACAACACCTGTCCAATACCGGTCGTTAGGAAGAATCCAAGCCAAACCCAGAAACCAACAATGGCTCCTTCGGCGATAGTGGTAGCGCCAGCTAAGCGCACAACGTGTGCCAAGACAAAGGCTGTTACCAAAGCTGCGATGAAGCCAAGCGCATACGATTTACGCGCAGACTTTTGCATAGTCTTCAGTTTGGCATCCGATAGTCCAACTTCCTTCATCCAAGATTTGCCAAAGCCACTCTTGGAATACCAAAAGGCGCCTAAGGCCATCGCCACAATAGCGGCGATAAGGACCATCAAGAAGCTAACATCTCCAATAAACATAGACACTCACCCCCTCTCGAATGAGCGGACGGGAACCCCCATCGTCATGTGCTACAACCAACATTACTCCCCTTAGTATAGCCCATTCTTAAATGCATGTCGCTTGCACAAAAATACATGTCAATGAACAATGCGCAGAACGGGACGTGGTATAATGGTTATTACATATGGCTGGGGGTCATATAATCTCGGTTCAATTCCGTGCGTCCCGACTGAATCTGAGAGAGGAGAGGGATCTCCTCTCTCAGGCCGCTCACTATCGTTCGCCGCTCTCTCCTCACATGGAGACAAAAAGTCCGGAATGAATCCGAGACTTTTTGTGACATTCAATAAAACGTCGCCTTATCGGGCCTTGGCTTCCGGGCGTCCCAACTATAAAAAAAGCCCAACGAATGAACGTCGGGCTAAGGACTACATAGTGTCCCCATTGAGCTTACCCTGAATCTGTTTGGCGAAGCGGTTATCCGGATCGTGTGTAAGCGCTTCCTTGACCCAGTGCGCAGCTTGGTCGATGTCACCTTGGTTTTCGTAAACCTCGGCGATGCCAGCACAGGCTTCGGCGCACAACAATGCGTAATCGGCGAAGTTATCAAGAATCCAGTGGTAGTCAGCGAATGCTTGCTCATGCCGATCGGTGAGAAAGAAGCAGGTGGCGCGATTAAGTCGTGCGTTGCCGGCATCGTCCTTCAAGATGGTGATGGCCTCATTGAGTCGAGGTATAGCGTGCGAGAAAGCATCGTTGATGCCAGTGTTCATAGTCAAGCGTCCGAGGTCGCCTAGAACTCTGCCGTAGTTCCTCCGATCAGCTTCATTTTCGCGAGGCATCAGTGGGACGGCCTGCTCAAGTAGCTGCACTGCCAGCTGATAATCACGCCGCAACTCAGCAAGCTTTGCCCCGTTCACATGCACATACGGGTGGCTCGGCGTACGCAACACTGTTATGGCGTGGTTAGCGGTTCCTTCGTCCATGAAGAACTGCCTTTGTGGGTGATTCTGCTCAACTAGGAATGCGAGCTCAAAGTACGTTCCAGCGAGTAGACGGTAGGCGGTCCAGTCTCGCGGATTGCGCGCAATAGCGTCCTCACAAAGCCTGACGTCAAGTAACTCATTGGCATTCGGATTCTCCAGATATTTATGGACGTCAGCACTACTTTCCCGCACCGCCTGGATAAGCGCGGTGTTTTCGATGAACGGCTCTGCGGTGGTTTCTTGCCAAAAGAAGAGTGCAGTTACACCCCAGATTAAGAAACTGAAGGCAGCGACCACTCCCACAGCCATTCCGAGCAAGGTGGGAAAGGCCATTTGGGCTGATTGTGGCGCGACCATTTTATTGGTTTTCATAGAACAGATCCTTTGTCACCGTTGTTGGTAGATTTCCGACAGAAGACTAGCTACTAAGTAGCACTATATTGCATATATGTCAATCAATAATCTGAGCAACTTGCCAAGACAGGCTTTGGGCACTAGGGTTCACGCAGACGCCACGTGGCGGCTTAACGACTGTTCAATTACAACTAAACCCCAAGGTAAGGGAGGACGTGAGATGAAACGGTTCCGAAAGACAGTTTTGTTGCCGCTAACCATAGCGCTGCTCGGCAGTTTTGTAGTTGCGCAAGCCCAACAACGGGCACCAAAGCCAACTGGGCCAGCGCCGATGAGTGACTTCATCGGCGTGGAATACATCGATGAGACCCCATCGGCCTTAGTGGTGGCTATCCCACGTTACAGCAATGGCGAGGTGATCGTTGATTTCATTGGCACCGTGCACGTTGCCGACGCAAGTCTATATTCTGCTCACACAGCACAGTTCAAAGAGTATGAAGTTGTGTTGCTTGAGGGTGTGAAGACGACGCCGACAATACCGGCGCGGCAGTCTCCACTCGACATGCTCGGTGCGTTATATCAGCAATCGGCGCAGCAGATGCAACTGTCACTACAGAGCGATCACATTAAACGGGCGGATAATTTCGTCCATTCGGATGTGACGGATGTGGAACTTTCGCAGGCGTGGCAAAGGGCCATGACTGAGCAAGGCGAGACGGAACTTACGCTTTTGGCCAGTGCCGGTCTTGAACTGTTCAAGGCGTACATAAGACAACAAGATAGCGACGAGCCACAAGGTAATCCGCTCGAGGAGCTGCTTGGACAGCAAGAGCGTGTGGTTCCGCTTAAGCTCAAGCGCGACAGTGTCGAGATGATGACTAGCGGTCAGCCACTGGGAAACTTCCTGGGCAGCTTTGGCAATAGCCTCAATGGCCTTTTTCAGAAGAGTGTAGTCGACTTTCGCAATCGTAAAGCGATAGACACGCTGAAGCAGCAATTGCTGGAAGGCCGCAAGAGCATCGGTATTTATTGGGGAGCCGCGCACGGACCTGGGATGGATTTCATCTTGCGAACTGAGCTGGGCTTTGTTCGCCAGGAAACCGTGTGGCTCATCGCCTGGGACATGAAATCCGGACTAGGCGAGGTTGCCCCGCCGTTCCCACTGCCGAGTAAGTGATCGCAGTCCAACGTAACCAATGAAACCGATGGAAACTCCGTCGGTTCTTTTTTTGGTCAAAAAAACGGCTCCCCGCCGGTGGCGGGGAGCCGGTTATAAATGTAGAGGCTATGACTTGC
>NZCO01000035.1 GCA_002686445.1 bacterium | reverse complement strand
TTCCGGGCGAGTGGTTCCGGCTATGCTCGACAGCATCCAGGTTGAACACTATGGAGCAAGGACACCGCTCAACGGCCTGGCATCTATCTCGAGTCTTGATGCCCGTACCTTGAGCATTACACCGTGGGATGAGTCTGCCGTCCAAGCAATTGAGAAAGCCGTGACTGAAGCGGACCTAGGCGTTCAACCAGCTGTTGATGGCAAGATCATCCGCTTAGCCTTTCCGATGTTGAGTGAAGAGATGCGTGAGGAAACAGCGAAGCAGCTGCACAAGACTGCCGAGCAAGCACGGATTCGATTACGCCAGAGTCGCGACGCCGCGTTGTCCCAGCTCAAGAAAGATAAGCAAGCCGGCGACATCACTGAAGATGACATGCATGGCGGTAAGAAGGGGTTAGATCAGCGGATCGATACGGCCAACAAACAAGTCGAGGAAGCCATTAATAAAAAAGAAGCGGACATTCGCGCTCTATAATTTATGATCTGGCTCACCGTCCTGGTTTTCGTCGGACTGCTCTTAGTCTTAGTTCTGGTACATGAACTTGGACACCTACTGGCTGCCAAGCGAGCAGGGTGCAACGTGGAGGAGTTCGGCTTTGGGTTTCCACCTCGCATAGCGTCCAAGATATGGCGAGGCACACGATACTCGTTTAATCTGATTCCGCTTGGAGGCTTTGTAAAAATTGAGGGAGAAGACATGGCCGAGCAAGCTCCAGGTCCCGGCAGCTTCGCCACTAAATCAGCACCTTGGCGCATCTTTATTCTGGCCGCGGGCGTCATCATGAACGTTATTTTGGCCGCCGTGCTGTTCACCTGGCAGGGAGTCATTGGCGTGCCCACGGTAGTCACGGCCGAGACCGCCGCTTCGCTCGACAACCAGCTCACCTATATTGTTGAGGTCGTCGACGAGTCGCCAGCGGCAGCCGCCGGCGTTACCGCATACGATCGCATCGTCAGCATCGGTGGCATCGAGCAACCAACTATCGAGCAGGTTACTACCACCATTGGGGCAACTCTCGGAGAAGAACTTTCATTAGAACTCGACAGACAGGGAGTACGCGAGCAAATCACGATCGTCCCACGCGTTGATCCACCAGAAGGCGAAGGCGCTCTTGGCGTTAGTCTCTTAGCGACGGGTATCACGAAGATTCCCGTGTGGCAGGCACCCTGGCACGGAATTACCCGTACCTGGGACATGACGGCCGCTATTGTGACTCAGTTTTGGGAAATCGGTGGGCGACTGGTGCGTGAAGGCAGTGCGGGAGAAACATTAACAGGGCCCGTAGGTATCGCTATCTATACAAATGAAGCTACCAAGCTCGGGCTAACCTACGTGCTGGAGTTTGGTGCCTTGATCAGCCTCAACCTAGCACTGATCAATATTCTGCCGATACCGGCGTTGGATGGTGGGCGCATACTGTTTGTCTTCATTGAGCTCATTATACGACGCCCAGTGCCGGGTAAAGTCGAGCAGACGGCGCATACCGTCGGTTTCGTGGCCCTCATTGGGTTAATGTTGTTGGTTACTTGGCGAGATATCATCCGTTTTTTCTAAAGGATCCGCTTACAACCCACGTTAGTTCCTCGAAAACGGCTAGGACTGGCCTCGTTTAAGCATGTCCAGTACGCTATAGGTCATGCGTTATTCCCATAATCTAATTAAGTCCAACAAAGAAGCACGGGAATTCGATACCGTGAACGCCACGCTGCTGCAGAAAGGTGTCTTTATTGACCAAACAATGGCTGGAGTCTTCGCTTTTTTACCGCTTGGCCTGCGCGTACTGCAAAAGATTGAACAGATCATCCGCGAGGAGATGGATACTATTGGCGCAGAAGTATTTCTGCCAGCACTGGTACCAACCAAGTTATGGGAGCAAACAGGACGCTTCGATACTGTCGACGTGTTATTCAAGGCGACACCCGCCAACGCTGGCTCAGCCAAACGGAACGACGCGACCTACGTGCTGAACTCTACTCATGAAGACACGGTGGCGCCGATTGCTGGTAAGTACATGCTTTCCTATCGAGACCTGCCGTTTGCGGTCTATCAGATTCAAACTAAGTTCCGCAATGAGGAACGACCGAAGTCAGGCCTGTTGCGCGGGCGTGAGTTTCGCATGAAGGATCTCTATAGCTTCCATGCCTCTGACGAAGACCGAGAGGCCTACTACGAAAAGGCTAAAGAAGTGTACGTGCGTATCTTTGACCGCTTGGGCTTAGGCGCCGACACCGTGATTGCCTTAGCCTCTGGTGGCGACTTCACTGATGACTACTCGCACGAGTTTCAAACGAAACTAGACACCGGCGAAGACACCATTTACCACGATGAGAAGGAAGACGTTTTCTATAACAAAGAGGTGGCCAGCCCTGAACTCCAGAAAGCTACCGAGGGGATTCAGGTATCCGAGGTCGGTAACATCTTCCCACTCGGCACTAAATTTACTGAAGCCGCCGAATATATGTACACGAACGAGGACGGAAAACAACAGCCCGTATACATGGCGTCCTACGGCATTGGCTCTTCACGCATCATGGGTGTGCTGGTAGAGAAGTTTCACGATGACCGAGGGATTATCTGGCCCGCGAACGTGGCGCCGTTTACCGTCCACCTAGTGGGTATCAGCGGAGGTGACGATGCGGTTACCGCCAAGGCCGAGGCTGTATACGAAAAGCTTACCGCGGCCAATGTCGAGGTCCTGTATGACGATCGAGCTGACGTCTCTCCGGGGGAGAAGCTGGGCGACGCTGATTTAGTTGGCTGTCCGTGGCGAGCCGTCGTTTCTGGCAAAACAGGAGATAGCATTGAAATTAAGCAGCGAACGAGTGATGCTATGGAGTTAGTTACTATTGATGATCTTATTACGAAACTCACATGAGCCTCTCCGATCGCTTCTTTGGTAAATTTTCCCAGGATATTGGGATTGATTTAGGTACCGCCAACACGCTGGTGTATGTCCGGGGCAAAGGCATCGTCATTAACGAGCCGTCAGTCGTGGCGATTAACACGAATACGAAGCAGGTATTGGCTATCGGTAAAGAAGCGCAGCGGATGGTTGGCAAGACTCCGGCCCATATTGTGGCAATCAGACCTCTGCGCGATGGGGTGATCTCTGACTTTGAGGTGACGGAGCAAATGCTCAAGTATTTCATTCAACAGGTTCATCAAGAAGGCTTTAACATCATGCCCCGTCCTCGAGTGGTGGTCGGCCTGCCCGCGTCAGTCACTGAGGTGGAACGACGCGCCGTTGAAGAAGCTGCGCTGCGCGCCGGTGCTCGTCGCGTTTTCTTGATCGAAGAAGCTATGGCCGCAGCCATCGGCTCTCGCTTACCCGTCCACGAAGCGACGGGGACCATGGTGGTTGATATTGGTGGTGGGACAACTGAAGTCGCCGTTATTTCTCTGGGCGGCATTGTGGTGAGCAAAACACTACGGGTCGCAGGCGATGAAATGAATGAAAGTATTATTCAATACGCTCGCGATAACTTTAATGTATTGCTTGGCGAACGTACGGCAGAGCAAATCAAAATCCGCATTGGTACCGCTATCGACTTACCCGATCCACTCGAAACACCGATTCGCGGACGTGACTTAGTCACTGGACTACCCAAGGAGGTCATCATGAATAGCATGCAGGTCAAAGAAGCAGTCGGCCGCACCATTCACACCATTGTTGAGGCCGTGAAAGACAGCATTGAAGAAACACCACCTGAACTCATCTCAGATATTATTGAGTACGGCATTATCCTAGCTGGTGGTGGCGGACTGCTACGAGGACTGGACCAGGTACTTACACAAGCAACCCAAATTACCACTCGTTTAACCGATGACCCTTTAACTGCAGTCGTTCGTGGTACCGGTTTCGTCCTAGAAGATATCGAGGCCGTGCAAGAAATGCTGTTGCCTAGCGCACACGGCGCTCGGCTCCGCTAGCATACACATACATGGGGGAGGCACACCCACTTTTCCGCCTATGAGACGCCGGACCAAAATACTGTTGGGCGGACTCGGCGTACTCATCGTCGCACTCTTGGCGCTGCAGACCCCAGTGTTGTCTAGTGCCCGCAACGCAACTTGGCGCATCGTAACCGCGGTCACTAGTAGCGTGTTCGGAATCGGTGATCTGACTATTGAGAACGACGTGGAAACGCAGCTGACCAACCTTACCGCCGATAATATTCGCTTGCAGGCAGAGCTGAATGATTACTACGCGCTGCGTGAGCAACTCGACTCACCCGCCCTGCCATCACTACGTGCCATACCAGCGCTCGTTTCGGCGCGCCCGTTGAACCCCTGGCGCAGCGAAATACAGCTGAATAAAGGAGTCAAAGACGGGGTCACGCTCAATGCCCCGGTGGTCGTAAACGGATCGATCCTTATTGGTTTCGTAACTGGTCTGGCCGACCATACTTCAACCACTCGCTTACTTTCGCATCCAGCGATCAGCATGCCAGCGGAAATCGTCGCTGATAACAATGTGCGGGGCTTACTACGTGGTGCCACGCATACCGCTATCACCATGACCACGATTCCACGCGACGCTGAGATTCGCCTGGGACAGCCCGTTATCACCACCGGCGATGACAGCATTCCGCCCGGATTACTGCTAGGTCGAGTCGACAACATAACGGCCGAAGAAAATGAAGCGTATCAAGCAGCCCGGGTGTCACTCCCATATGCTCCTGATACCTTGCGGGGCGTCTCAATTCTAGTAGAACCATGAGGCCGCGTAATCGAGAGCTGGTAATCAGCGGTACTATCTTACTAATCGCGCTCCTCATGCACTTAGTGATCGGTCGCCTGCTCGGCTTTGGGCTCACCCTACCGGTACTGGCCAGCCTGCTGTTTACCTGGACGCTACGAAATCCGATCGGTTACGTGGTGGCTTTAGGTGTCGTCGCTGAGCTCTTAACTACCCAACCACCACTCATTGTGTTTGTGGCCGTCGCGCTACCTTTACTCGTCTGGCGTTTCCGCGGGCGCGCGTTTGTCGACGTCTCGTTTATGTATATCTTTCTTATTGCCGTGACCGTATTCCTGCAGTTGGCGGTGTTGCTCGCCAGCGACGTACTGACCTATGGGCAACTACCAATCGGCAATACCATTTTGACCTGGCTCGCCTTAACCCTGCTGGCTACCAGCGGCACCGTTGGCATAGTTGATTTGCTACCCGTACCACAGCAGTCTGTCATTTCGCTCGAAGGGTATAAGCTGGATCGTACATGATGGAGGCCAATTTATTTGAGTCCGGGTCGATCGAGGGAGGCGAAGGCCCAGCCATCTCGCATCGGCGTTGGTGGTTTTTGTATACCGTAGCCACAGCTGTCTTGGTTATCTTGCTCGGACGCAGTTTCTACCTGCAAGTGTTACATGGCTCTGAGTTTCGTGTTACTGCCGAAGGCAATCGTATTACCGCCGTGCCTATTCCCGCCCCGCGCGGAATAATGTATGACACAAACGGTATCCAGTTGGTGGAAAACATTGCGAGTGCCGATGTCGTCCTAAATCCCGCCGGCCTACCGCGAGAAGAAAACGAGGCCATCTTGATTGAGCGCCTGCCGGCGCTGTTACCGGTGACAGCCGACGAAGTCAGAAACGCCATCAATCAGGCGCGCTCCACGGCACGCAGTGTTCGCTTAGTAGCCGCGCTGGATCACGACACGCTCATAGCCCTGGAACGAGAACAGGATCAGCTGCCTGGTGTTGAGCCCGTCTCCAGTCTAGTCCGCCGCTATTTCCATGGATCTGACGTTGCCTCCGTACTGGGCTATACCAGCCCCGTGACAGCCGAGGAGCTTAAGGACAGACCGGAGTTGCGGCCGACCGACATTACCGGAAAAACAGGCTTGGAATCTTGGTACGACGAACAGCTCCACGGACAACATGGCGTGCAGTATGAGGAGGTTGATGCCGCCGGACGCACCCAAAAACAGATTGATCGCCAGGAGCCGATAGCTGGTGCTGATTTAGATCTCACGCTTGATGTTGAGCTACAGCAATATATTACCGAACTGCTACGGGAAGGTGAGCATGAAGCCGGAGCGGTGGTGGCCCTCGACCCTCGCTCTGGTGCCGTACGAGCGCTGGTAAGCTATCCGTCCTATGACGGTAATGCCTTTTCACAGCCAGCTTTACGCAAAGAAGCGGCGGCCGCTATCCTCGACGAACGCCAGTTACTATTTAACCGCGCCGTGTCCGGCACCTATCCGCCCGGTTCAACTATTAAGCCCTTTATCGCGGCTGGGGCGCTCGCAGAAAACATCATCACGCCGGGTACTACCTATCAGTCTACCGGCGGGTTATCGATAGGTATCTGGAACTTTCCCGACTGGAAGGCTGGTGGCCATGGCACTACCAACGTTACGAAGGCCATCGCCGAGTCAGTAAATACCTTCTTCTACTTAATCACCGGCGGTGACGAGACCAGAACAGGCCTCGGGGTAAAGCGCACCACCAACTATCTGGCTAAGTTCGGCTGGGGAGCACCCACGGGCATCGATATACCTAGTGAGGCCGACGGATTCTTACCCAGTCCTGAATGGAAGGAAGAGGTTAAGGAAGAGCGCTGGTATATCGGTGATACGTATCACCTCGCCATAGGTCAGGGAGACGTCTTGGCCACACCGCTACAACTTGCGGTCAGCACCGCTGCCGTTGCTAATAGTGGCACCGTGTATGAACCCTTCGTGGTCCGAGCGCTTACCTGGCCAGAGAAAGACCCGAAGGAACAGTCCACCACAGGCCACCGGACAACTATACCGGCCGCTGATATTGCAACGGTGCGCCAGGGTATGCGTGAGACAGTCACAGCAGGATCAGGCAGATCACTGAGCCTGCTCGCGACTCCCGTCGCCGGTAAAACCGGCACCTCGCAGATCAGCGGCACCGATAAGACACACGCCTGGTTTACCAGCTTTGGACCGTACGTAGAACCAGAGCTGGTGGTCACAGTGTTAGTCGAACGCGGCGGAGCTGGGGATAAGGTTGCGGCGCCAATTGCGCGTGATATCTGGCAATGGTGGGGAGATAATAGAACGGGTTCCTAGCGCGTTTCGTTGCTGTCAAACGCGTGTGACAAAGTGTGAAAAACATTTACTTGACCTTACCTAGTCGAGTTTCTACACTGCTTCTACGCTTATTTATTGTAATCCTTATCGGCTGTCCAAAAGCGACAACCACCTAATCACTTAACAGCCGGCCGCGCGCCGCGAATATACCCGTATGATCAAAGAAAATTATCTGACAAAGGAAGGCCTCCAGGAACTGACAGGTCGATTGAACAATCTCAAAACTGTACGTCGGCGCGAGATTGCGGACGAGATTCACGCTGCTAAGGAACAGGGTGATCTATCAGAGAACGCAGAATACCAGCAAGCCAAAGACGAGCAACGTCGAGTAGAAGGCAAGATCACGGAGCTCGAAGCGACCATTAAGCACGCTCAGATTATCGAGAAGACTGACGGCACAGAGGTTAACATCGGTAATACGGTGACGTTGCAGTGCGGTGGCAATGAGAAGATCTACCGAATCGTTGGCTCCAATGAGGCTGACCCACTACAAGGGAAGATCAGTAATGAATCGCCTATGGGGCTGGCCCTACTCGGCAAGAAGAAGGCCGAGGATGTATCCATCCCAACCCCCGCCGGGGATAAGCAGTGCCAAGTGATGGATATTGGCTAACGCAGACGAAACCCAATCTAACCCCGGCGCTACGCCGGGGTTTTTGGTAGGGGAAGCTTGCTACTTAACCTTCGATATTTGATACTAAACGTACCTATGGCCGAAAAACGACTTGAAGAAATCCGTGCAGAACGACTCCGTAAACGAACGGAGCTGCTTGAAGCAAACAAGGTTCCGTACCCAGCCGAAGCAAAACGGTCCCATACTGTGGCAGAAGCGCTTGAAGACTTCACTGCTCTAGCCGATGATGCTACCCCTGTTACCCTCAATGGCCGCGTGATGGCGGTGCGCAGTCACGGTAGTGTGGCCTTTCTTGATCTGAGAGATGCAACCGGTACCCTCCAGGTGCAAATCAATAAAGATTCAATGCCCGAAGATATCTTTGCTGGTTTAGACACTCTCGACACTGGCGACTTCATAGAAGCAGTCGGCAAGCTGATCACCAATGCCCGGGGGACACAGACACTCGAAGCAGTTGAGTTTCACATGTTAACGAAAAGCATTAACCCGCTGCCCAGCAACTATCATGGCTTAAAAGACCACGAAGCTCGGTTTCGCAATCGCGAAGTTGATTTACTGCTAAACGACGAGGCGCGAGAGATCTTGCTAACACGCAGTCGCATTATTAGTTGGATTCGTACCTATATGCTTGAGTCGGGCTACTTAGAAGTAGAGACACCGGCGTTGCAGGCACTTCATGGTGGAGCGGCGGCGCAACCGTTTACGACCCATCACAATGCCCTGGGTGTACCGCTACATCTGCGCATTGCAGCCGAGCTGCATTTGAAGCGCTTACTGGTATCTGGTTTCGAGAAAGTCTTCGAGATTGAACGTCGGTTCCGGAATGAAGGCATCGACCGTCAGCATAATCCGGAGTTCACGATGCTTGAGGCACAGTGGGCATACGCAGACTACGAAGACTTGATGGATGCCATGGAGCAGATGTTGCACAAGTTGTGCATGGATTTGTTCGGCACCACCTCAATTGAATGGCAGGGGACGATGTTGTCCTGGGAAGCGCCACTGCCTCGCTTACGTTTCGTCGACGTGGTCAGCGAGAAGCTTGGCGTTGATATCCTGACCGAGACTAATCCCAACGTGTACCTCGCTCTCTTTAAAAAGCACAAACTCGATCCGCCTGCGGCCAAAAATTACTACCAGCTAGTTGACGAGCTTTATAAGCACTTGGTCCGACCAAACATAGTGCAACCAACTATCCTCTATGACTATCCCGCGCAGATGGTGCCGCTCGCCAAGCCCAGCTTGTCAGACCCCCGCATAGCCGAAAAATTCCAACCGGTCGCCATGGGATTAGAACTAGGCAACAACTACACCGAGCAAAATGATCCTGTTATCCAACGTGACGTCCTTGAGGAGCAGCAGGAGGAGCGTGAATCGGGCGACGAAGAGGCTCACCCCTTGGATGAGCCGTATTTGCGCGCCATGGAATACGGCATGCCACCAAACGTGGGCTGGGGCATTGGCATCGATCGCTTAGTGATGTTGCTAACGAATGCCGCTAGCATCCGTGATGTCATCGCTTTCCCACTGCTTAGGCCCAAACAAGGTAAAGATACTAAAGACGATGCTTGATATATCGTTCATTCGAGATAATGTCGCCGCAGTGAAAGAAGCGGCGGCTAATAAGAATGTCCACGTTGATATTGATGAACTGGTCCGTATTGATGATGAGCGGCGAGCGCTGCAGCAGGAGCTCGATGCTGTACGCCAACAGCGTAATGAAGCCGCCGCCGCGTCTGGCAACAAAAAACCTTCGGCAACTGATATCGCTACAGGCAAGGAGCTCAAAGTAAAGATGCAACATCTGGAGGACAAGCACGGAGTCGTGCACAAGTCATTTATGGCACTGCTTATGCAGGTACCAAACATGCCGGCCCAGGAAGTCCCGATAGGTCCCGACGACTCTGCCAACCATGTCGTACGCCAAGTGGGTGAAGTACCAAAGTTCGATTTTGACCCCAAGCCGCACTGGCAGCTGGGCGAAGAGCTGGGTGTGATTAACTC
>NZCO01000034.1 GCA_002686445.1 bacterium | reverse complement strand
TATTGAGAGATACTTAAATTACCTTAACGTATGATCAATAAACAACAACTCATCGACAAAGTAACAGATCTTACCCGCCAACCTCGCAAAAACGTCGAGGAAGTGATCAACGAATTCCTCGATCAGATGATTGATATGCTTTCGTTGGACGAAAAGGTTAATTTAACCGGATTTGGCGCTTTTGAGGTGCGAGAGCGCAAAGGACGACGAGGGGTAAACCCACGCAACCCGAACCAGGAGATACAGGTACCCAGCGTCCGAGTAGCTAAATTTCGCCCAGGCAAGACCCTCAAAGAGGCCGTAAAGTAGGCGTAATAACCGGGGCGAGGTGTACTGGCTGCACGCACGGTTTGGGACCGTGTAGATCGAGTTCGATTCTCGGCGCCCCGACATTGCATATGAGGGAAGGTGACTCCTTCCCTCATTACTCCCATCCCAACGTGAGGCCTCAGTTCGTGAGCAGAGCCCACGAATTCGGCGACATTGCATATAATTGCGACGCGACGCTACGGGAGCCCTACTTACAACGATGAGAGCGTATACTGAGGGGTATGTTCAATCGGGGTATTATTTCAACGCGGCCGCTGGTTTTCCTGCTAGTAGCACTCATGCTATCAATGCTCTATTTCATGTTGCAGGCGGAAGGCGGGCCCGAGACATTCTGGGAGCAGCTGCAAAGTGGCCTGAAAGCGTTTACTGGTAATTGAACCTACGTTGATATATGGGTACAATGAGATAGTGAAACTCGCATTAAAAAGTCGCGCTATCAAGCTTAGAGAAAGAGGTTGGTCATATAACGTCATTGAAAAAAGATTAGAAGTTTCCAAAAGCACCCTCAGTATTTGGCTCAGAGATATTCCCTTCAAACCAAATGCAGCAGTGCGTAAGCGCATACGAGAAGGCCCAGCAAAAGCGGCTGTAACGATTAATGCGAAGCGCCGGGCCAGTATTCGCGTGGCAAAAAAAGCAGGTGCCAAACAGGTCGGCGACCTCACGAAACGAGACCTATTCATGTTAGGTATTGCTCTCTATATAGGAGAAGGGACAAAAGCTCACGAGCAGGTCCAAGTAATTAATGCGGATACTAATGTTATTCGTCTGGCAATGAGATGGTTCCGGGAAGTATGTAGAATCCCTGAAGAGAATTTCTCAGCAGTACTGCACACCTATCCCGACAACTCAGAAAGCTCTTCGCTCAAATACTGGTCAGGCGTAACCGGAATACCAAAACATCGATTCGGCAAGACACAGACGGACTATAGAAAAAATAAGTCGGATAAAAAGCGGCGAATATTGCCATACGGTACAGTTCATATCAGAATAAGGTCTCGAGGAAACCCAGAATTCGGTGTTGCACTTCATCGCCGAATTATGGGAATGATAGAAGAAACCTACAAGCAAGCGGGTATAGTTTAGTGGTTAAACACAACCCTTCCAAGGTTGAGTCGCGGGTTCGATTCCCGCTACCCGCTCAGATTTATTAGGTAAGGTGAGTCCTTCCCTCATCGTCCCGCCGCTGGCGAGATTCGAGGACATTTTCGAATATGTTGACGCGTCCCCTTGACGAATTACTTGTAAGAAAAAACCGTTCGGGGAGACCGAACGGATGTTGTTTGTTTGGAGACTACGCCAGGACGGGCTCTTCCTTTGGTATTCTGAAATTGACCAGAAAGTAACGCAGGTAGTAGGCGCCGAAGCCGAGACCTCCGCCGACGGCACCACCATACAGCACGGTCACTAGCGGAAGAAATTCCATTCTAATACCCAGGCCCGATGCCATCACGCCACAGAACGTGCCGCCCATGATGGCAATGCGTGCCGTGGCTGAGGGTAGCATTGCCAGCGTCACGATGAGATCAAGCGCTAATACACAGGTTGCTACCGGGATAATCAGCAGTGCGAGATAGGGCATGAACACTACGTAACCGAGAATAACCCAGTCGTTGCGAAAACATCTTGTTACGTAGCACACTGGAGAGCCACACAACCTGCATAATGGAAGGTAATACTCATCACAAATAGCGGCCTTCTCGAAATCATTCATGCGAACGACCGAATCGCTAGCACACGCTGCAACAAGGGCAAATACTACGTTGAACCCAATCGCTGGTCCAAGCAGATAAAGGGAATTCTGCCACACTAGGGGCATGTGACCAAGACAAAAGAATGTAAGTGCCCAAATGACGTACCAGACACATAACGCGCCCAACCCAATCATAATCTCCTTGCCAGCACGCCATGTGTCCGGACTCGTCACCCATGCATAGATGGCGGTGTGGATTTCGCGCGGGCCATAGGAGTAACCGGCCACCAAGGCGGACAGCGTTGCTACGATAGCCGTCACCGGCCAACTAGCCTCTAGTATCAAGCATATCGCGCCGCCGATCACTGAGCAGCCCGCTGAGAAAACAAACACTTGTCGTGCCGTTACATGATTCATATTCTAAGCTCCTTAATTTGCCAAAAGGACGATCTTCTATATCCGCCGATAGTATCGCGCACCCGAGCCTGTTCTGTCCAGCGATATATACTCCTACCGGCTAAAAGGGGACATGGATCAATCATCCATTGGCATATAGACCTAGAACACCGCTATGCGGACTATGTATTGTTCTTCCTGGCAAACCACGCAGGGGTGCGTCGAAACCACGGCCACACGCACTCCCTATGCCGCCAAAGAGCAGGCTTCCACTGCCCACATAGTATCTACCGATCCTACCGCCTGCAAGCTCGGCACAGTCATTCCTGAATCTAAAGTGGCCTCCTTAAGGCCCCTGATCAAGCTGTCCATACACTGGATAACCAGTGTATAGACGCTGGCGATGAATTTTGATCAATCAAGCTATGCCCCCGGCGATACGGTCAACATTGGCGTGGGCGTTCTAAATGATGGCGGCCGTACCATCTGCGACGCGGACGTATCGATTGAAGTTAATGGCCCAGATTCGAAAATTGAATCATTGGATATTGAAATATCCCGGGAATGTGGCCCTCGGTCGGTTACAGATAAGCCTGATTATTCGGCTACATATAGACCTAACCAGGCAGGTAGTTATAAAGTCACCGTTAATGCCGAGACCGCCAATGGCAGGCGCACAATGACCCGCTCGTTTGAAGTGATTAACGACGTCCCCTTTGTCGTCTCGCGCTCGGGTTCAATGCGAATCTACCCAATCGAAGATTATCAAATGGAGATAACCATTGCCGCCAACCAAGACTTCAGTGGAATGATCAGGGAACCTGTACCGGCGGACTTCGAGATTAGTGACATTTCAAGAAATGGTCAGGTGACAGCAAAGACGGCAATTACTTGGCCGGACGTTAGCCTTAAAGCCGGTCAGTCACTCACCCTAACGTACACCTACGATTCACCTGACATTAGCCCGCAGTTCTATTTACTCGGCCCCTTGGAACTTGTCCTGCCGCTGCAGGATCCCGCCGTAGCAGAAGAAATTAAGGCCTGGATCGAGCCACGTGCCTGGCAGATCGCCGTAGACGCCGCTTTTGGTGACGCGGCTGATGGCGTCTGGGACGACGGCGCTACCTGGGGCAACACGTCTCCCGGAGTTGTGGGAACGGATTTTCCCGGTGCCAGTGACGCAGTAACCATCAATTCTCATACCGTAACCATGTACGGCCGGGAAAGTGCAGACGACGTTACCTTGGCCACTGGCGGCACCTTAGCTTCCGATGACGACATTTTTGACAACGGCTTGGTGGGCTACTGGAAGCTTGACACCGGCTCCGGGACTTCAGCCATTGACAGCTCCACCAATAGCAACACCGGCACCTTAACCAACATGGAAGCTGGTGATTGGAATACCGATACTGGCACGACCGACTTCTCCAACTTCTACAGCCTCAATTTTGATGGGGTTGATGAGTATGTCACCATGGGTGATATAGATGCACTGGATGGTATATCTGCAATTACATGGTCTATTTGGGTTAAACCAAATACCGCCGGTACACTTGACGATATTGCAGGCAAATGGAGTTCCAGCGGTAACAATGGATTAACATTTCATACTTCAGATGGTTATGGAGCTGATGATATTTTGTGGGGCGGATGGAGTGGAGCAAGTTTTTTGCAAACTACAGGTAATATATTGCCAAATGACACGTGGACACATGTTGTAGGATTATTTGATGGGACCCAAAGTGGTAATGCAAATCGATTGAAACTCTATGCCAATGGCACTGAAGCAACAGTAGCCTTTACTGGGACTGTTCCTACTAGCACGCCTGATACCGCATATGATGTTCGCATTGGCACAGATTCCGAAGATGGCAGAGCTTTTCCTGGCCTCATCGACGACATCCGCATCTACACTCGCGCCCTATCGACCGACGAAATCAAGGCCTTAGCCTTCGGCAATGGCGGAGAGGACATGGTTTTGGACGTCGCCGGCACCTGGACAAACTCTGGCGGAACGTTTACCGAAGACACCGGCGCCGTTATGTTCACCTCCACCAGCGATGAAGTTATAACGTCCAACAGCGACGACTTCAACGACGTTATCATCAACGACGGCCTGATCGGCTACTGGAAGCTGGATGAAACGGCAGCTGGCTCCTGTTCGGGAGAGCTAAACGACGCCTGTGATTCATCAGGCTATGGCAATGATGGCGCCTGGAATGGCGACGCCACGGCTAGTGCCGCGGTGGCAAGTCTGAATTTTACTAATGATCGGAGTGTCACCCTTGATGGCACGGGAGATTATGTGGAAACGGCAAACACCACATCATTAGATCTAACGGGTGCAGTGACAGTTTCTGCATGGATCAATACTTCGACACAAAACAACGAAAGAATTGCGGAGAGCCGTGATTCCGGTTCTCCATTTCACGGATACACTTTCTACACAGATACATCAGGGTTCATCGTATTTCAGATTACGGCTAGTCCTGATGAAACAACAGCCTTCGCCCAAGGAACAGTCGATGTAGTTGATGGGACATGGCAGCATGTTGCCGGGACATGGGATGGAACAACCATAACAAACTATAACAATGGCGTAGTTGATGATACTGGATCCCAGACGGGAACAATTTCCAAGGACGTAGCAACACGTATTGGGGAGAGTACTTTAAGTACTGGCAACGAATTCACCGGCAAAATTGATGACGTCCGTATCTACGACCGAGCTCTCACAAGTGTTGAAATCAGTGCTCTCGCCGTAGGTAATCAGCCAGCCACCGAGAACACGGCGGCCTCGGAGTTCTTATTAGAAGACACCCTGGATGTGAACGGGGATTTGATCCTACAAACCGGTGAGTTAGATGTGAAAGCCAGTGAGGATAACGCGATTACCGTCGCTGGTGCCTGGGAGAACAACGGAGGGATTTACTCACCCGATGGCAACACCACCACCTTTGACGGGTCCTCCGGCAGCCACGAGCTGCAGAGCGGCGGACAGGCGTTTAACAACCTAACGTTAGCAACAGCCGGCGGTACGTGGACATTAAATGATGATTTAGACGTAGACGGGACGTATACCCAAAGCAATGCCACTCTTGATGCCTCGGTGGCCGGCTTCGCAGATGATTCCTACGCCATTCATGCCGCAGACTGGGACCAAACGGCGGGGACGTTTACGGCCCAAGATGGAACAGTTGTCGTCGATAGCGCCTCAGCGCAGACGATAAACACGGAAGACTCACTCCACAACTTCCAAGTGGAAGATACAACAGAAAATGGGTTGATCGGCTACTGGAAGTTTGATGAGGGACAGGGAGTGAGTGCCGCTGATAGTTCGAGCAACAGCAACACCGGAACACTGACCAATGGACCGACTTGGCGAGATCAGAGTACGGAAGGCCTCGTAGGCTATTGGAAGTTTGACACCGGCTCTGGGACTTCAGCCATTGACAGCTCCACCAATAGCAACACCGGCACCTTAACCAACATGGAAGATGGTGATTGGAATACCGATACTGGCACGACCGACTTCACAAACCCCTACAGCCTCGATTTTGATGGGAGTGATGAGTATGTAACGAGAGCAGGGTTGAGCTTAGAAGAGCAATCAGCAGGTTCTGTATCCGCATGGTTTAAGACTTCGGCAGGACAAACGAATAAATACATAGTTTCAATGCCAGAAGCGTCAGGCGGAACAAACGGTTTTGATCTAAATCTAATTACATCTACGAAAATAGAGAGTGCCTTAAAGACGAGCGTGGATTCGTCCAACATACAGGCAACCGTAACGTACTCAGATGGAAACTGGCATCATTATGCTGCTACGTATGACGGAGCTACCCACCGCCTCTATTTTGATGGTGCAGAGAGTAACTCCGCAGCCCGCACTGGAACTATTCAAAATGCAGATAACGAATTTAACATTGGTCGATTTGGAAGCTTCGGAGGTTTGTACACTGGCCTCGTCGACGACGTCCGCCTCTATAACCGGACCTTGCACCCCAATGAAGTTAAACAGCTCGCCTCCGGCAGGCCAATTGACGAGATAACTACTACCACCTTCCATAACCCACACTCCCTCAATTTCGATGGCACCGATGATTATGTGGATCTCGGAGATGTACTAGATAGCTCTTCGACAATGACTGTTTCAGGTTGGGCAAAGTTTGATGCAACTAACTGCAATGGAATAGTGGGTAAAAGAATAACCTCAACGGAATATTCCCAATACTCATTAAATACTAGCACTGACTCGAAACTGTATTGGCTTCAGTCGAGTGATGGTTCGTCCTGGGGAACACTCGTTGCTAGTACTTCCACAATAAGCACAGGAATTTGGCAACATTTTACTGCTACAAATGATGGAAGCAACGCAAGACTATACATTGATGGTGCTGAAACCGGAACAGCAGACTCGAGTCCGGCAACCGTCTTT
>NZCO01000033.1 GCA_002686445.1 bacterium | reverse complement strand
GTCGCTTGGGGAATTACTGCATTGAGCGTCTCCACTTGCTCCCGCACTTCACCCGGTAGTAGGAGCGAAGGAATCGAGTCGAGCGTGTTGGTAGCTTGGACTAATTGATCACGCGCTTGCGTGAACTCAACTAACGCATCGCGCATAACATTCACCAGCGGTGGATTGCCCGATTCAGGTGTGGCCACAAGGTTGGCTGCGGCAATGTGCTGCAAACCACGTCCTAAGTGTTGACCGGCTGAGGTGACTGACTGTCCGACCGCCAGCAACCGGTCGCCCGAGCGAACAGCGCCAGTCACATCCAGGACGCTCTGAACTGCCTCCGTCGCGGCTATAGCTTCCTCAAGCTGGGTTCGTGCGAGCCCCAGCGAGTCTTGCGCAGCCGTAAAGTGAGTCTCACTGGCGACGAAATCTCGTTCTGCTAAAGCAGACTGGGCTAATCCCAGACTGCTAAACGCCTGTCCGGACAGCTGACTGACCGAACCTAATACCGCATAGCCCCGTCCCAGGGCCTGAAAATTCCAAAGTGTGCCGGCTACCAATGCGCAGCCGATGACGAGCAAGCTCAGGTTAGCCCGGTGATACGAAGTTTTTTTTTAGACGGCGCGCCTTGGCCCGCCGCACTACTTTGGCGCGGCCAGATACTTAAGTGGATTGGTAGGGCAAAGCGTCGTCGTGGTCGGACCACTACCGCTTCACTAGCCGTAGCTTGTTGGGCAACAGCGACCCGCTTTAGTTCTTCCGGAAGTTCTTTGTCCTGCCAATTAAACGCTATATCTCTTTCTCCAGTCAGTGGCGACGCGACGCGTGTTTGCTTGCGCGGTGCCTCTGGCTTCTTGGCTGGCGGTCGTGCTGAACGGGTCTTACGAGTAGCTGGCGCTGTTGCCGGCCCCATAGCGCCACCGCTCGTGCGTGCCACGCGTCGAGCGCGTGGTCGATAGGCACTCATTTGCTTAGTAAAGGCACCAGCATACGGCGGCAGATTCATTTGTGCTTCTGGATTGTGGATACGATACGATTCAGCTTGAGTCTCCGTTTGTTTGACTGTCGGCTTTGCTCGTAGTGGGGTCGACGACTGCTCGTAGATAGGGTGGCGCTCAAACGCGACTACCGCTTCGCGCGCTCTTTTGCGACGACGTTGCCGTTGTATCTCTCCGCCAACTGGTCGCCGAAGTCGAGCTGGCAGCTGCCAGTCGAGCTCTAACGTTTCGGGCTGCTTTTTTGGATTACTCGAACCACCAGTCACTGAGGGTGACTGTTTTGAAGGACGTTTACCTCTGCGAGAGTGCGAACGGCCAACGCCAGCTGCTGGTGGTACAACGTCTTGCACCCCTTTAGTTTACGATTTACCGGAGAAAGTTTCCAGGTAGGTATTAGGTGTTCGTAGCTTGTTCGTACACGCGTAGATGTCGCTGGGCAGTTACCCGCCAGGCAAATTGTTGGGCGCGCTGTTGACCGGCCGCAACTAAGCGCAAGCGATACTCTCGGTCATCTATAACTCGTGAGATGCCCCGCGCGATGCTGTCGACAGATTCCGGATTTACATAGTGGGCCCCTTTGCCCATAACTTCTGGCAAACTGGAGACATTAGAGGTCACGACCGGCACACCAGCCGCGGCTGCCTCGAGTGCTGGCAGCCCGAAGCCTTCAAACAAGCTGGGCAGAGTAAAACAGCGAGCTCCCGCGTACAGCGCAGGCAGTAGCTCTTCTGGTACAAACCCTAGGAAGATAACGCGATCGGCTATGCCGAGGCGCTGCGCGGTGTTGAGTATATTGTCGTACCCTCGGCGTGGCTTGCCGGTCATCGCTAATTTCAGGTCGGGGTGCTCTTGGCTCACAAACGCAAACGCTGCCAATAAGCGCTCTAGGTTTTTGTGACTCATCCACACACCCACATACAGTACATACGGATCATTGGTCCCCAGTAGCATGTGCGCCTTTGTTTTAGCCAGCTCGGTTAGTTCAGCAGAAAAGCGATCATCCACCGCTTCATGAATCACGGTGGTCGGAGCCACGGTAAGCGGCAGGCGTGTAAGCTCACGCGCAGTCGAGGTTGAAGCCGCTATGACGTGTTTGGCACTACCAACTGCGTGGGCGAATACCGTTTCATACGCCAACTGCTGCCACAGTGATTGCTGCTTCTGTCCAGGGAAGACGAAGCGGGTGGTGTCATGCACTGTCACTACAAACGGCCGATTGAAGAGTAGCGGCACGTTGAAATGGGTGAAGTGGAATAGGTCTGCCTTGGTTCGTAACAGCTGACCAAAAAAAATCGTTTGTTCCTGCCATGAGTAATATGAGTCCGACACAATTTGAATGGGAAATTGCGTGCGATCTGGCAAGTCTGAAGCGACCTGGGCCGCTGTGCTGTCTCCCGTCAGGACGATATAGGTGTGACGTTTCGGTAGCTGCGCGAACTGCGCCAATAAGCTGCGGATGTACCGGCCAATCCCCGTCCAGCCATACGCTCGAGCGTCAATCGCGATCCTCATACTCTAAGCGTACGGCTGTGTCGGGGAAAAGGAAAAAGACCCGACTACGTGCAACTACACAACTTCAGCGATCTTTTTGAGAATTTGGTTGGCTGCTGCTTCCCAGGAAAACCGATTGGCAATACGCCCTTGCGTGTCGGCGGTGACTGGCGGGACGTCATGTAACAGCTCGCGCATGACCGCCGCCAGTTCACTGGGATCATATGGGTTAATCAGTGTTGCCCACTCGCCTACCACTTCTGGCAGCGCCGAGTTCATTGACGTAATAACGGGCGTACCGGCCAACAGTGATTCAAGTGGTGGGAAACCAAACCCTTCGTAAAAGCTCGGATACACAAACAAGTCGGCGCTAGCGTACAACGCATGTTTTTCGGCTTCGGGGACAAACCCCAAATAATGAATGCGATCGCGTACCGGAGATTCTGCTAGAGCGCGCTTAATCGGTTCCATCAACCAGCCCCGGGACCCCGCCAGCACGAGGTCGTGCTCAACTTCACCAGCGATGGTTGAGAAAGCGGCAATGATGCTGGGAATATTTTTGCGGGGCTCGAACGAACCCAGGTACAACACGTACTTCTCCGGTAGGTTGTGGCTACGGCGCACCTCGGAGACGCTGACGTCCGCTTGCACTTGACCCACCCCCGGGTAAACGACAGAAACGTCAGCCGTCGGCACATTATAAAGTTCCGTAACGTCATGGGCGGTGGCGGCTGAATCAGCAAAGACATGATCCGCATTAAACATTAACTGCTGCGGGAGCATGGTGCGATGCCACAGCCTGCGTCGCCAGGAGAAAAACTCAGGAAAACGTTCAAAGGAAAGGTCATGGGCTGTTACGACTACGGGGACATCAAACGACAGTGGCATCAGGCGCACGTTCGGTACAAAGACACAGTCTGGCGTAACCGGTAGCAGCTTGTCCCAGCGTGGGCGGCGAGTGACCAGCTGCGCCACATTAAACAGCTTATTGGGATAAGAAGAGGGGTGCACCGTAACGTTGCCACGAAACTCAGGCAATGTTACTGATCGATAGGAATTGTAAAACAAATGATATTCATGTTCGGACCCAACGGTTAGCAGCGCTCGTATGATCTCGGTGGTATACACTTCGACGCCAGTCACTCTGCCCTCCATTAATGACCGAACATCAATGGCTATCTTCATCTTCGGCTATTCCAGACGAAAGCTGGCCCGTAGCAGCACTACGTTGATGGCCAACAAAAGCACCACTATAAAGGTGGCTATTGAGATAAGGCCGACGGCTACCGGCCGTTCGCCAATCCACTCGTCGGTCGTTACCGCATTGAATCGCAGCGTGGGGACCCCCTCGTCGTGATAGCGAACCACTGTGGCCGCAATCTCATCTTGTAGTCCTCGTGTTAAGCGTTGCACCTGCTCGGGATCCTGACCGATAACCGTGACTTGCACGAGCTGCGGTGCTGTCTTCTCCGCTCGCACTCGGCGAGCGAGCCCTCGTACATCAGCTATAGGTGGTAATTCGGCTCGTTCATACGCCGCGGCTATAATTTCAGGCGCAGTGAGCCAACGGGCGAGCGTAGACGCAAACAAATCAGTTGCCTGCAATGCATAGTATCCATCGAACGTGTACTCGCCGGCTTGCTCACGCTCTGCCAAGGATATGCTGTAGGAATAATGGAGCGAGTAACTCGTGCCGGTGCGTGCTGCTACCCCGTACGCCAACAGCGTTGCGACGACGCATACCAACGCAATCATTGGAGCAGCTCGTCGCAGAGCGTCTATATAGTGATCGTAGATGGGCTGTTTTTTCATATTCGTGTGGTGTGTTTCGTCTTATACTCGTCCCAAAGTCGCTCCGTGGTGTCCATGATCTCTGTCGCAAAGCGGCTACCACTGAACGCTTCAGCGTGCTGGCGTATGCGGGCGGAGTCAAACTCAGCTTTTTCGAAGGCCACAATGGCATTGGCCAACGCATCAGCTGATTGCTGCTGGAAAAAGACTCCAGTCTCGCCATCTACAATAGTCTCCAGTGCGCCGCCGGACGCATAGGCAATAGTCGGGACCCCAGCCGCGGCAGCCTCTAACGGAGTGATACCAAAATCTTCCTCTTGCGGAAAGAGCAGCGCTCGAGCACCCGCGTATACCCCAGGCAATTCGTCGTCTGGCACAAATCCAAGGAACTCGGTAGTAACCCCTGCCTGTCCGGCAGGCAGGCCTGCTCGATCCCGCAGCCGATCAATTTCTGGACCCGTCCCCGCGATCTTGAGCGGTCGGCCCAGTCGCTCGCAGGCTTCAATGGCCAGCTCGGTTCGCTTGTAGGGCACCAGACGTGACACAACCAGATAATATCCCTTGGAGGCACGCGTCATCGCAAAGCGTTCTACGTCGACCGGCGGTGCTATTACCTGGGCACTGCGACCGTAGTATTTTGAAATACGAGCGGCCACAAAATCGGACAGGGTGAGGTAGCTATCTACCCGTTGCGAAGCGAAGTAATCCCACAGTCGAATATATGACAGCCCGAGCGGCGCTAAACGAAGCGACAGAGCCAGACGAGAAAAATCACGCACGTAGCGATGGCAATCATCCCACACGTACCGAGTTGGTGTGAAGCAGTACGAAATATGCAGCGTGTTTAGTCCAGTAATCACTCCCTTGGCGTAACTGTGAGTAGCTGAGAAAACTACATCAAATTCATGTAAATCGAATTGCTCCATGGCCATCGGCATAAGCAGCGGAAAATAGTGGTGATTCCGTCTAGCGCCGGGAATACGTTGCAAAAAAGAGGTGCGTACTCGACGCTCGTCAATTTCGATACCAGCTCGCTCCTTGTCATACAGGAGTGTATACACTGGTGCATTCGGAAAGATATCAAGCAAAGCCGCAAGCACACGCTCAGCACCCCCAAACTGAATCAGGTTGTCGTGAATTATGGCGACTCGCATATCCCCCATGATTTAGACATCAGAACAGTGTACGCCAAATCCAGGATAGCTGCCTAACAGCATGCACAGCCCCGCTCCTTACGTTAATGACGAGCGCTACTCTAGACCGCGTTGCGGTCAGTCGCCAGTAGAATAAACGTCTTAATCAGGAGGATAGCGTCTAGTCGGAGTGACCAGCCCTCTATATACGTGATATCGAGTGAAACTTCTTGGTCGAACGATAGGCCAGCATTGCCGCCCACCTGCGCCATACCAGACATACCCGGCTTGATAGTAAAGAGTTTTTGCTGGTGCTTATCGTAGCGCGCAACTTCGCTCGCCAAGTGAGGCCGTGGGCCCAGTAGGCTCATCTCGCCCTTCAGTACATTAATAAATTGTGGCAGCTCATCTATGCGCAGACGACGGATGACTCTGCCGGTCTTGGTGATACGAGGATCATTACGCATTTTAAAGAGTGGGCCTTTGCGTTCATTACCCTTGGCCTTAAGCCTAGCTAACAATTCGTCGGCCTTTTTGCCACCATACTCGGAGCCTGTTGAGTACTTGGTGTACATACTGCGGAACTTATACATCTCAAACGGTTCCTTGTTACGACCGAGCCGAGTTTGCTTATAGAAAACTGGACCGCGACTCTCCAGCATAATAGCCAGTGCGGTCACGACAAACACAGGGGAATACAGGATGAATCCAACCAAGGCGCCAAAGACATCCATAATGCGCTTAGCGATTCTGCCCCAGCCATCCAGCGGTGTTCGCAGGAGCTCCATCATTGGCACCCCACCTACCTGCCGATACTGTACGTGCGACGCGTGAGCCTCGAATAGATTAGGAATATACTTGTAGTCAATTTTGTACTTATCGCAAAAATCTAACAGCACGAGATTGTCATCCTCTGGCATGGTGGGGTCTGTTTGCATGATCTCGTCGATACCGTGCTGACGATAAATACTCTCTAGCGCGTCCCAGCGCACGATGGCTGGTTGCCCAACCACTCGGTACCCCAGTCCTGGATTATTCTTAAAGATCTTGCTTAACTGGTCCGCATACCGACCATTACCTACAAGCGCTACCCGATGGACGCCAAAGCCATGCAACACTAACGCCAGCTGCACCCGACGAACGACGTACCGACTTACTGCGACGAACAATACGGCAAAGAAGAAGGCGCCAAAGAAAATGAAACGTGATTGGAATAGCTCAGCACGAAGGAACGTATAAAAGATCACCGCCATGGCACCTATGGCAATGCCGTATGTGAGGCGGGTAAATTCCCAAAGGGGGCGGCGAGTCGCCCGTAAGGTATAGAGCTTCTCCAGCGCGAATATGACTACTACCAGGGCGGCCACGATGGCCACCAATTGCATGTATTCGATAAAGGGTAAGTCGAGCTCAAAGACGGCCGGTCGGATCGCCTGGATCCTGTCGCTGACACGTAAAAAGTAGGCAACGGCTCCAGCAGCCAAAAGTGCCCCAAAATCAAGGGGGACGAGTATCGCACCAAAGAATAGTTCTGAACGCTTCATAGCATTAGCGTGTCTTTTCTAGCGTGCGCTGGCCGTTATGTCAAGTAGTTCTGACATCTTGCTCTATTGTAGGGGGCGCGGGTGCCCTCCCGCAACCGCAGGTGCTTTAACAAAGCCAATATTGACAACAGCACCGATTAGGGTATATTAGTAGTGGAGATGAACGGGTACTTGCTCCAATACCTCACGGTTTTTGGAGAGGAAAGTCCGGACACCCCTTGTTTATTTCAAGGAAGCAGGTGGCAGGTAACGCCTGCCTCCCGCCAAATTCGTCTTCGACGAATAGGCGGGACGGGACTGATACTCGGAGTGAAGATACAGCGCATGCGATATCTGCACTACGTTTCAGCGAAGAGTGCAACAGAAACATACCGCCTATGTGTACCTAGGTATGCAGGTAAGGTTGAAATCGTGCGGTAAGAGCGCACGTCGCGTCTGAGTAATCAGACGAGAGGGCAAACCCCTCCTGGTGCAACCTCAAGTCGCTCCGTTTATAGCGGAGCAGGTAGAGGGCATGAGCCTAGCAGCGATGTTAGGCCCAGATAGATGAGTACCTCCCCCACCGTAAGGCGGGGCAGACAGAATCCGGCTTACAGTTCGTCTCCATTAAAAAAACACTGAATTACTTCAGTGTTTTTTTAATGCCCAGCTTTATCCAGCGCGAAATTCACCAGCTTGTCCGCAACCTTATTCTTTTCTCGCCGCACGTGGGTGAACGTAACTGCGTCGAAATGGGTAAGCAGTGAAGACACCTCGGCAAACAGCGGTCTAAGGTCCGCATCTCTGACACGATATTCCCCTTTCATTTGCTTCACTACTAATTCGCTATCGAGGAAACAATCCAGCGCACTGACTTGCTCATCATGGGCCCGTTGCATGCCAGCTAACAAGGCGCGATACTCGGCCTGATTATTAGTCGCATCGCCGATATGCTCGCCGACTTCAATAGGATCCTTGTCATCCATCTGCAACACAAATCCGATCCCAGCCGGACCGGGATTACCGCGTGATCCTCCGTCGCTATACAGCGTGGCGTGCGTGTTCATGGTTCGTAGCTTTAATACCCACTGTGCCAGCTATAGCAATGTCTTGTACAGCCAGCTGCAGCGTCTTACGTCCCCGCCACTCATTCACCTCAAGCTGACCTAACACATCAACGTGCTTATCCGTTAGGCGATTATCTCTAAAACGATCAGCCAATCCAAAGGCAATACCGTCGAGCGGGTGATCCGAAACTTGGAACGTGACCTTGGCATGGTCACCTGATTTGCCGACCGGGCGCCAGTCGCGCAGTAACAGATTTTTTATCACAAAGCGCGGCTCTTCGTTTCCCTTACCAAACGGTGCGAACTGTTGCACGAGCTGGGCCGTATCCATGGTGAGTAAGTCATGCGCCAGAATGGCTGCTGCCTCCTCCTGCGCCACCACTGCATTTGCCGCTAGGTCGCGCGTGGTGGCCGCAACGGTGTCTAAGAATTTCGGTATATTTGGCGGTGTGATCGTAAAACCAGCCGCTCGTGCATGACCGCCAAACTTTACTAAGACGTCACTAGCTGAGGCTAGCAGGTCCACGGCGTTTACGTGGTCCGGCGTGCGCACGGAGCCGATGGCGAACTGCCCCCCATCTCCCATGACCAGAGCCGGACGCTCAAATTTTCGTAATAACTGGTTAGCCACTAACCCAACAATACCTGCCGGCCAGCTGTCATTGTGTGCGAAGGCCACAGCTGAATCCGGATCGACCTGGGCCAACGCTTCATCAGTCACCTGCTTAGTAGCATTACGTCGCCGGCTGTCGAGCTGCTTTATCTTAGCCAACGCTATGTCCGCCTGTTCATCATCTGTCGCCAGTAACAGTTCGAGCGCTGGTTGGGCATGATCCATCCGCCCGGCAGCATTGATGAGCGGGATAGCTCGCCAGCTCAAATCCTTAGCGCTAAGCTGCGCCGTATCAATCCGACCGGCCGCAAGTAGCGCGCGTACGCCCGGACGCGGTGACCGTCGTAATACCTCTAAACCAAACTGTACAATAGCTCGATTTTCTCCCACCAAGGGAACCAAGTCTGCGATTGTACCCAGCGCCGCCAGATCGAGTAACCATTTTTCCTCGTCGGGGTTATCGGCAGCGGGCGAGCGGTCGTCACGCAAAATAGCCTGCGCTAACTTCCAGGCCGCACCCGCCCCACATAAGTGGGGGAAGGGATACTCCGCGTCAGGGTGGGCCGGATGAATAATGGCGTGCGCTGCGGGTAGCGGATCTGGAATTGTGTGGTGATCGACGACCACCGTGTCCACACCTGCCTTCAATAGGTCCTCAATCTCCGCAGCGTTGCTAACACCACAATCGACCGTGACCACCAAACCAATATCCTCAGCAATTTCCTTTATAACCGCGCTGTGCAAACCATAACCGTGTTCCGACCGGTGCGGTAAGAAAGGTGTCACCTGTGCGCCTAGCTTCTCTAACACAGACACCAGAATGGCTGTACTGGTTACACCATCAGCGTCATAGTCGCCGTACACGACGATGTGTTCCTTGTCTACTACTGCCTTATAGATCCGATCAACAGCCGCTGGCATATCCGCGAGCTGCTGTGGATCATGAACGTCTCGCTCGTACCGCGGATTCACGAAGGCGTCGAAGTCCTGAATCTCCCGCTGGGCCAATAACAAATCTCGCAATTCGTCAGTGGAAAGCGCGGGTGCCACTGATCCCGCGATCTGCCAGGTAATATTCATCTAAGGGAGTATACATGATCCATGAGGGAAGGTGACTCCTTCCCTCATCGCCCCGCCATGGGCGGGGCTGCTCCCATCCCATATAGAGGCCTCAGTTCGCGAGCGAAGCCCGCGAATTCGGCAATCAAAAAAATAACTCTGAGTTATATTGTTGATGTGTACCCGTTACGTCGTTAGCCCGTTACCTTCGGTCCTTTACTGTGCTTGGCTACGACATCTTTTTCCATTCGGGCGTGCCGCAAGAATTTCTGCAATAAGTCTACGATGGCTGTGTACTGGCTAATCACGCTGGTCAGGTCGCGCTGTACGTCCTCCCCTTGCTGTAACACATATGCCATCCGGAGCCAGTAATCAGTCTCGACTGCCTGCATGCGAGCGTCGTGTAAGTGTTCACGAAATGCCAGCGCAGTATCAGCTGCGTTAGCCCGAACCAAGTGCACTCCAACAGCCATTGCCGATTGCACCATCTCGCGCTGTACTACGGCGCTGCCGCTGGTTCCTTCCAGACCGTCCGCTAAAACAACAACGTCATTCGTGACTTGAAAGATACGATCCCACAGCTCCGCTTGCTGTCGCTCCCAAGACATCGCGTGTTGTTCGTCAGTGACTGCCATATGTCGTTATTGTATACCGAACTATGTTGCCGTAGCCAGGGGCCTACCACTTAGGTTCCTAAGCCTGCTTTAGCCGCGGATGCGTACTTGGGTTGGTTGTGGCGTAAGTACGGTTGTAACACCTTAGCCAGCGGGCCTTGCGTCTCTTCGGCAATCTGCAACAAGCGATTATATTTCGCCGTGCGCTCAGACCTGGCCGGAGCTCCCATCTTTACTTGACCAGCGCCCACAGCCACTGCTAGGTCAGCAATAAACGTGTCTTCCGTCTCACCTGAGCGGTGTGAAATAACGACGAGCTGTTTCGCCTCTTGCGCTAGCAGAATCGTTTGTAGTGTTTCAGTCAACGTGCCAATTTGATTCGGTTTTACTAGTACCGCATTTGTGGCCTGCTTGGTAATGCCGTCGCGAACTCGCTCCGCGTTGGTCACGTAGAGATCGTCACCCACCACCTGCATTGCCTGTCCGTTGTGTTTCATAAACGCCACCCAATCTGTCCAGGCATCCTGGTCAAACGGATCCTCAACCGAAATCAAGGGAAACGATTCGTGCCACGTCCGGTATTGATAGGCCAAGTCGTTCGCCGTTAGCGAGGAACCATCAATTCGATAGACCTTCTGTTCCGCGTCATAGAACTCGCTGGCGGCCGCGTCGATACCGAGGAACGCATCAACCCCTGGCACGTAACCTGCATTCTCAATCGCTCGAACTAACAAGGTAAATACCTCTTCGCTCTTGGCGAACTTCGGTGCGTAGCCACCTTCATCAGCTACTTCAACCTGTAGTCCTTCGTCGCGCAGTAGGCCCCGAGCCGCCCAATAAATCTCTGCACCCATGCGCAGTGCTTCAGAAAAGTCTGGCGCACCAATGGGCACGACATGGAACTCCTGTATTTCTAGGTCATTGCTGGCATGGGCACCACCATTAATGAGGTTTAGTTGCGGCACCGGTAGTACGACTGGCCGTTTCGGAAACAACTGCTGTAAATACAAATATAGCGGCAGGCCTTGAGCGTTAGCCTCTGCCCGAGCACAGGCTAAGGAGGTGGCTAATATGGCATTGGCTCCCAACCGCGACTTGCTCAGTGTGCCATCGAGCTCTATTAACCGACGGTCGATCTTGTTTTGATTAGCCGTGTCCTTTTGATGCAGTGCCGCATTGATTTCGACGTTCACGTTATTAACCGCTTGTAATACTCCTCTGCCCATATATCGCTTCTCGTCTCCGTCTCTGAGTTCGTGCGCCTCATACTTCCCCGTGGAGGCTCCCGAAGGCACGATGGCTGAGCCAGTAAAACCACCAGCACAGGTAACGTGCGCCTGGACTGTGGGATTACCGCGCGAGTCAAGCGCTTCGCGAGCGGCTACGAGCTCGATCTTAGCCATGGGAGCAACTCATATCGCTCTAGTCATACAATGGCATCAAACCAGGAAGGGTTTTGCCTTCGAGAAAAGCAATCATCGCGCCGCCACCAACGGATACGTGATCATATTTCCCAATCACCTTTTCCTCTTCCAACATGTTTACCGTATTGCCACCACCGACTACCCGGTAGGCAGACATCGTTGCTAACTCGCGGGCAACAGCGCGTGACGATTTTGCGTACGCTTCCACTTCAAATTTCCCGATCGGTCCATTCCACATAATCGTCTTCGCTTCCTTGAGCCGTCGCAAGAATAACTCTAGTGATTTTGGTCCAATATCGTACAGTCCATCAGCATCAGGCGGAATTGAGTCCACGTCGACTACTTCCAGATTTTTACCTTCTTCGTCGCCGACAACTAAATCGATTGGCAGCAACAGCTTGCTAGCGCCACGCTCGAGAATGTATTGCGCCGCCGCAATATCATCCACCGCAAACTTCTTATGTGGGTAGTGTCCCAGCGCAGCAATAAAGATGTTGGCCAGTTGCCCACCTACGCATAGCGTATCTACCTTGCCTAGTAAGTCATGAATCATGCCGATCTTAGTCGTAATTTTGGCACCACCGATTAGCGCCACATAAGGCTTCTTAATGTTATCTATCAAGCGCGACAGCTGCTCAACCTCCAGCACCGTACGCCGCCCCGCGCAAGAGGGAATCTCTTGCGGCAAGAAAGCCACTGAAGCATGTGCCCGATGCACCACGCTGAAAGCCTCATTCACAAACATGTCGCCATTGTGGGCTAGCTCGTGAGCGAATCGCAGATTGCCAGTTTCTTCTCGGTGGTCGAGCCGCACATTAGGCAGTAGGGCTACCTGTCCCGGTTCCATACCATCGACAACAGACTGCACTCCGGGGCCATACAGCTCACCAATAGTGCGGACATCCTCACCAAGGAGCTGTTCGAGCCGGCGCTTGATTGGTGCCATATCCATACCATCCGCCGCATTTTTGGGTCGCCCGAGGTGTGTTATCAGCAGCACCTTACAGCGCCGTTGCTGTAACTCCTGAATGGTCTGCACGGCTGCCGTCAACCGGAAATCTTCCGTTGAATCAACCTTGCCGTCATCGCCAACATAGACATTAAAATCAACGCGAACCAGCACGCGCTTTCCATCAAGCGGCAGATCATCAAGTGTCCGTAAGTGGGCCATAACTGCCTCAATTGTACCGTGCTTGGGCGTCGAGGGCGACATAGCAAAAAGCCTATTGCGGTCACCTGGGCGCTCTGATATATAGATATACTCGACGCTACGAGAATAAACTTGAACATGGAGCGAATGGATGACACGTTCAGTTCTTTTTCCACCAATTGACCTATCTCCCCGACCCTTCTTGTGGCAACTATGCTACGAAATCGATGACCAGGCGGACTACTCTTTCGCCGCGCTCGGTGATGACGCTGGAGTCACTTTTGGCATCCGCGAACGACTAGAGCTGATTGGTGACCCTGGAGTGACCTTCTGGGATGTCGTCAGACTAGATTCAAAGCCTGAGGTACTTGTAGCAGCACCCCTACCATTCCGCCAGGAGCAGCGAGTGCTGCTCGTGGCTAAGCGGTGGTTGCGTTCGTACCGGTGGGGGGCACACGGATTAAAGCACCTGGCGCGGCAAGCTGATCTGCTTACCGACAATGTAGCGTTTGATCCCGGCTTGGTTCTAGTCTCAACTTTGGCAGATGAAATTCTTTGGTCTGCAGCATAAACGTACGCCCCAATTGCAATTGGGGTCTTTTTTTTTGGACTTTAGGCTCCTGCTGCTACGGCTTGTTCTACTAGGCGGTTGGAATATCCCCACTCATTGTCGTACCAAGCCATGATCTTCACTAAATTCCCGCTGACCACTCGCGTCATGGACAAATCAACAATGGCGGACCGCGGGTCTTGAATAAAGTCGGTGGAAACGTTGGGGTCTTCGGTGTAGCCGACAATACCCTCGTGCAAAGGGCTCTCGGATGCCTTAACAAATGCCTGATTTATTTCTTCAACGCGCACCTCTGATTTCGTGAGCATGACCAGGTCCGCTATGGATACAACTGGTGACGGCACACGCACACTCACGCCGTCGAACTTATCTTTCATTGGTTCGTACGCTAGCGTGGCAGCAATAGCCGCTCCGGTTGAGGAGGGAATAAGGTTTTGGGCCGCAGCCCGGCCTCGACGAGGATCCTTCTTGGCTGGCCCGTCCACTAAAGCTTGAGTTGCGGTATAGGAGTGGATCGTGGTGAGCAAGGCTTTTTCCACCCCAAACTCATTGTCCATAATGCTCATGACCGGAGTAGCACAGTTAGTCGAGCAAGAAGCGTTAGAAATGATGCTTTGACCATCGCTGTCGCTATTGTTTACACCCAACACTACCGTCGGAACTCCCGTGCTCTTGGTTGGCGCTGAAATCACCACTCGCTTAGCGCCGGCCGTCAGGTGCTTGCCGGCCCCCTCCTCGTCTGTGAAAAAGCCAGTCGACTCAATCACCACATCAACGTCCATATCTTTCCAGGGCAGACTCTCTGGATCGGGCTGAGCTAGCGCCTTGATGGTATGTGAACCAACTTGCAAGGTATCCCCACTCACCGAAACTTTCTGGCCATACCGACCATATACTGAGTCATACTTGAGTAAATACACCAGATTTTCGACGTCGCCCAAGTCGTTTATTGCCACAATTTCTACGTCATCTCGTTCCACCGCGACCTTAAAGGCGGCCCGACCAATGCGTCCAAATCCATTGATGGCTAGTCGTACCATATTAGAATTTGGCAAACTCTTCCGGAACGTACTGCGTGTTCTTTGCGATGCCCTCGGCTATGCCATCTTGATTGAGCAAACCTTCCCGCGCACCAATTTTCTCTACTACTGACGTCGAGTTAGCGTTGCCCCAGAGCATTGCCTCGTTAACCGGCTTGCCGGAAAGGATCGCCGCTAGGAACCCTGACCCATAGCTATCACCAGCGCCCGTGCGCTCGATGACGGGACCATCAAAAATTGGGAGAAACCAGATCGTTTTGCCATCTGAAACGTATGACCCGTCGGGACCGTCAGTCATAACCATTAGTTTGACTCCAATTTTGTGGTACATGCCGCATAGTTCTTTGACATCGCTCGTTTCCACGCCCAGCACCCGAGCTGACTCCTCACGATTCAAAAAGAGCGAGTTTGTGCGCTTCAGCAGTGGCATGAGTTTCTCTTTACCGAGGTGCATTTGGTGCGTACCAGGGTTAAATGCCATCTGTACGTCCGGATTATCTTCTAGATACGTACCCACTTGTTCGTGGAGCGCGGCAACGCCGTCACCTGAGGCGGAGGTCAGATATATCCAGCGCGTAGATTCCAGCGGCGGCAGCTGATAGTCACGCGGTTCGTGATACACCAGGATAGTACGTTCTCCCTGATAATTAATTACGGCGGAGAAGTTAGTGCCATTTTTTTCATCAAAGGTGACGTACCGCGGATCTACCCCATTCTCGCGGAAAATATCGGCAGCCAAGTGTCCCTGTACGTCGTCGCCGATAACGGTATAGACCGCGGCCCGCAAGCCTAAGCGTGCCATGCCGATCGCGTGGTTAGCAGCATTGCCCACCGCCGGTACGTCAGTTTTCGTGTCCACGACTATTTTATCTGCGTAATCAAAACAGATCCGGCAATGCTCGTCGTTTATATCGCACTGGACACTGGCGTCCGACATTCCCAGGAAAATATCCTGAGTCGTATCGCCGATGGCGATCATATCGAAGGTTGTAGTTTCATCTGGCATGCATAAATTTTATCATATTTTGCGGCATGCCGCCCTCATGTATAACTATCACTTCGCGCGGCCTGCAGAACCAAATATCTTCATCTTTTCCGCCACTACCGCCTGGGCTGCGTCACGGGCTGGGCGCAAGATAGCGCGCGGATCCACTTTCTTATGCGCTTCATCGAAGTAGCTTTTAACAGCCGCCTCAAAAGCTATACGAACTTCGGTGTCGACGTTGACCTTACACACGTTCGTGAGCGCTACCTTCGCCAAGTCCTTAGCCTCGATGCCTGATGCGCCGTGTACCACCAAGGGAAAGTTCGGTAGCTCTTTCTCCAGCTCCTCAAGTATTTGCCAGCGAATGTATTCCTGGCCACTAAAGGCACCATGAATTGTTCCCACGGAAACGGCGAGCGCATCGATGCCAGTTTTTTCTACGAATTCACGGGCTTGGGCTGGTTTCGTCATCATGTCCTCCGGAGTCTTCTCTCCTCCTAAACCGAGCGCTCCTTCAACTCCCAGGATCGCTCCGAGCTCTGCCTCTACCCATACTCCGCGCTGGTGTGCGGCAGTCACCACTTCCTTCACGATGGCAATATTTTTCTCAAGCGGCTCCGTTCCCGCATCGATCATGACTGAGGTATAGCCGGCCTCAATGCAGGCCTTGGCCTGCTCTAGGCTTTTACCGTGATCCAGGTGTAATACCACCGGCACATCAATCTCTTTAGCCAGCGTAGTCACGATAGCCACTATCTGCGGCAACCCGGCGTACTTTATTGCACTCTCGCTCGTTTGGATAATAACGGGGGACTGTTGCTCTTGCGCAGCCCACAGTATCGCCTGACTCACTTCTAAGTGATACGTGTTAAAGGCCCCAACGGCATATTGCATGTTAAGGGCCTCCGCAAGTATTTCGTTTGGTTTAACCAGCATGTCTAGGTCGAACCCACTTCACCAATGGTCTTTATCATACTGACAAACTGGACTGGCTTCAGGCTTGCGCTGCCGACCAGGGCGCCATCGACACCCGGTTCACCTACATATTGCTTCACGTTATCGGCGTCAACACTACCGCCATAGATGATACGCAGTCGCTCGGCCGCTTCGTTGCCAAATTGTCCGGCCGCCAACTTACGAATGAGTAACATATTTTGAGCCACCTCATCAGGATCTGGTGGGGCCACTGGATTGTTGGCGCTAATCGCCCAGATTGGTTCATAGGTCACAATTAGTTTGGCCAACGCGACGCGAGTTAGTTTAGTGAGCAATACTTCTACTTGTTCGGAAACTCGCTTGACCGTCTCGCCCGCCTGCCGTTCCTCCCAGCTCTCACCAACACATACGATTGGCACGAGCCCGTGTCGAATCAGCAGGGCGGCCTTCTCGGCCACCTGTTGATCAGTCTCGCCCGTCAGACGTCGCCGTTCGGAATGCCCAATTATGCAGTGACTGGCAAAGGGCGCTATTTGTGATACCGCCACCTCGCCCGTCCAAGCGCCAGATTCCTCCCAATGCACGTTCTGAGCGCCCACCTGTAAGCCAGATATCTTGCCCACAAAGCTAGCTGCTTCCGCTAAGCTAGGAAAACTTGGGCACACGACAGCCTCCACTGAGTCGGGCATGTCTTTGGCCAATTTCTTAATCGCCTTGAGCGTCTCCATAGCCGCTTTGTGCGACAGCGCCATCTTCCAGTTGGCTACAAAGACTGGTACGTGTTCCATACTGCTAGTATCTCGTAGCCGGCTATCTCAAGCAAGTAAGCCTATCTGGCCAGTGCGTTGAAGGTAAGTGCCGTACCGAGCGTCAAGACCGTCACGATCGCCGCGGAGATAAATAGACCGATTAGGATCGCCACAAACGCTTCTTTCTTCGGTAATCCAAAAACGAACGCTGCTAGCGATCCAGTCCAGGCACCAGTAACCGGTAGCGGGATAGCCACAAATAGGATGAGCGCCCACGGTCCATACTTCTCCACCTGCGGTGCGAGCTTTCGCCTTGTCCGTTCAAACAGCCACTCGAAGAACAGACGTGCCTTTTCGGAACGCTCGGAGAGCCAACGCGACACAACCTCAAAAAACACGAGCAGTAGATACACCGGCAATATGTTGCCAAAGATGGATAATGCGACAGCCTTAACTACTGAAAAGTCATATACGACCAACGCTACCGGCAGGGCTCCACGGAGCTCGCCGATAGGTATCATCGCCAAAAAAACCGTCGCTAGTTCTGCCGGAATCCCAGCTAGAGCGGTAACAAGTTGTCCAACAAATCCCATATAGGAGCAATGATAGCATGCAATCGTCAGCCTGACGCAGTACTCGGACGGTGTTTGAATCGTGATTTGACAGATATACGCATAAGTTGTTATAAATTACCAGCGTTCTTTTTACGTGTTACGTGAAATTTGTTTGGAAAGGAGATCCCGCAATGACCACATACGTGACCACCAATGGCCGAGCAGATATTGCGCAGCTCGTGATCGCTGCCCAGCGCGGAGAAAATGAAGCTTTCGGCCAGCTCTATGAGCAATTTGAGCGAACGGTTTTCGCCATTGCGTTGCGGCGCCTCGGTGACTTCAACGAAGCCCAGGATCATACGCAAGATGTCTTTGTGCAAGCGTGGGCCAAGATCTGTCAGCTGCGTGAGCCGGCGGCATTCGCTGGTTGGATTCGCTCTATTACTCTCCGCATGGCCATCAATAGGATGGTCCGCCGCAAACCATGCATGGCAACCGATCCGGCTGATATGGAGGCAAATACTGTCGAGTCGACAACCCCCCTAAGCCTCGTTCTCGCTGGTGAGCGTAGGCGCGAAGTGCGCGATGGACTAGGCCGCCTCAAAGAATTGGACCGCGAGACACTGGAGGCTTTCTACGTGCGTGGACACTCGCTGCTGGAGATGGCCGATGAATTCGACGCCCCGCTCGGTACGATCAAACGGCGCCTACATGTCGCCCGCAAGAGAATGGCCAAGGAAGTAGAACCTATGGCCGTCTAGAAACATAGCGACACGTCGTCACCGCAAGTGACGACGTTTTTTTAAATATCAATTTCGCGCAGAAACTCTGCTGATTCCTCCGGTAGCGCCGTAACTATCTCCAATCCGGTCACCATCTCGAACCCGCCGAGTGCGCCAAACCGAGGCAGAATTTCTATATGCCAACGAAAGTGTTGAAACGATTCTAGGTTGCACACGAAACCCGTGTCGTCACAGGGAGCTGAGTTAATAAAATAGTTGTACGAAGGGTTATTGAGTCCCTTAGCCAGGCGCCGCATTGCCTGACTTAACGCTTCGCTCAAGGCGAGACGTTCGTCGGTGGAGATGTCTTGCCAAAATGGATTGGGCTTCTTCGGCGCGATCCACAGTGCAAAGGGAGTGCGTGACGCATACGGACAAAAGACAACGAACTGTTCGTTTTCCCACACCACCCGCTCACCGGACTCTAATTCGAAGTCTATCAAGGCCGTAAAGGGTGACGCATTATTCTCGCTCGCGTATTTTTCTGCTCCGTGCAGCATGTCACTAATATCGTCCGGCAAGACCGGCGTGGTGAACAGTTGGTGATGGGGATGCTCAAGCGACGCACCCGCCTCGGGCCCGCTGTTTTTCATAATCTGAATGTAGTTGACTGAGGGCTTGGTCATCAGCTCTTGGTACCGTATTTGCAGTGCCTCCAGCTGCAGAGTGAGGTCCGGCAGACTCATCGTGGCATCAGCGTCGTTGTGGTCGCGTGTGGCCAAGACCTCGTGATACCCCACGGCCTCCATGGCTCTATATGGACCCTGCTGCCAGCTGCGAAACTCCTCCTTGGCGTCAAAAGCAGGATATTTATTACCGAAGATATGGACTCGCCAGATCTCATCGTCGTCGGGTAAGCGCACCACATCCGGCTCCTGCGGATACTTAGCCAGATTACAAAATGGGCAATCGTCCTTATACTTCGGCACGTCAGTCGCCCGACCATCCTTGCGACTAAAACTATGGGGTCGTTTGGCACGCCCAGTTGCTATCGCCACCCACTTGCCGGTCACCAGGTCTTGCCGCAGTTCTCCTGCGGCCACTGACTTGCTCTCCGGCTGCTTGGCTTTCTTTATTGTCTTGGTTGGTTTAGCCATGCCCTCCTAGTATTACCGATCGTATTTGCCTTGCCACAGATTGAGACGCACCTGCACCACTTCGCGTAGCACATCTAAGTAGGCTCTGGTTGATACCTTACTGTTAGGATCGTTCACCCAGCGGATCGGCTGCTCCGAAATCTTGTATCCCAAATGCCGAGTCACGGCCAGCGCCTCAACGTCAAATCCCCAGCGATCAATCGTCAAACGAGAAAACACTTCGTCCGCCACCGCTCCCTTAAATACTTTAAAGCCAGCTTGCGTATCCTGAATACCTGGCACGGCCCAGAATTGGATCCAAAGATTGCCCAAGTCACCAACCTTTTCCTTCCACCAGACCTGATGCACTGCTATGTGGGCGCCCGATACATCACGCGAGCCAATCACCACGTCGAAGCCGAGATCAAATACACCGCTGAATTGTTCAAAGTGATCAATAGTAGTCGAGTTGTCGGCATCCATGAACAATCGGTATTCTCCGGTCGTATGCGTCATGCCGTATTTGACTGCATACCCCTTGCCACGATTACGCCCATATTGCAGCAGCTTCACCCGAGCATCAGCCACACTTGCTTCACGCACTATATCAGCTGTCCGGTCCTTCGAGCCGTCATCAACGACCGCCAGTTCCCACGAGTAGTCCTGCTTGCGCAGGTAGGCCAAGACGGCTTTGAGGGTATGCGGCAAACGCCCCTCCTCGTTGTAGGCGGGGATGATGACCGATAGATATATGTTCGCATTATCTTCCATTACCAAAAGTATACACGATCGATTTCGTTACGTCCGTAACTATTTGTCAGCTTGCTGTCGCAAATAATCTTCTAGAATAATCTTGGCTGCCTCAGCATGCTCGTCGCTCGCAGGGGCTCCTTCCTCCGCCAATCGCTGCTGCGCCTCAGCTGAGGTAAGCGTCTCGTCGACTGTCGTGACACTCGTGCCTTCGGGTAGGGCCTTTTGCAGCGCGGCGGCAAAATCAGTGATCAGAGCTGATTGCTCAGTGAGTTCTCCTTCTAAATTTCGCGGTACCCCAACAACGATGTTGCCAGCCTTCTCGGTCTCTATAGTCGCTAAAAGCATGCCGATTAATACTGACTGATCCTGGCCATCCCATTCAATAGTGGAATGCCGGGTTGCGGTGCCTTCAGAGGACGTCATGGCCAATCCGACGTGTCTCTCCCCGTAATCTATAGCTAGCGCCGGTGTATTTGACATAGGTATGTATTAGTGCTATAATTAATAGTTCTCTAATAGTAGCTCTGTTAAGCGATAGTAACACATATCGCTCCTCCGCCAAGTGCTTCCTTATAAGGCAGTATCGGCGGGAGAAACACTGTTCGTTATACTTTGGGCCCCAAGGAAGGGTTCACATACAAGGGAGAAATAAGGATGCTTGTTTACTACGCAGGACGAATTGATGAAAGCCAAGTTGT
>NZCO01000032.1 GCA_002686445.1 bacterium | reverse complement strand
GGGCCTGTTCTGGTTCGTCCTGCACATATGTACCGTACAACAACTTCCAGGAATACTATGCCGTCGTGAACGCCACGCTCTCTTCCCCTTCCGTAGTTCGCGCCTCCTCCCTGTACGACTGTTCTGGGAACATCGTCGAGGAATGGTGGCAACTGAGGGAGACTCTGTTGGGCACGTGTTCAGGCTCCAGCTCACTCTCCTCAAATTACTTGAGAATGAACAGAATCAACAATCAGGACCCGCTATACGCCTTGATCATCGATGATAACGATGTTAACTACGAAGTTGTCAACACTAGCAATGACGTCATTTTCGTCAATGGCGCTTGGACTGATCCATTCAACCGACTGGCAGGAGATGTGTTGGGCTTGAATGCTCGCGCTATTGAATACACCCAAAAAGCTCGGCGCAGCACCGGCGCGAAAGTAGCCAATAACAAACTGGCCACAAAGCGGATGCTGCAAAAGGCTGGCATACCCACGCCTCGTCTATTTGCCAAAATTACATCCCGCCAGGAGCTAAGTCGCTTTCGCTGGACCAAGCTACCGGCGTCGTTTGTCTTAAAGCCCAAGGGCGGTTCTGGTGGGGGTGGCATCGTGGTCGTGTATGGACTTAACAAAAAAGGAAACTGGGTTAAGGCGGATAAAACCCAAGTTTTAATCCCAACATTGCGCAAACACGTGATGAACATTCTTGATGGAGGTTTCTCATCAAAGAATGCTCCTGACACAGCCTTCTTCGAACAACGCGTGAAGATCGCCAGTGCCCTGAAGCCATATAGCGTGCGCGGCGTACCCGATGTTCGCGTGTTGGTGTATAACGGGGTACCTGTCATGGCTGAGTTACGACTACCGACGGAAGAATCATTAGGTCGATCCAACTTACACGTTGGCGGTATCGGAGTAGGCATAGATATTGTCCACGGTTATACCACGACAGCCATCCACCACGGACGACTCATAGAAACTCTGCCGGGCACACGCCTCGAGCTTTCTGGTATCAAAGTGCCCCACTGGAACGAGGTATTACTCCTCGCAGTTCGGGCGGCGCGCGCTACCAACCTGACGTTTGCCGGGGTCGACATTGCCATTGATCGAGAGGATGGCCCACTAGTGCTAGAAATTAATGCGCGACCGGGCCTAGAAATTCAGCTGGCCAATATGTCGCCGCTTAAAGGCCGACTCCGCCGGGTAGAGGGCCTCACCGTGAAGAGCCCAGATAAAGGCGTGGCTGTAGCCAAGAGTCTCTTCGGTGAGGACCTCGAACAAGAAATAGAAGATTTGTCTGGCCGCACCATTCTCGGTATCGAAGAAAAAATTCAGATCATTGACGCCGACGGCCAACCACATTCTTTACTCGCCAAAATTGATACCGGTGCCTACCGATCGGCTATTGATGCCTCGTTGGCTAGAAAATATAAGCTCGACCGACCAGTGGTTGGGCACAAAAAAGTACGAGCAGCCCTAGGGCAGGAAACACGGCCGATTGTTGATATCTCACTGACTGTTCGCGACCGTCTCGTAAAGAGCAAAGCCTACATCACCGACCGCACCAAGATGAACTACGACGCCATTATAGGTCGCCGCGACCTCAAAGGTTTCTTAGTTGACCCTGCCAAGCGCCCCAGCAAACCAGAGGTTGGCTAATCTAAATACAAGCAGGAAAACCTTCGCTGTGACTTAAGGGTTTCGTTTTGCTTCGACTTGGCTCAGCATAAATGACTCAAAGAAAAAAGCCGTGGCACTTTGCACACGGCACGTTGTTGTTCCTACTACGACGAATGGTGTTTGTACCAACCGTCCAAATCATCGGTGAGACACCGCAAATGCGATTTCTCTAACTTGGACCAGCTACACAAATATCGTTCTGGATTTTGCCAATCTTGCAGCATCTTCCGCAATCCATGCAGATGCCACTGCTGCAGAATGGCTAATTCGACAAATCCTCTCGAATAACATGTATACGTGTCGAAAATGAAATCTTCGACCGTCAACCTGTCTTCGATGATGGAACGAAACCACCCTGCCTTGATACAGAGAACCTCCCTGTCCGGCCCCTCCGAAAAGAGAGGAACCTCCTTCCAAAGCATTACTACGGGTGTCTGGCGTTCACCAATCAACCCATGTTGACTCAACTGACCAAATTCATCCACCTTCACGATCGACTTCAATTCGTCATACATACCCATCATCCATCTCCCAAAAGTGAGTCACTCGACTCGCTCGTCACGCCCAATACGCGACTGACAGCGGGAGAATACAATCACTACGAGGATTCGCAGTGAAGGTTCAAACAACATTGGGTACACCAAATGTCGAGTGCTTGAGATGTTGATGAATGGCTTGAAAGGAACGTACCCATATTAATACATATTGCTATTATTGTCAATAGGTAATAATTGAGCTATATAGCGTAAAATAATGGCTACACGCAGTATTTATTGATAGGTTGATAAGACCACCAAGCAAGTGTGCTTGCTTCTTGGACCCTAATTCTAGATTCTAGTAACCATGGCTCAGCGACAGTATGCCCGACCGGGTGTTAGGCGCAGACGACGGCGCATTCCAATCCCCTCTCGACTGGTACCAATCCTGCTTACACTGGCAGGGGCCTTATTTTTGTTCAGCGCTGGTACTGTCCTTTGGTGGAGCAAAGACTTGCCGAATCCGCAGAACATTGATGACCGACGCGTTACTGAGTCGACCAAAATATTTGATCGCACTGGCGAACATCTGCTCTATGAGATCGGCGACGTCCATCGGACCACGGTGTCACTAGATGTTATCTCCCGCCACCTTCGCCAAGCCACCTTGGCTGCTGAAGACGATCAATTTTACGAGCACCATGGTCTCGACTTCTTTGGTATCGCTCGCGGCTTAGTCTTAAAGCCCCTGACTGGCAAACGAGTCCAGGGTGGATCAACCATCACGCAGCAATTGATCAAAAATTCCATCCTCACCTCGGAGCGAACCGTCCGACGGAAAGTGAAGGAGGCGGTGCTGGCCATCGAGCTCGAGCAACGGTTCAGCAAGGACCAAATTTTTGAAATGTATTTGAATGACATCCCGTATGGCAGCCAAGCCTACGGCGTTGAGGCAGCAGCACTGACCTTCTTTGGTGTCCCCGCCTCAGAGGTCACCCTGGGCCAAGCTGCAATTCTTTCCTCACTACCTAAGGCGCCAACTTATTACTCACCGTATGGCTCGCACTTTGAGGATTTGAAGTCGCGACAAGAAAATACGCTGCAACGTATGGTGGAGCTCGACATGGTTTCTCAAGAGCAGGCCGATGAAGCCAAGGCCGAGGAATTAGATTTCTCCATTCGCCGTGAGTCCATCCGCGCGCCGCACTTCGTCTTCTACATTAAGGAACTTCTGGACGAAGAGTACGGTGATTCTATTGTCGGCCAAGGCGGTTTGACCATCACCACCACGCTCGATGCTGACTTACAAACAATCGCTGAGACCGCTCTGTCCGACCGCCAGGAAACCCTCAATGGCCTCGGTGCATCAAATGCTGCCTTGGCTGCGATTGATCCGCGCAGTGGAGATATTGTCGCCATGGTCGGATCGGTTGATTATTTCAATGAAGAGATAGATGGCAACGTCAATGTATCAATCCGACATCGCTCTCCGGGGTCGTCCATTAAGCCCTTTGTCTACGCTGCAGCCTTCGCCGCTGGCTTTACGCCTGACACAGTCTTAATCGATGCCGAAACTGATTTTGGCCAGGAGTATAAGCCGAAGAATTACACCCTAAAGGAACACGGCCCAGTGACGATGCGCCAAGCCCTGGCTAACTCCCTCAATATTCCAGCTGTGAAGACGCTCTATTTAGCCGGCGTGCGCTCGGCAACTGACTTAGCCCAAGCCATGGGCATGACGTCGCTCAATGACCCTGATCGGTATGGACTCTCACTCGTGCTAGGTGGTGGTGAGGTGCGTCTACTCGACGAGGTTTCAGCCTACGGTGTGTTTGCCAACGACGGAGTGCGTCTCCCACACCGAGCCATCCTGAAGGTCGAGAGTGGTAGTGAGGTGTTGTTTGATGCTGCCGAGGAGGCCGACGAGCGGACGGGCGACCAGGTCCTCGACTCTCAGATTGCGCGACTGGTGACCAGTATCATCTCAGACAATAGCGCTCGCGCCCTGGCGTTTGGCACGAATACACCACTGCAATTAGGCAGCCGTCCTGTGGCAGCTAAAACCGGCACCACTCAGGAGTTCCGCGACGGTTGGACTATGGGCTTTACCCCCTCTTTGGCCGCTGGGGTGTGGGTAGGCAATAACGACAACACGCCGATGGGTGACACGGCCGCGGGCGTGGTGACAGCGGCTCCTGTTTGGAATGCCTTTATGCGCGGAGCCCTGGCTGGCACACCAATAGAAGAGTTTGTCCGACCAGAGCCGATCAATAACATTCAACACAGCATCATGCGGGGCGAGGTGCCTGAGCTCAAAGCAAAGTTTGTGGCAGAGACCGGTGAAGTATATAGCCTAGAATGCCCAGTAGCGCTTGGTGAGCCCAAGACGTTTAAAGAGATTCACAATCTACTATTCTATGTGCGCCGCAGCAACCCACAGGGGCCGCCACCGGCCAACGCCGAGAATGACCCGCAGTATGATAAGTGGAAAGTCGGCGTGGAAGAGTTCATCAAGAAGCATAACGAAGAGACTAAGGGTGATGCCGAGGCCGTCCGCTACGCCGGCAGCCTGCCTGAGGAAAGCTGTAACATTGGCAACGCCGAAGACTTACCAAATGTAAGAATCGTCGTGCCAGAAACCACGATTGTGCGCGGCTCATCAGTGCGCGTCCGCGCTGAAGTCGACTCACCGCGTGAACTCGACTATGTGCGCTTCATGGTTGATGGCGAGGAAGTTTCTCGCCAAACACCACGCGACTTCTATGAGATCACCTTCTCCTTCCCCAGCACTTTCACCGGTCGCAAAACAGTCTTGATCCTGGCCGTGACGAAAGACAAGCTCGTAGGCCGTGCCCATCGCACCTTTATAGTGAATCCCGACAGCAGCAAGCCGTCAGCGACGTTGCTCACCCCCAAGAATGGATCCGACCTTAGCGGCGGTAGCTTCCCTCACACCGTTAAAGTAACCGCCAGTGACCCCAGCGGGATTGAGCTGGTGGATGTGCTCTATCGTAAAGATGGCGAAAGCGGCACGAAACGCATTGGTCGCACTAGCGAACAAGCTCCCGTCGCAGCCAACCGATATGAGGTCGTCTGGGGTGATTCACCTGGCCCAGGACGGTACCAGGTGTATGTGGTGGCGTACGACACTACTGGCAATTTCGTTGAAACCACACCACACACCGTTGATATTCAGTAGACGCTTAGCTGCAGCACAGACTTACCTATGCCGCGATAAGGCTATTTTTTTGAGCTTAAAGTCAGTGTGCTTCGCGAGCTCCTGCACTAGATCATACTCAAGCAGCAGCGCTGCCTGACGCAGCGCCGGCGTCGCCGCCCGCACGAACGCCGTATCATTTCGTATCTCGTCGCAGTAGAGGGCGTCATTTGTGCTTAATTCATGACGTAAATATTCTTGGACAAAGTTACGGACGTCAGTTACGTCCCATTGCTCGGGAGTAGTCGAAAAAACGGTACTGATCGGCTCAAACATATGCCTAACACTACCAGAAGCTAGGCAGTAGCTGCGGGGGCGCCTTCGGCAACTGGCTCCTCTGCCACTATCGGCTCCTCGTCGCCAGTGTCCGTATCGTGCTCATCCACGTCCACGTCGTCATCGTCAAAATCATCATCTGGCTCCTCGGCGGCCGCTAGGATTGAGCGTAGATCAAGCAGGTGCGCGTCGGCACGCTTTTTCACTATGGCCGGGACGCTGGTGGTCGTTAAGATGGTCTGGGTTGCGGTAGGTAGGTTCGCCAGCAGTATTTCTTGCCGCTGCTCATCCAGCTCGCTTAAGAGCTCGTCAGCGATAAAGAGCGGCGTCTCATTAATAGTCTTCTTGATATAGCTATGGGCACAGAGCTTTAGTGCAATCACCAGGCTCCGTTGTTGCCCCTGTGATAGAAAGTCAGCAACAGGACGGTCGTCGACTGTCACCGTCAGGTCATCGCGATGGGGACCCTGCAGGGTGTAGCCATATCTACTCTCGTGGGGGAAGGAATTGGCTAGATTCTCGGCTAGCTCCCCCGCCGATTCAGTGCTGGTGACTAATTCTATGACTAGCAGCAATTCTTCGCCGGTGATTCGTTGATACAGCTCAGGCAAGTGCGTGCTAATAAAGGTGGCTAAGCTCCGACGATGTTGCCACAGAGACTCAGCATGCTCAACTAACACATCTGTCCAGGCCGCCAGGTCGGCGAAGCTCGCAGCTGTCTTGAGGTTCGCGTTGCGCTGCTTCAGGGACCGCTGATACTGCACCAAGGCCGACACATAGGCGGGCACACTCACCAGGGCTCGATTAAGGAAGTTTCGCCGCACCGCCGGCCCGCGCGTAAAGAGAAACGTGTCTTCTGGTAAGAAGGTGACCATTGGATAGTGTTGATAAAACATCACTGGTGAAACGGGCTCGCCCCCCTCTTCAATACGTACCTTCTGTGTTGGTTGGTGATAATGGACGGCAGTAGTTAAGGTACCGGCCTGGCGATGCACCACCCCCCGCACCACAAATCCATCCTCGCCCCACTGCACACACTCAGCGTGGCCTGCCCGAAAGGACTTGCCGCGCAGCAGCATGACGATACTTTCTAGAAAATTTGTCTTACCCGTGGCGTTAGGTGCGGCGGCAATCAATAAGCCACTCTTGGGCAGCACTATCTGCTCAACGTGAGTAAAGTTTCTAAAATTATGTAGCGCTAACTTCTCTAGATACATGATTCCCCCTTATTGATAAAACTACCCTCATGCCTGAATCGGCATAACTACGTACGTATATTTACTATCATCGCCGTCAGGCATAAACACAGCCGGCTCGCTGGTGCCAACGAACTGTAACCTCACCCGCTCCGTCGGCACATACGCCAAGCTGTCGAGTACATACTGGATATTAAACAACACCTCGAGGTTTTCGCCGTCGCCATCAAACTCTAGACTCACGTTCCCCTCGCCAGCATCGCCACTGCCTGTTGTTAGTAGGATGCGTCCTTCACCTGGCTCAACCGACAGCCGCACCCGCCGTGAATCCCGCGACAGAAATACCAGTAGGGTTTTGAGCGCTCGCACAAACTCGCCCTTATCTACGGTGCCGGTGACCGAAAAGGTAGTTGGAATAATTTGCTTATAGTCAGGATACACACCGTCCACGAGTCGAGACGACAGTTCGATCCCATCAGCCACGAACGTCGCATGACCGTCGTGCAGACTGATAGTTAGTGTCTCTTGATCACTAAAGAGCCGAACTACCTCCTGGGCGGTAGTGAGTGGTAGTAGTAGGTTAATATCTTTAGTAAACGAATCAGGAGTAATAACGTCCTCTGTTAACCGAAAGCTATCAGTTGCCGCCATGGTCAACGCCTTGCTATCCCCTCTTAGGTACACGCTGTGAATCTCGGGTCGTGTATCGTCCCGAGCAGCCGCAAAGAGGGTCCGAGTTAATGAGGAGCAAAACTGGGGTGCTGACAAGGTAAGTGTTGTGGTTGATGGAAGCTTTGGTAGTGAGGGGAAGTCATCAGACTCACCAATAGGAAATTGAGCACTAAACCCTTCTGTTTTTACAGTGAGTACATTCCCCTTACTAGTAAAGATGATGGGGTGTGTCTTGGGGAGCTGCTGCACATAGCCGATCAGCTTGCGCGCTATAATAGTACAGACTCCCTCCTCCTCTATTTTCCCAGGGACCGTGCTGCGCACCCCTACCTGTAGATCAGTTGCAGTGAGGTGCATCACACCATCCTCCAACGCTATTTGTACGTGCTCTAAGATAGGCAGCTGGCTATTCCTGCCAGCAATAGGAGAAACCTGGCCGAGTCCTCGGACCAAATGTTCTTGGGTGCAGGTGAACTTCATAGGTATACGTAACGTAACTACATATATAAGTATAAGTTAGTTGTAGTGGTATGTAGGGGGTGGATATTCTGTGGGAAGTCCGTGTCTGCAGCTCTATTAGGCTAAAACTGCTGCGGAAAACGGGTGGACAAGTGGTGGTCTGGATACACCCCTGGTGTGGATGCGCTTCGGATAACCTGTGGAGGAAATCACTCCGGCCCAAGTTAGGCACTTATTACCCACCGCTTGTACACGGCCTTTAAACAGGGGGTGTGGAGATTCCTCCATCTCTCTTCACGCTTAGTTGCGTGCGCCCGTAGCGTGGTTTGCGTCGTGGTGAGAGTAAAGAAATAAGGAATGCCCCCGAATTTCCGGCTTTGCCGGAAATTGAGGGATTCATTGTGGGATGGGAGCAGTGACCCGAGCGAAGTCGAAGGGTCACGATGGGGGAAAGAGCCACCTTCCCTTACATGAATTATGCGTAGAGCCGCTCTTTGATGAAGTTGATATCGCGGCCGAGCTCTTCGTCGTGTTCGAGTAATTTGGTGATTTTCTCACAAGCATGCATGGCAGTGGTGTGGTCTCGGCCACCGAACTGCTGGCCAATTGAGGGAAAGGACGCATTATTTTCATTGCGCAGTAGGAACATGGCAACCTGACGAGGGCGGACAATCTCCTGCTTCCGGCTTTTTCCGCACAGGTCGTCGTAGGACAGGTTGAAGTACAGGCTGACAGCTTCAACAATCTTTTGTGAGTCGATCGTCTTTTGCTGGGGGCGCTCAAGAATTCCCTCAAGCACCTGTTCGGTGTACTCAAGTGTCGCCTGCTTATTATTAAGCTCACAGTGTCCAATAACGCGCTTGAGAGCCCCTTCTAGGTCGCGCACATTCTTTTGTACGTTCTTGGCGATAAAGGCTAGGGCCTCTGCGTCAAAGGAGATGGTTGGGTGCTGTGCTTTCTCAGTGACGATTGCTAGGCGGGTTTCGTAGTCCGGTTGTTGAATGTCGACCAACATGCCGCTCGTGAGGCGGGACCGTAGGCGCTCTTCAAAGGTGGGGATGAGCTTCGGGCTGCGGTCACTACTTAGGATGATCTGCTTGTTCTGGCTGTACAGGGCGTTGTAGGTATGGAAAAGCTCCTCCTGTGTCTTACTCTTGCCGGCGAGGAACTGGACATCATCAATCATGAGCACATCGATGGTGCGGTAGTAGTCTTTGAATACCTGAGTGTTTTGCTCGCGGATTGCCTGGACGAAATCGTTAATAAATTTTTCCGAGGTGACATAGAGGACTTTGGCGGAGGGATTTCTTTTATAGATAGCGTTGCCAATAGCGTGCATCAGGTGGGTTTTACCAAGGCCAACTCCCCCATATAGAAAGAGTGGGTTGTAGCTCGAGCCGGGTGAAGCAGAAACTGCCTGGCAAGCCGCGTGAGCTATCTCGCTGTTTTGCCCAGTGACAAAAGAGTCAAAGGTGTAGCCGGTGTTTAAGGTCTTGGCGAACTTTACCACCTCGACAGAAATAAGAGGGGTCGCCTCGAGCGTCTGCGCCGGTTTTTCTACCTTGGGTGGACGCTTCTGCTTGTGCGCTAATACTCGGGCGCTGCGGCGGGCTGGGCGATGAGTTTTCACCTGCGATTTAATCGTGAACTTAACCTTAGCTATTGATCCGTCTATCCCCTGGAGTACCTCAAGAATTGAGGTGTGGTATTTACGTGAGAGCCACTCATGGGCAAAGGCTGATGGGGTTTCGACCGTTGCTGTGCCTTTCTCGAGTTCCCTGATTTTCGTGTCCTTGAACCACGTTAAAAAATTCCCTTGGCTGACCCGCAACTCTAACTCGCCCAGGGCAACACGCCAGAGTTTGTCTTGTTTCATAATAAGAGGTTCCTACTGCTCATATGCTTCAACGGCAAAGCTTAGCATAGTTATCCACAAGGTGGTAGCGAAAACACGAACACGTTTGTGGGGAAAAGATGGGGATAAGCCCCCAACATTGTGCATAAGTTGACCGCGTGAATGTTCCATGGCCCGCTAACGAGTAATCGGCGCATCAGACAGATTTTCTCTGTCTCGAGTGGTCGAAAATCGGCTTTAGTTGCTTGATACAGAAAATTCCTCCATACTCTATTCCTAATATGGGAAAAGGAACCAAACGCACCTATCAACCAAGCAAGCGAAAGCGTGCTCGTAAGCACGGGTTTTTGTCTCGCTCAAAAAACATCCTTACAAAGCGACGCCGTAAAGGACGCAAGCGTCTCGCTTAAAGCTGGGGTCACGGTTGTACCTACTTAAGCCAACTTGCCGCTTGGGGTACTTAAGCTAGGCTACGCACATGCTATCAAAGCAACATCGTTTACAGAGCGAGGAAGAAATACGTGCTGTGCTTCGGCGCGGAGTCTGCGCGTCTACCGCTGGGGTGCGGATATGTGCTCTACCAGCGGCAGACAAAGAAGGCCGCACTGCGGTGGTAGTTGGCAAAAAAGTCGATAAGCGTGCTGTTATTCGCCATCGCTACCAACGTTGGTTGCGCGAACTCGTTCGTGAGCAACTGTCGTCGTCAGAGAGGCTGAGCCAGTATGATATGGTTTGGTTAGCTCAACCAAGTATAAGCAAGCACACGCAACTAAACGCCCTGCGCGCAGAGGTTACAGATTGTGTGAAAGGGCTTACCAAGCGACTATCTATTACATG
>NZCO01000031.1 GCA_002686445.1 bacterium | reverse complement strand
TTGATGGTGGAGCATCCCACATTTGCTCGTGATATTCACGACTAGCTTCGCGGGCGGCCAGTTCATCTTGATGTTCAAGATGAGCCTGGTGGGCTTCCATCTCATCTTCAAGCACTCTGGCTGTTGCTTGCAGGAAACGCCAGGGTTTACGAAGCTGACCTTTTACGGATCGAGCAAAGAGCACGGTGTTAGGGTCACACCCGTCTACTGGGTCAACCACACAGAAACCTTGCCGCAGTTTACCAGGTAAGGTAAGCTCTACCCGTAGCCAGTTAAGGTTTGGGTCAGCCCAATCCTCATCAACTCGAAGCAGGAAGTAGACAGAGGTAACAGTGACCTCGTCATTTTCCTTCCGCTCTCGTACTCCAACAAGTTCCAAGTTTCCCCAGCCCTTGTAGTCGCCTAATCGCATTACATTCATCTCAAGCATCCCTCGCATAAAAAGGGGTGTAACGAACAGCATAGCTCAATGTTTAACGTGCCCAGCCAACAAAGGCACTAGAGTTTGTTTCCTTACTCCTCATCTCAATACTCATCCGTGAGTATTGAGAGAGAAGCCCGACTACATGAAATAGTCAGGGCTTTTTATCTCGTTACAGCTAGGCTAGGCGGGATGATCGCGTGGATAGATTTCCGACGGATGTGGAATATCTTCCTCATCAAAACACCAGCAGTCGGATGGAGGCTTATGGCATTCTAAGCACAGATGAGGGTTTTGAATATCGTCTTGTTCAACGACATCAATTTCCACTGATTCATCATTGCGAAACTCCACCACGATCTGACCAGTGCGAGTTCGAATGTCAAAGCAGCCTCGTACGTACTGTTCCAGCTCATGATGAGTTGGTTCCCACGCCAAGCCAGCGAAGTAGAATTCCATGCGCTGACCAGCCGCTGAGAGTTCGACGATTTCAACGTCAATCTGTCCCAGGGTTTCAACCGTGAATGCCACGGTTTTGCCTTCGAATAGCGCCAGCACGAAATCATACTTGCCAGGACCTGCTGTTATATCGAAACGAGTAGTCATAACGACTTCTCCGAGTAACGAGGGTGTTGATTAAGTTAGTGCAATCAACAAACACTGTTCACCTACAGAGGTGCACCCACCCATAACGAGTAGGGATTTGTTGGAAAGAACATCACTTCCAACCAGAATCCTATCACACAAGACATACTAAGTCAAGTTTGTCAAATCCAAGATGGCTCAACAAAGCCATAATATTACAACTATGCTGAAACAGGCCCGCAATGTACCCTTAAACTGTGAAAGAAGGGTATCGACACAGAAAATACGAGGTTCTCGAGTATGACCCTGCGTGGGAACAGCAGTTTAAAGCGGAAGCTAGTACGCTTGCTGCACTTTTCCAAGATAGCGCCTTGTCTATCGAACACATCGGCAGCACCGCCGTACCTGGCCTGGCTAGCAAACCGACGCTAGATATTTTGATAACGGTCGACAACCTCACTGTTGTCGACGGATATCAAGATGCCATGAAGCGAGCCGGATACGAACATTTGGGAGAGTATGTAACAAACAACTCACAGCTATTTATTAGACAGGAGAATAATGTCCGCTTATCCAATGTCCATATTTTTCCAGCCGACCACCGGCACGTAGCAGAGATGCTGGTCGTGCGGGATTATCTCCGCAGTCACCCCGCCGAGGTTAAGCAGTACAGCAAGCTCAAGCGGGAGCTGTACAAAAAATATCCTGACGACTATAGCACTTACAGAAAGAAGAAGGACAAGTACATGACCGATTTACTACAACGAGCTAACAATAGTGATTCACTGTCGACCGTCACCCCGTAAGCCGGCGCATTTGCGCCGAGCCAGCCTAAACGCCGAGCGCGGGCCGCGCCACCTTTTAATTTTTTTCTGGCTGGGCTGGGTTTTTGAATATGGAATCGCGCGGCCGCGCCGGCGTTAGTGCTGGTTGCCCTGAGCTTGTCGAAGGGCGCTTACGGGGGCGTCGTGCGTCGGTCAGTGCTGTCAGTTTGCAATTGTTAGTTGTTTCTGCTTTCGGTATCTTGGAAAAAGGTTCGCGCAAAGGATAATATTTCACCGCGTTTTATAAGGGAAGGTGACTCCTTCCCTCATCGTGCCCCTTCGGCACTCGGGGCACTGCTCCCATCCCAACATGAGTCCTCAGTTTCCGGCAGAGCCGGAAATTCGGAGACATTTTCCCCCGTGTGTTGGTGGGACACCCTTTATTGCCGGTGACCCTGCTATGCTGGGGTGATGGATAAATGGACGGGTATGCGGATTGGCGGGGGCGTGTTGGCGGTGATTCTGATTCTGGTGTGGTACGGATTTTGGTTGGCGCAGCCGGTGAATATGGTGACAGCCGACTTAGGTCGGCATATACAAAATGGTCACTTGCTGCTCGCTGATTGGTCGACCAACGCGGGCGTGCTCGACACAAATTTCTATTCATATACCCACGTGGACTTTCCGGTGGTTAATCATCACTGGGGTTCAGGAGTGTTGGCAGCATTGCTCGAACAAGCTGGGGGCATCACGGCGGTGCAGGTGGGGTACATAGTCATCAGTCTGCTTTCCCTGTTGATTGTCTTTGACTTGGCCCGTCGCTGGTCCAACTTACTAATTGCGACACTGACTGCGTTGGCGCTCGTTCCGTTGCTGGCGCAGCGGACAGAGGTGCGGCCGGAGGCCTTTAGCTATTTGTTTATTGCCTGCTTTATCTGGATTCTCTGGCGTGTTACGCGCGGGGATTTATCGTGGCGATGGTTGTGGGCACTGCCTGTATTGCAGTTGCTCTGGGTGAACACGCACGTCTACTTTGTCTTCGGCATTTTTATCATTGGTCTGTATCTGTTAGAGCAGCTGGTGTATCGCTGGCCCAATTGGAGGGAGGTCTGGCGCGACGTCGTCATTCGGCGACTGGCTGCGGCGACCGGCTTGGTAGTACTCGCTTCGTTAATGACTCCGTTTGGTATACGAGGTCTGCTGTATCCGTTTCAAATTTTCCGTAACTACGGGTATCAGTTGATAGAGAATCAGTCGATCTTTTTTCTTGAGGAGTGGGGGTTTGATAACCCCAACTTTTTGTTAGTAAAGATACTTACTACAGTGTTGCTCGTCGGGTTTGCGATCGCTGGCGCATCTCGCCGGCAACAACGATTACCCCTGGCGCACATAGCGCTAACTGCGACGCTAGTAGTTATGGCCTGGCTGGCGTTGCGTAACTTCACCCCAGCTGGATTAGTAGCGATACCGATGGTGGCATTCTTCTTCTCTGCAGCGGCTTCGTTTGAGCGGCGCCGCTTCACTGAAAACACGCCTTGGTATACCGCGGGGGTGGGAGCAGTGCTGCTCATCATTATCTTCTTTACTCAACTGCCGGATGTGCAGGAGCGCATTCCGGTGCGAGGCTTCGGGTTGGTACCAGGCGTGGGCAGCGCTGCGCAGTTTATGCGCGACAACAAGATAGCGGGGCCGATCATGAATAACTACGACATCGGCGGATATCTCATTTACTTTCTCCCACCCGAGCAGCAGGTCTTTGTGGACAACCGACCAGAGGCCTACCCGGAAAGTTTTTTCACTAATGTATATATCCCGATGCAGGAAGATGAGGCGGTGTGGGAGCAGCAGCTCGCCGAGCATAACTTTAATGTCATTGTCTTTCGGTATCGCGATATCACGCCGTGGGCGCAAACATTTCTGGCCGCTCGCGTAGGCGACCGTGAGTGGGTTCCGGTGTTTGCCGATCCGCAAGTACTTATTTGGGTACGCGACGTGCCCGAGAACGCAGCGGTTATAGAAGCACATAGTATTGACCGACGGCGATTGCGCATCGGCGGATAAAAAAAGAAGCCGACGTAGTCGGCTTGGGTTCGGGGCTCGAGCAGAGCGTCAATTTTGCTTGGCTTGTCCATAGTGCCGGGCACCCCTAAGGGTAACCATGACCTTGTAGCAGAAGTCTCGTATGGCCGGACTTTCCGGCGTGTGATTGACTGTGAGTAGGTCCCGCTTCTGCATTGTCCACAGGACGAAGTGGAAGTGAGGTCTGCCGAGGACAGAGCGATGTTTTTTACAGAAGGCCCGGCAAAGTTCATGGTCGCGCGGCCGGTCCATAGCATGAGCCATTCGAAAGAGGGGCTCGCTCAGCCAGAACGTCGAAACCGTGAAGTAGGTGAGTGTAATGACTAGGATGGCAGCACTGGCGAGTGCGAGATACAGAGACATGGGTTTTCCTTCCGATCTTAAGTTCCTAGCGTAAAACGAACAGAAGCTGATAATATCATATATATTGATTATTGTCAATATAGTCGGAAAATCGGCACAACAAGGGGCTAGGGGGCTGCTATACTAATATGGTGATATCTGTATCACTCATTATCTTGGCTATTGGCGCTTTGGTCTTCGCGGCTCATTTTTTTGCCTGGTTGTTTAGTTTTACGGCCATTCCCGATGTATTGCTGTTGATGCTCGTTGGCCTAGTGATTGGCGTTTGGGTCAGCCCAGATTTCTTTGGACAGTTTGGTGACGTGGTCTTGATTATCACGTTGGTCGTGATGCTGTTTGAGAGTGGTACCAAGCTACAAGCCAGCGTGTTGCGCAATGCATTGTCAGGAACTACCCGGCTGGTGTTGGCCAGTTTTATCTTAAGTGTGCTTGGGATAGGGGCGTTGGTCTGGCTGGTTACCAGCTTACCGCTTATGGTTTCGTTGATGGTGGGCGCGATGCTGGGTGGCACGAGCTCGGCCGTTGTTATTCCCCTGCTCGATCGTTTACAAGTGGCGTCTACTTCGCGAGCGCTGCTGATCTTAGAGTCAGCATTTAGCGACGTTCTAGCTATCGTGGTGACGATCGCTCTGTTGGGAGTAGTGACGACGGGCAACGTGTCATTTGCCGGCGTTACGATACTTACTATTATCTCGTTTGTGTACGCCGGTCTGTTTGGTATCGTCAGCGGATTCATTTGGTCTCTACTACTTGATCAAGTACGTCATATTCGCAACTCGATGTTCGTCACCCTGGCCTTCGTCTTTATTCTCTATGGGGTCGTAGAAGCGATCGGGTTCCCCGGGCCAATCGCGGCCCTGGTCTTCGGCATTATGTTGGGTAATAGTGGCCCGCTGAAGCAGCGCCTGTCCGCAGCGCACCCAGTTATGCGCTGGCTGATCAATCCCGTGGTCTTAAGTCGGAGGGAGCGAGCGTTCTTTAGTGAGATCGTGTTCTTACTGCAAACATTTTTCTTCATCTTCGTTGGGTTGTCCATCGAGGCAGCCAATCTCAGAGTTATGGTTATCGCATTGGGAGTGGCGGCAGCCTTGCTCGTGATTCGGTACGCAGCTGTTCGTCTGACACTGCCGCGCGCCACCGGCGTGTGGGAAGCATCCTATGCGGCCGTCATGATACCGCGGGGACTAGCCGCAGCCGTACTAGCCGCATTGGTTGTGCAAAAAAACATTCCCGATGCCGTCTTTATTCTGGATCTGACATACGGGGTGGTCTTGTGGAGCATTGCCTTAACGTCTGTGTTTGTCTTCTTGATCAGCAAAACATCGCTCCGTACCACCTATGCCCGGCTCTTGGCCGGCTTTGGTGTGCCGCCACCGCAGCAACCGCAGCAATCACCCCAACAGTCACCGCAGCAGCCACCGCAACTAAATTGACAGGTCGGCTGACGCGCCCGAGACTGGATAGTCATGCCAGAGTTACCAGAAGTAGAGACAATACGTGCGGATCTCGACAAGGTTTTGCGTGGACAGAACATAAAACGAGTGCAGGTGGGCCTGCCTAAGATTGTTGGTGGTGCAGCTAAGGCTTTTACCACGTATCTCAAAGGACAGAAGTTTGGTCCGGTGCGGCGCCGGGGCAAGCTATTACTATTCACCCTGCAGGGGTCTGACAAAACGATACTGTTGCACTTGAAGATGACCGGCCAGCTAATCTATCAGTCGCGACGTGGCGTCATAGCCGGTGGCCACAGTTGGCCCCCACTTCGCCCTTCGACAAGCTCAGCGCTACGAGGGGCAGGCGCAGCAGAGCTTCCGGGTAAACACACCCATATCATTTTCGAGCTCGGGGAAAACAATTTCCTATTCTTCAATGACTTACGCCAGTTTGGGTACGCGAAACTAGCTGACACGAAACTGCGGGATGCCGCCCTAGCGAAGTTTGGGGTTGAACCGCTCGGCGATGAGTTTACGGTCGACTATCTAGCGTCGGTACTACGCGGTCGTAAAACAACACTCAAACAAGTATTGCTCGACCAAACAAAAATAGCTGGGCTGGGCAACATCTATGTTGACGAAGCAGCGCACTATGCGGGTATTAAACTGACGCGTCGGGCGGGTCGTCTTAGCCAAGCAGAAATCAAGAAGCTGCATCGTGGCATTCGCCACGTGTTAACGCAGTCGCTCAAGCATCGCGGTACTACCTTTAACAGTTTCACCGATGCGGCGGGCCGAGCCGGGAACTACGTGTCGAAGCTCAAAGTATATGGCCGAGCCGGGAAGCCCTGCCTACGGCCTGCCTGCCGGCAGGCAGGTGTCATCATTAAGAAAGCAAAAGTCGCCGGGCGCGGGACCCATTGGTGCCCCACCTGTCAGGCGTAGCTTAAGTGTGGCTTTTGATGCGGAAGCGTCCCAGCTTCTTTTTAATCATTGACTCGCTGCGTTTGTGGTCGTCATTGACGATGTGCACGATGATATCGCCACGCTTGGCAATGTCGAAGGCGTGGGCGATAGCGTCAGCCTCGACGATGTCTTGATGCACTTCGTGCTTTTTTGACTGCGCTTTCTTAATTGCTTCATACACGATGCGGGAAACCTCACCCGTCTTGCGGATCTGTCCGGTGCGCACATTTTGCACCTCGTCTCGGAGCACACCGTCGATTTTGTCATACACAATGATGGTGTCGAAGTTATTCGCGATGTAACGGCCAGTGTCCCGGAGCAACTTGTCGGTGCGGTCGGGAGCCAAGCGAATAATGCCGATAGTTTTTCCTTCAGCTAGCTTGGATGCGAGCTGGCCAACTTTGCGCAGTGAATATTTTTCGTGAGCGTAATCAACCAACACCTTGATACCTGTCTTGTTACTTTCGAGAAATCGTAATCGGCCCCCACCCTGCAGCTTGAACGACTTAATACGATCGGCGATACGGTCGGGCATCTTGAAGTCGTTTTCCGCGAACACAGCACCCATGACAAACATCAAGTTATACAACGAGGGCACGAAGTTGGCTTGGAAGGTCCACGGCACGGACTTGGTATCCAGCCACGGGAACTCGCGGTTGCCACGCAGCGTGTAGATCACATCATTCTTAATGGTGACGGCGCGACCACCTTTCTTCAGGTGCTTGGCAATATCAAACTCGGAAAAATCCATTCCGACCGGCAGGAGCGTACATTCTTCCGGCACGCGGAATAGTTGGTCGACCACATACGGGTCATCAGCATTAAAGATGGCGGTACCACCTGGATAGATACGGCGGAAGATATACTTGGCTTTGAGTTCAGCTAGTTGCTCACGATCTTTAATGCCCTCGCCGATATGGTCCTCATACACGTTGGTAAAAATACCGATGTGGTGGAAACGATACCCGAGACCGCCGTAGATGTTGGCACAGCCAATCGCTGTTTCGATAACAGCCACACCATTACGGACTCCCTTTAATGATCGCAGGTAGCGACCGGGCGAGACCGTGGGGACTAACCCATACAGCTGCTTACTTTCGTCCATCGTGCTGCGCTGTCGTCCGTTGTAGAAATGACCATCCGTATCAACACGCAGTGTATTACGTCGGCGCTTTTGAAAGGTATGCGCGAGTAGTCGGGTCACGGTCGTCTTTCCTTTGCTGCCGGCGATGCCAATGATGTACGGCTTGGTCGGATCTTTTTCCAAGAGTGGGGTATCTGTCGTCATATAAAAGTTTGCTTAGTACGAGTGGGTAAGAAGTTGTACAACATCCGAGACTACCAGCTATCGAGCATTCACACTACCGGCTTCGTTGCTTCCTCTTAGTTTGCTACAGTTAGGGGCATTATGACTAGTCCTTCATCTGACAGTTCTCGTTTTTTTGCGTTGCGCAGTAAGTTGAGTCCCGACGTAGACAAGCGCATCGAGTTGCTCAAGGCGGCATGTGACAAGCGGGACGTAGAATATATTGATTTTGATATCAAGGCCGCCGACCACACCGACCTGCCCAAGCTCGGGGTGGGTGACATGCTCTTCCAAATAGCCAGAGGGCCAATGTTCATGACGCGGCTGTTGGCCAACGAAAACGTTGCCACCGTCTACAAGTCGTACCAAGACGTCTTAAATCGGCGGCTGCAATTGATTCCGCACCAACAGGCGGGGTTACCGATGCCCAAAACCATTCACTATCTGACTAAAGACCCGGCGCTCTTGGCGAAGTATGTCGAGTATTGCGGCGGGTTCCCTATCATCTTAAAGGCCATGGGGGGTTCGCACGGTGTGGGGGTAATGAAGATAGATTCCTTCTCCTCGTTGGTGTCTGTGGTAGACCATGTGCTTGGAGACACGAAGCTCATCATGCGTGAGCTGATTGAGACAACAACTTCCGAGCGCTTAGTGGTGTTAGGGAGCCAGGTGGTAGATAGCTATCAGTATCGGCAGCAGGGAGATGATATTCGCAGTAACGTGGGTGATGAGATGGATGTGGTACCCAAGCGCTATCCCAAGCAGATGCAGATGGATGCGGTGCGTGCAGTGAACTTGCTGGGTATCGAATTCGGCGGCGTCGACATGCTCATGGATGCCGAGGGACATCACTACATCATTGAGTCCAACGTGCCGTACTGTAATTTCCCGCGCGCGCAGATGTTGTCAGGGCTCGATATTGCTGGTATGGTGGTTGATCACTTATTAGCTAAAGTCGAACGCATTAAAGAACATGTACAGCTACCCGGAACCTGAAAAGCTGACCCTCCCGGTCGATACTTACAAACTTGGTGATCTATATTCATTTGGTCGGCGTATTCGCCGCCACATTATTTTCTGGGCCACGCACCTCGGTGATGACATCGCGGCACCAGCTGGCACGACAGTTAAAGCGATTGGTAAGGGAAAGGTTGTCTGGGCGCAGATGCGCAAGGGCAGTGAAGAGCATCGGGACTGGGGTGGCGTCGTCATTATCGGGCATACGAACCCTCGTGATCACAGCCTTTTTTATTCTGTCTACGGACACTTAGCGCAATTGGCGGTGAAAGAAGATGAAATGGTGACTGGCGGCCAGACATTAGGGACAGTCGCGGCGGCGCAAACGCCAGAGAACGGGTGGTGGAAGCATGCCCACTTACACTTCGCGCTGTACACCGGCCCCTGGAAACATCAGATTTTGCCCGGTTGGGCCCGCCCGGAACATCGCTTTATGCGGGGCTCAAGTAAACAAACGAAACTAGCCTGGTGGCATAGCCCCCGAAAGTTCATAAGTCGCTACAGCGGGTAGTGACTTGCCTAGCGTCGCTAGATCCCCGATGCTAATACGATGAGCGAAGAGATCGAATTAATTAAGGAGCGCCTTGATATTGGCGAGCTGGTTGGTGAGTACGTCACCCTCAAGCAAGCGGGCCGGCACCTCAAGGGCTTGTGCCCCTTTCATAGTGAAAAGACCCCCTCATTCGTGGTGAGTCCCGATAAGGGTATTTATCATTGCTTCGGCTGTGGCGAAGGTGGCGATATCTTTGCCTTCCTCCAACGTAAAGAGGGTATAGAATTTCCAGCGGCCTTAGAGCAATTAGCTGAGCGTACCGGCGTGACGTTGCCGAAGCGGCGCTCGGGGGCCAAGGATCCACGGGCGCGCATCTTTGAGATGCTCGAACTAGCGGCCAAGCTGTATCACGAAATTCTGACTAATCAATCGCCAGGTAAGCGGGCACTGAAATATTTGAAGGAGCGCGGGGTGCAGGCTAAGACCATCGACGGCTTCGCCTTGGGCTACGCGCCGCAACAGTGGGACACGGCGATTAAGTTTCTGCTCAGCAAAGGATATACGGAATCTGAATTAGAGCGTTCTGGCCTGGTCGGTCGTAGTGAGCGCGGCAAGCTCTACGATCGGTTTCGGGGGCGCATTATGTTCCCGATTCACGATGTGCAAGGTCGCGTAATTGCCTTTGGGGGTCGAATTGCTCCCTGGACGGAGACGGGGAACGAAGGCAAGTATATTAATTCGCCGGAAACCTCGGTCTATGTGAAGCGACGGGTTGTCTACAATCTCAATCGGGCAAAGCAGGTGTTACGCAAATCTGAACCGTGTGTGGTCGTCGAGGGATACATGGACGTAGTGATGCTGGCCCAAGCTGCCCACAAGAATGTGGTGGCTAGCTCCGGCACGGCGTTTACGACAGATCAAGTAGCCTTATTGTCCCGCTATACTAGCACGCTGCACTTCGCCTTCGACGCCGACGGCGCGGGCGTGGCGGCGGCTGAATCCGCCACTCATGAAGCGATCGCCGCCGGCATGCGCGTGGCCACCGTGGTCTTTCCGATAGGCCAAGACCCGGCCGATGTGGCTAAAGATGATCCCAAGGCTCTAACCAACTATTTAGACCAGCCGGTACCACTCGTGAACTTGTTGCTTGATCGACTCCAAGCGACTGACATCGACGACCGTGATCAATTGTTGGAGCGGCTGTTGCCACTGATTAAGCGAGTCACCAACGTGGTGCACCAAGGAGAGATGATCCAGCAGGTGGCAACCACGCTCCACGTGCCGGAATCAGTTATTGTTTCCCGCTTAGCTGCGGTACCAGTGACGCAAGTCGCGTCAGCGCCCACCACGGGAAGAGGATCGTTCATGCCAGAAAATGAAGGCTATCGGATTTTGCTGGGGTTATTAGTGCTTGAGCCAGCCGTTCGGCAGCGCCTGATGAAACAGGTGCGATTAAAGGATTTACCAGCGGGTGATGCCCAGGCTTTGTATAAGGAGTTGGGAGTGGTGGCCAAAAAGCACAAAGACTTCCCCCATGCATCCGCTGACAAATTATTGACCTATGTAGCGGACAGTTTCATGCCCCAAGCCGAGGCTGTGCGCTTGGTTGCCCAAGAATACGTGGCCAGGCTCGACGAGCACCGCCAAGGAGCCAGTGCTCTAAAACAGGAAGCTGAGCGGTTGTGGCGGGGACTACAGATTGTTAACTTAGAACAGCAGCTCAGAGCCCTCCAAGAGCAGCTGGGGAGCGTTACAGCCAAGGAGCAAAGAAAGCTTATTGCCCAATTCCAGGAGACCATGGAATCGCTCAACGAGGCACAAAGCGAGCTCGATACGCTTTCTAAGGCCCTTGTACGTACTAAATAAAGCCTGTGTACAGTTTGCTATTCTGACCTTGTCGAAGATTGACAATTATGAAAAGATATTGAGTAGAGTAGCCATCGAGGCATCTATTTAGGGGAGAACCGGTAAAATCAGTGGTCCACAAGGCTATACATATATAAGAGGAGGCTGTACAGTGTGCCAATACATACGCTAACGCGATTTACGCTAATGCCCGCAAAACCCAAAGCAAAACCGAAAAAGAAGAAAAAGACCACGGCTAAGAAAAAAGGCGTCGTTAAAGCACGAGCAAAAAAACCGGCCAAGAAAGCGCCAGCTAAGAAGAAAGTAACAAAGAAGGCTGCAAAGCCGAAAAAGAAGGCACCAGCCAAGAAGCCGGCTAAAGGTAAGAAAAAGAAGGCTGCCAAGCGTAAGCCAGCTCGGCGTCGTGGACCAAAACTTACTCCCGAAGAGCTAGTCGTTTCTGACCCAGTGTTGTCACTGCTGAAAAAAGGGCTGCAGGCAGGCTTTGTGACGGAATCGGAGATCATGTATGCCTTACCGGAAGTAGAGGAAAACATTGAGGGCCTAGAAGCGATCTACTCGTCACTTGACGATCGGGGTATTCACGTTGAAGAGCCTGAAGATAATTTGATCAGCTTTGAGCTGCCTGATACGTTACCGACCAAGAAGGAAGTCAACAAGCGTGAGGGTTCAAAAGACACCATCGTTGATGTCAGTGCGATCTCTGATGATTCAGTCCAGATGTATCTGCGTGAGATCGGTAAGGTGGCACTGTTGAAAGCTGAAGAAGAAGTGGAGCTAGCCAAGCGGATTGAACAGGGCGATGCCGAGGCACGCAAACGATTGGCCGAGGCTAACCTACGGTTGGTGGTTTCGATTGCTAAAAAATATACTGGACGGAAAAATCTTTCATTGTTGGACTTGATTCAAGAAGGAAATCTCGGTTTGTTCCGGGCCGTAGAAAAATTTGATTATCGCAAAGGGTATAAATTCTCTACGTACGGTACCTGGTGGATTCGCCAGGCGATTACTCGTGCGCTAGCCGATCAGTCACGTACGATTCGTATTCCGGTCCACATGGTGGAGACGATCAATCGGTTTACGCAGGTGCAGCGACGACTGTTGCAGGACTTGGGACGGGATCCACTGCCGGAAGAAATTGCCGCGGAAATGGAACTACCCGTTGATAAGGTTCGCCATATTATGAAGATTTCTCAGGAAACGGTTTCTATCGATGCGTCGGTTGGTGAGGACGAGGAAGATTCAACATTGAAGGACTTCATCGAAGATGAAGATACGATTACGCCGCAGCAGGCTGCGGGTCGCGAGCTCTTAAACGAACACGTGCGTGAAATCTTGAGTGACCTGACACCGCGCGAGCAAAAGATCCTCGAGATGCGCTTTGGTTTGATTGATGGCATGAACCACACCTTAGAAGAGGTAGGGCGCGAGTTTGATGTGACACGAGAACGTATTCGACAGATTGAGGCTAAGGCGCTGGAGAAGATACGTGAGCACAACAAGCTCCGTAAGCTCCGCGATTATTAGGCACCCGTGTACAACTAGCTATGGCAGTCCGACCTTTTTTCTATATAGTTAAGCGCTATGCCGAAGAGTACCTATGTGCTGATACTGGTAGCCGTAGCCGTTGTGCTGGGCGGTTTGGTGTATCTGCTGCGTCCGGACGGCGAATTGAAAGTGCCGGTGTCGCCAACGCGCGCTCCTGAATCAACACCTATGACTGACGACAGTACCGTTCCTTGGCCACCCGCAGCTCCTGGTAGTGATATCGAGCCGATTGCAGGCGTCGTTAGCGTTACGCTCAAAACCAACAAAGGCGACATAGTTATCGGTTTGGATGGATCGCGAGCGCCACTGACGGTCGGTAATTTTGTAAAGCTAGCGAAAGAAAATTTCTACGACGGAACGACCTTCCACCGCGTTATTCCTGACTTCATGATTCAAGGTGGCGATCCCAATTCGAAAGACCTAGCGAATCGGGCGACGCATGGGCAGGGTGGCCCCGGGTATCAGTTCCCGGACGAGATTAATGCCGAGTCATACGGATTACATCAAACGAAGTTAGCCGATGCAATTGACCCGTCACAGTTGGCGGGGCTGCCAGAAGGCGCTGCTGACCTTTCCATCAAACAGTTTTATGAAGCACAGGGCTACGTCTATACGACACAGGTAGAATCATTCCCGCTGGTGCGCGGCATACTGGCTATGGCCAACTCCGGTCCCAACACGAATGGCAGTCAGTTCTTCATTATTACGACCAAAGAAACTGCTAGCTTGAACGGCAAACACACTCCCTTCGGAGTCGTGCAGCAGGGCATGGATATCGTTGATTTGATCTCTGCTGTCGAGACCGACTCGAATGATAATCCCGTTGAGCCCATCATTATAGAGGACATTGTCGTGAGTGTCGCTGGCGGCGGTTCTGGTTTGCAGCCGCTAGAATAGAAAAATATCGCGAGTCTCCTATTCCGGCAGCAGCCGGAATATTTTTGCGCCAGGAAGCTCGGCCTCCAGAGTAAATGCATTCGGGAATGTCTCCAAACTGACTAAATCCTTGCCCGATTTAACACTAAATACGAATTCCACCTCCGCCTCGCGGAGTCGTTGTAATTCGTCGGCTGCGGTCAGCGGTTTTTCAGTCGCCAGCAGCGTGACGGTGCGTGGTGACCGGTAGACTCGTAAGAATAGGTCCGCGTAGCGCGGTCCTCCGACTCGGCCGGGGTGTTGTCGGAAATACTTACCGACGTTAACAAGTTCTGTGGCTGGTCCGCTCTTATCGTTGTACTCAGAGATTTGTCCGGGCAGAGAATTGGTAGTGCTGGCATAGGTCATTCCTATCACCGCGCCAAGCGTGAGTAAGACTCCCATCTTTTGCCACGTGCGTTGCCAGTCGACGAGCGAGGCCACGCCAATCACGAGGAACAATGCGGCAAAGGGAACCACGATCATGTAGTAGCGGTCCTTGGGGAGGATCGCGGTAACGAACAGCACTTGCGCTACCACCATCAGCACTAGCGGTATGGCGCGGCGGGGTTGGCGTAGCAGTAGGTAGCCGAGGCCAAGTCCGACAGTGGCGGTTAGTCCCGTTAGGGCCACTTTCAATAGTTCTTGGTTGCCGTAGGCTACAAATCCGAGCAGTGCGGCTCCAGCGGCAAACGGGACGAGCGCGACTGCAATGGTCAGCTGTCGCGGCCAGCGATTACGGGTAGCAACCAGCAAGCCTGCGACCAGGCCACCAATAAAGACGGTGAGTTGATTGCCGACTAACCCTTGCAAGAACCACATCCGGCCGACAAAGGTGCGGAATCGCTGCAAATTATTAACATAGTCGTGCCAATCCCAAGCGATGTAGAGTCCCGGGTCTCCGAGTAGGTCACTCGCGGACCGCACACCGCTATTTCCGGTTAGTGGCCACAGAGCCAAGGGCAAGGCGATGAGAATAATCGCTGGCAGGATGCTTCGCCACACGGTGCGCCATCGCGGCGTTAAGACCCACAAGCTTGGTAGTAATGTGGCCAGCGCTAGCACGCCTTCATACCGAGTGAGTGTCGCGAGGCCGGCTAGCACACCGACTAAGTAAGGACGAGCTGCCAAAAAGGCGAGTGTGGCTGCGAGAAGTAAGACGACATAAGGGATGTTGGCTAAACCGGTCACTGACTCCCACCACCAATAGCGGTTCACAATTAGCAGTGCGGCAGCAGTGAGCGCCAACACTTTGGGGAGTTCTAGCCGACGAGCGATAAGGGCAATAAGGATCGCCCCTGCGGCGGCGCTCACGATACCGATCATCTGGCCCATGACCAGCGGATCGATAAGTGACAACCCGGGCAAGAGCAGTAGTGACATGAACGGTGCTTTACGTGGATCGATAGCGAACGGATCGGCACTTTCGATCCAGGCGCGGGATTTCATGACGTAGTTAAAGGCGTCGCCGCCGAACAGGCTGTCGATGGCGCCAGCAGTTTGAATGCGTAGCAGTACCGCGATAGCAGCCAAGATGCCCAGCGCGGCAGGGAATACCCATGGGCGATCTAATATTTCCTCGACGTGTTTGATAGAAAGCAGTGCCAAGCCGATGGCGCCGATTAACATGGCGAGGACGAAACGGCTCAATCGCGGGTGAGCCGTATCCCAGCGGGTAATTTGTTCCCATACGGAGATGGATTCGATCACGCCGATAGCCAGGTGTTCCGTTTCGGCGTCGAAGCGAATGCCGTACGGGTTGGCTCCCGTTGCTTCAGGAGCTGACAACATTATGGTTACTGGTTCGCCGGCGGGGATTGAACCAGTTTCAAAGCGAGCCCAGGCGAGCTCATCGTCAGCAATCTGGTTGGGATCTATGATGGCGTGAGCAAGCTCGCCTCCCGATGCGTTGGTGACCTCAACCACGAGCGGGGCAAGGTTGCCCGAGCGCTTGAAATCAACAGCGAGCGCACCGACGCCAGCAATAGTTCGATCAGATGTGACTATTTGCTGTACCGTGCCGCTCCCCGCCACCGCTTTATGGGTTTCGTAGCTATCGGTTCCGCGAGACAGCACTTGTTTATAATCAGTGGGCAGAATGGTGATCAGAATAATCGCGATCGCTGCCGCTAGGATGTATCCGTATAAGTGGTTTCGGGGCATGGCGTTATGGTCGCATACGAGGCCAGAAAGTTGAAAAAAAGGTGTTTTTGCGCAACAATCGAGGGGCACAGAGAAAGGTGCTTGTACCCTATTTTGCGTAATCTCTTATAGATCGGGTTTAGCCGAGCAAACATGCTTCGAGCAGCAAATCCGACCTTTACGAGAATCTACGCTACTGAGTTGGCGCACGTGTGGAGCGTATGTGAGTTGTTGCGGAACATTCTCACAGAAACCCCATCGTGCGTCAGCTATTTATTCCCAGGTAGCTCCCCGCCAGCTGGCGGGGGCAGAGCAGTTCACTTATAGTTGAGTGTGATATGTATTGTGTGTACGTGGTTTACAACCACAAGCATGGAAAAACCTATACCGGTGAAACTGAAGATCTCAATGAAAGACTGAAGGCGCATAACGATCACCGATTTGAAAAAAGCTATACTGCTCGTTTTGATGGTTCGTGGGAGCTAGTGTATTCGGAAAAATACCCTAGCCGCCAAGAGGCACGAAAACGAGAAAAAGAATTAAAAAGTTATCGAGGTCGTCAGTTCGTTAAACAGTATATTCCCAGGTAGCTCAATGGCAGAGCAAGTGGCTGTTAACCACTAGGTTGTCAGTTCGAATCTGACCCTGGGAGCCATTCAGAACAACTCGCAAATTCTCGTCCGCCTACGGCGGAGGGAAGCGGAAAATCCACGAGGATTTTCCACGGTTTTTGCCACAAAACGGATAGCGCGCGATCCCGCAAAAGCGGGTTCAATGTCCTACGAACATTCAAGCTATCGCTTGTGAGCCAATCTTTTTCCTTTTGCTTCGCAAAAGTTGAAGCAATAATTTAATCAACCAAAAGCAATGAACTACTTTTTATACATTCGCAAATCAACAGACGAGGACGACAGACAAGTTTTATCGCTGGAAGCGCAGGAAGTTGAATTGAATGAATTTGCTACGCGCGAGCATTTACATATTGTCGATACTTTTCGGGAATCACAGACCGCAAAAGAGCCCGGGCGTCCTATATTTAATGAAATGCTCGCACGCGTGGAGTTGGGTCATGCGGAAGGGATTTTAGCTTGGCATCCCGATAGACTGGCGAGAAACAGTGTGGATGGTGGACGGATTATATTTCTCGTAGATAGCGGAAAAATCAAAGCGCTAAAATCTCCTACATTTTGGTTTGAGCCAACTCCACAAGGCAAATTCATGCTGAACATTGCTTTTGGTCAATCGAAATATTTTGTTGATAATCTTTCAGAGAATACAAAGCGCGGACTTCGACAAAAATTGCGCCGTGGCGAATGGCCCGGCTGGGCACCTGTGGGATATTTGAATGACAAACTTGAACATATTGTCGTGCCTGATGCCCAGCGTTCGCCACTTATTCGCAAATTGTTTGGGAGATATGCAACTGGCAAACATTCTCTGAAAGATATCCAAAATATTGCACAATCAATCGGCTTGTTTAGTAGAAGCGGAAAAGTCTTATCGGTTTCTGTTATTCAAAATATTCTTTCCAATC
>NZCO01000030.1 GCA_002686445.1 bacterium | reverse complement strand
TCTTAGTAGTGCTTCGTCCATGTAGATCTATTAATCCATGGTATGCTAAGGGACACAAAACATTCGATCAAGTACATGAAAACACGTAAACCCCATATCGCGGTTTTCTTTGGTGGTGAAGAAGGCAGCCGAGACTTAAGTCTCGAGTCTGGCTATTGGGCATGCCAACATATTCCCCGCGAAAAGTACCAGATTACCCCGGTACATGTGCAGCCTGATGGCTCATGGCAAGTACCACTGGGCAGTTTGCCCAATCGTGGGCCCGTCGACCGCATGATGGACATGTTGTTTCGAGTGCCTGGACAAGCGGTGCGTGCAGTTAATGCCCCTGACGGCCTGCAGCGCCTCCTACAACGCCCCCTAGACGGTATGATGACGCTGCTGCGAGGTCGTGGAGGAGACGACGGTTCATTGCACGCCACTGGACTGACCCTCGGTATCCCCGTGGTGGGTTCCAGCGCAGGCAGCAGCCAACTCGCCCATAATAAGCACCGGATGCACACCGTCATTGGTGATTTTGCTGCTCTGCCCGATTCAGCCTTGATACATGAAAAAACGCCCATTGATAGCGCTGTGAATGATGTGAAAAATCAGTTCGCTGGCCCCGTGTTCGTCAAAGCAGTTACCCAAGATGGTAGTAGCGGCACTGAGTTAGTCGGCAGTCTCGACGAACTGGCCCCTGCCATCCGACGCGCCTCTCGTTTAGGTGACGTACTCATCCAAGAAATTGCTCAAGGCACCGAGATGGCCGTGACCTTATTCCCCGACCAACATGGCTCGCTGATTTCCCTCCCGACAACCCTGGTCGTACACAACCGAGCACCGTTCTATGACTATCTAGCGAAGCGCCGACCTGGACGCGTTAACTTATCTACAGCCACCGGTACACCGAACGATGGGCCGCTCATTGGTGAAGCTGAAGAAATTGCGCGTGAGGTATATCAAGAGCTCGGCTGCGAAGGCGCTGTTACTATCGATGTCGTCGCGGACGACAACTCTATTGATGTGCTCGACGTGAATACGATTCCGATGTTCACCCAGGCCACTCCCCTTATCGGACAGCTAAAAGCTGGTCGTCTAGCGCCAGCAAGCTTCCTCGACACTCTTTTGGTCGGCGCAATTGATCCGCGCTAGGTCTAGGTGCGAATCCGTACCTGTCTCCCACCGCCGCCACCGTTTCGGCTCGTAGGTGGTTTGCGACGTCGCTGACGCGGTCGTCCTTCTAGTACATCCCACGCACGCTGCACTATGTCTTGATCAGTGTCGTATTCTAATTGCTTGATTGCCTCGCCAATCGGAAACCAGGCCGCGTCAATCAATCCTTCATCTGCTTGCGGGGTGAGCTGCTTTTGATTGGTGGTCATGAGGAAATAGTGCACCGTTTTGTGCACCACCGCTGTCTCGGCCTGAAATCGGAAGCGCGTAACACCCAACTGGTTCTTAACCGCGAGGTCACTGATCCCAGCCTCTTCCTCAACTTCACGTTTGGCAGCATCAGACACGCGCTCTTTGATATCGAGCTCAACGTGCCCCTTAGGCAACACCCACACTTTGCCACGCTTGTGTTCTGTCATTAAGAGCGCAACCAACCACACACCATCTTCTTGTCTCGCCACGACGCCTCCCGCGGACAATTCTTTGCGCACGCCCATGCGACCGCGCCGCCCTCGGGCAGGAGATCGGTATCTTTTATTATATGGACGCTTCGGCGCACCTGACGGTGCTGCCGGAACTGTTGGTGGTGGATTCATGTTGAGGCGTATCTGGCCTCAGGTATCTACACTGGCTTGTCTATGGCTTGCGCTCGGGGGAATAAATTAGGTGATTTGTAACGACTGTAAAAGGTCTCATCAATAAGGACCTCTCCGTCACGTGTCACTGTCTGCGTCAGGGTGGCCTTAACGGAACCGTCTGGCTGTCGATCATATGGACTAGGTCCAGCAATCTCAACCTGACGACCATCGTCGGTTCCCCAAAATTCAAACGCGAGTTTTGTTCCCTCGACACGCGCCTGCACTAGTAGGTACCCGGGCGTATCGTTAGTAAACCTGAAATCAGTATTACCGGGATAAATTGTGGCGTCAAATCCAGGGGTGCCATAGTAGCGAACTGCGTAGCTGTGATTACGACGCTCGGTGATGGGCAAACCGGACTTAAGGGCAGCCCGAAAGACCGTCGTAGACACCTGGCAAAGCCCTCCTCCAAATTCAGGCACGGTCACATTTTGCTTAATTACCAGTTCCTTTTTAAAGCCATGAGCACCATCCACTGGACCTAACAAGTCATTGAAGGAAAATTCCTGCCCCGGTTTAATAAGCACCCCATGATACCGAGAGGCACCCACGTCGATGTTGAAGCGACGATCACTGGATGAACCGGCGAAGTCAGATTCACCGCGAGCCAGCAGCGTGGTGATGCCCAGTTCCTCAATGTCCGCAATCCCTTGTACGTCAGGCTTTGTGATGACCACTGCCAGCTCAGCTGTCGCTACGCCGTGAGCCAACGCCTGTACTATGCGCTCCGCCGTTGGCAGTCCCTCCAGCTCCTGCCCTGACTCAGGCAAAGCAAACTGCGTAGCGCGCAGTTGTCGGCCTGCACCCTCCGATAGCTCCAGTCGGGCATTGACCGCCTGCTGATCGATGACGGGTCGCAGAGTAGTATTTAGATAAGTTGTTAGTTCTTCATCGTCGAAGGTAACCCCGAGGATAGTATTGTCGGCATTAGCCGCTTCACGCACTTCGGTAAATTTCAGCAGCCGGCGGATGGTAAAAGGCTTGATAGTAAATTCCTCCTCGTCGAAGGTCAGACTAAACCCTTCCGTTAATAGTTGATCCGCCAATATTTGGGCTTGGACTACCTCTGCCTCATGCACCGTTGGCGATGCCGTGACAAGCAATAGATTTATCGGCTGCTGCCACGCTCGTGAGTAGGCTCGAGAAAGCACGTCCTGCTCAAAGGTTGTTAGGTCGACCCCCTGGCCACCTGCGCTCGGCACGACCGCCAGCCCGCCAGCGGAGGTAAGTTCGAGCGTCGCGTTTTGCGGTGGGTTTATGTGCGATCCAAAGTCAGCCTGGACAACCGTGTTGAGTACCCGACTGTTCACCGTTAGGATCGGTTCGATGGCAGTCGCCCCTTGTAAGGTTTGCTGCCAGGAGCGTCCCGCTATCTTCGCCGTTGTCGCCTCGACATCTAATGCCACACCAAGCTCAGCAATCGTGTGGTCGGCCGTATCGTCCTCCAGCTGCACGGTCACTGTTTGCGCCAACAGTGAAGCACCCAAGCGCTCTAATACACCCACCAAATCCTCTTCCGACAACCCATATAGCTGCGTCTCACCGACGCGTAGGCCAGGTAGTGAGCGCTCGGCAAAAACCAGCGGCGTGGCGAGCCCACCTATGACCCACACCACAGCTGCAGCGGTAACTGCGGTGACGACTACTTCAGCTGATCGCATAGTGCTTATTAGTCTACGACTTATGTATCAAGAAGCACTAACTGCCTCGGCGGCCTTAATGACAACCGTTGCCTTATCGCCTAGCTGCAGGCTACGTGGTGACTCCTGAACCGGTAAGCTCATGCTAAAGACACTCCCTTTGCTCCGACCATCGCTGCGTACGGCGACCTCTCCATGGTGTTCACGCACGATTTGCTGGGCCACATATAACCCCAAGCCCGTTCCTTCCGTATGATATTTTGAGGCCCCTCCCACCCGAGTAAACTTCGTAAACAGCTTATTGATTTCATTTGGTGCCAGACCCTTACCTGTATCGCGGACGGCGAATTCAAGCTGATCGCCATCCTGCGTCACCGACACATCTACGCGACCAGTATCGGTGTATTTAATGGCGTTATCGATCATGTTGAGCATTACCTGCCGGATTCGTTGCCGGTCAGCAATAACTGGCCGCTGGGGTTGAATCGGCTTTTGGAATTCAAGATCGAGGTCTTTGTTCATGGCGTTCGGCATTAAGTCCTGCACCAGTTCTTTCGCCATAGCACCTAAGTCAACGGCTTCTAGGTTGAGTTCGAGACGCCCACTCTCAATACGAGAGACGTCTAGCAGGTTGTTAATAAGCTCAATCAGACGAACTGCACTCTTGTCCAAAATATCGACGATCGGCTGTTGTTGCTCTGGCACCTCACCAAAGTCTCCCTCTAACATCATGGAGAGATAGCCGCGAATAGCAGTCAGCGGCGTGTACAGCTGGTGACTGGCGATGCTTAAGAACTCACTCTTGGCCTTGTCCAAGTTCTTCAGCTGCACGTTGGCAACCTCCAGCTCATGGGTAGCGCGCTCAACTTCTTCCTTCAACTTCTGCGTAAACTCCAACGATTCCTTATACAGACGAGCGTTTTCTAGCGCCGTAGCCGCTTGCGGGGCAAAGGCAGACAAGAATTGCGCATCAGCCTGCAAATACGGATCACCTGACTTCTTTTCCCCGAGCAGTATCAACCCCGTCAGACCTTGATCAACGAACAACGGCAGCGCCACCTGCACATCGAGCCACTCGAAAGCCTCCATTACTTTTCCCAGCTCGGCCCGGTGCGCCTCTCGCGTCTCCTCTTCGATTTGCTGCGTGACTTCATCCCTAATGATGGCGACTCCCGTATGCCGGGCATGAATAACCAACGCATTGTCGATCGGCACTTTGGTATATGTCGACTTAGCATCAGGCATTCGCTGCGGCACGAACCCACTCCCCTCCTCTTCGCCTTTAAGAAAAATGGTGACTGTCTGCGCCCGGACTACTGTCTGCATCGTCTGCTCAACTATCCCCGTCACATCAGTAATATCGATCGATTGCGATAACCGCCGACCCGCTGTGACCAATGCCACGCGTAAGTCCGCTTCCTGCTGAAAGAGATAGCGATCAGTGACCCGACGCAACGTATCTTGCACATACCTCGCCAACAGCACCGCCAGCAGCGCTCCAGCTGCCGCCAAGAATTCCGATGGAATTTCTAGCTGTGCGGACACCACCGGTACGGCAAAGATGAGTATGGCCGCGTACAGTGCGAAAAAAACGGCGAGTAGAATTGAGAAGGACAGGCTCCGTGCCACAGCTACCCGAATATCCATCATGCGATGTTTAGCTATCGCGTAGGCGATCGCAAACACGAACGGCAGCGTATAGAGGGCTGAGTGCTGCACAAAGGAGTTATTCTTCAATACCATCACTGGAAATAGGACTAATCCCAAGATGAGCGCAAACATGATTGAGGTACCTACTAGCAGATACCGAGCTTGGAGTTTCTCAACTCCCCTCAGCGTAAAGTTCTTCTTAACCAGTGTTATGAGGCCCAAGACAATCGAGACAACTGCGGTGGCAACAAACACAATCATGCCAGGTCCTGCGATGGGTTGAGCGGCCTGCCCAATTCCCTCGCGAATGCCGGTAAAGAGGAATGGTGACAGCGCAACAGCCATAGCCGCTCCTGTGATCAGCGTAATAGCCGCCAGCATTGGTCGTGAGAATGGAATGGTGCTGCGCGGAAAGGTATACATGAGCAGGAAGAAAATGACCGACTGCGGAACGGCAAAGGCCATTACTGCGCGTATCCAAAACAGGGATGCTTCTGCGGTAGTGGCATTAAACGCAAATTCGTTCACTACTCCCCAGATCAAGATGAACAGCGTCAGCATCAGCAGCAGAATATGGGTTGCGCTGTGCGCGTTCCGACGATACGCCAAGGCCCCCAGCATCAAACTGATGATCAGGGCACCGACTCGAATTCCTACTGCGAGCATCATATAGCTGTCAGATTAGTGCCTACAGTATATCTCCTATCGCTGCCCGGTACGATCCGCTTTACAGCTTCCAAGTCTGTTTTTGCTTCTTGCGAGTGAAGTACGTTTCGTCTCCATGCTCGACAACGTGAATTATCGGAATGGCACGTTCCCCCACCGCACGTGAGGCGTTGGTGTACTCAGCATTAACGTCACGCAGCACATCTTGAATGGTGTCTCTAATCTTATTCTGTAATTGAGTCGTTCGTTTCGCTTTATGCTGCGGCTCCACGTAAATGTGCAGTCGCTGGCTACCATCCTTTTCTTCATTAACTTTCATGACAAAGCGACCGGTGCAATCTGTTCTTAAGTTCTTATGCTCAAGCGCCAACTTGATGTTCTCCGGATATATATTCGCACCATACAGTATCGCCGTATCGTCACTGCGCCCAAACAGATATACGAATGGCAGCTCCCACACTTCCTTCTGCCGAGCCACTTCCTCCAAGCCATGCTCACGAGCAATAGTTTCCATTTCGGAAAAGGATATGATTCCACCGATATCGCCGATGTTGTACCTGATAAGTGGTATCGAGCCGTTAGCCGCAGTGAAATGTAGCTCGTTTCCCATCTCTTCGAAGTACCTCAGGGTTGGGAAATACTGAAGGAAGGACGGTAGCCTGCTTTGTCCGAACACTTTAGAGACCGAACCGTTGCGCTCAGCAATCTCGCGGCGTAAGTGTACTGACCAGGGAGTCTCCATACCTAACACGGCGGCATCGGCAGTACCGTAGTAGCCCAATATATCAGTCACTGGATTAGCGCCGATTGACTCTGCTACTAACGAGCGCCAGCGCTCAGAGAAACCATCCCCGGCCGGGAATAAAATCGTGCGATACTGTTCCCACTTTATTCCCGCACGTTTGCCCTCATCGATAACGTCCTTCAGGAATGGTGGATACCCGGATAGCACTATCTGCTCATATTGTGGCGCCATCTCGGTCACGATCCGTAAGATGTCCGAGAGCACATTCCCCGGCGTCACAACAGTTGCGCGGTAACCCTTTTGGGCGATTCGCAGGGAGGCATTCAAGAAGAACGGGCCGCCGACATACATCCCCATGGCGAAGCAGTCGATGATGAGCGTTTTGTACTTCGAAACCCTGAAGAATGATTCCATGGTCAGCTCGAAGAGATAGGTAACCTCATACTCGAGTCGCACATCCCGAGGCCACATAAATGGTTTCCCGGTCGATCCCGAGGAAATAGATATCATCTGGCTATTCTCCACTTCGCCGTCCCAACACAAACTCTCAAACGGGTACTTCTTGAGATATGTTTTCTTATTCGTTGCCGGAACGCGCGCCAAATCGGATACGGTCCTAATTTTTCTATGACTAATCTTGTGCTTACGTAGGAAGTCCTTGTAAGCCGGTACCCGCTCGGCAGCAGCATGAAAAACTTGGAGAGCTTTCTGACCGCCCATTTTCTCCCACTCTTCGGCACTTGTTTTCTCGAGTAGCGACCGTGTCTGCTTAACTGAGTGCTTAAAAAAATCGCTGGTAATTTTGGCGCTTATGCGACGCTGAACAGCCTCGCGCTTACTCTTACTAATCTGCGAAGGAAGGGTTGGTAACGGAAAAAGTGTTAGTTTAGAACCCACAAAAGTAGCCTCGCACACTGATAGCACATACGCAAACTGTAAAGCTTTGCTGTTTTACGATACAATTGCCGCCAAGATGACTACTGTAAATATTCGTGAATTGGCGGAGAGAGCTAAGGCTTCTGGGGCTCTAGATTTGGCTCAGGGAGTCATCCAAGTGCCACCACCAGCTGTCCTAACAGACCTGTTTAAGAAGCTGCCTGTCTCCGAGATTTCGCGCTACAACAACAAGCGCGGCGTGCCAGAATACCGCGCCGCAATTGCGAAGTATCTCGCCCGCCGCGGTTGGGAGGTACCAGTTGAGAACATTGCCGGCACCGCTGGCGCTATGGCTGGCATCACCAGCTCGCTCCTGCAGCACTGCTCCCCGGGTGCAAAGGTTTTATTACCTGAACCGTTCTTTCAAGGACACGCGCAGCTACTCAAGTCGCTGGGACTTGAACCAGTGCACGTGAAGACACCGTACGGAGAGCCAATTGATTGGGGGTCGCTGGCCGCTCACTTCCCTGACGTGGAGGCAGCTATTATTACCACGCCTAGCAATCCAACCGGGCACGTGGCCACGCATGAGCAGTTAGAAACATTAATTACGGCGGGACAAGAGCACAACTGCTTCCTCATCATTGATGAAATGTATCGTGAGTTTGTATGGGATGAGTCAAAGCATGATGACTCTGATCACCAAAACCTGGATCTATCACTCGCCGCAGTCGTGCGCAGTTTTTCTAAGACGTTGTCGATCCCCGGCTGGCGTGCCGGGTGGATTATCACCAGCCCTGAGCTGATGGAAGCGATTAGCACCGTTCATGACCCAATCTTCGCCGGTGGATCAACGCTTGCTCAAAATGCGCTGGCCCAAGCCCTAGATAAGCACGACGATGAGCTAACAGTATACGTTAATGAGCTGCGCGATCTGTGTTTAACCAACGCCGCTGCAATGCTTGAAGCATTCGCCAAGATCGATATGGTCGGTGAGATGCCAGCGGCCACCTATTACCTACTCCTGAAGCATAACCGAGCGAGCGACATGGAGGCATTCGAAGAACTCCTAAAGCTAGGTTTGGTTGTAACTCCAGGCAATGCCTTCTTTTCTGATCAATCTGCGGAGACGGGATACGTTCGTGTGCACGCCGGAATCAGCACTGAGTCACGCGAGCGCGTTATTACGGCGCTGCAGGGCTAGTTTCCCGAAATCTTTTTGATAAACGCGTCTATACGCGCATTAAACTCCTTAGCAAAGGTGGTTGTCTTGGCGGCTCGTGCCTTCACTGCGTCAGCTGCATTCCAGTCTGGCACCAGCCACGAATTTAAACTGAGATTTGCCCGATTATTGACGACCGACTGACCGGTGATGATACGTCGGACCGTGGCTGCTACGGCGACGCCATTTAGCCAAGCAGCCGTCCCGAGTTGCGGCCAGGTTGGAATAGATTGTCCTATCTCTAACAGCGATTCCTGCATACGAGAATCAGTCACGTCATAGCCGATTAGCTCCTCACCAATAATGCGGCCGATGAGCGGTTGAGGAAGTTCTTGGTTCAGCACTCGATCCGCAATATCCCCCTTGGCTCGTCCGTGAAAGAATTCGATGTCGTCATCTAAGTCATGTCGTTCAACATCTAGAATGCCACCATCACCATTGTCGGCCGCCATAACAATTGGTATCCGCTGCGGCTTACATTCCTGGCGAATGCGAATCTTGATGCCCAGGTTATCGATCTCGTCCACCATCACGTCAAGGTCTGTTACAAATTCGGCGATGTTCTCCTCGGTGATGCCATCCGTGAATAGCTTGAGGTCTGCGTAGGGATCAAGCTCATATATTTGGCGTGCAGTCATGTACACCTTTGGTTCAGTAAGCTCGGCAATGCTTCCGCGGATGCGATTTAGATTGGTCAGCTCCAACGTATCAGGATCCGCCAGTCTCATATGCTTACCGCCACCTGACTGCACAATTGCCAGCGCTACGCTGTTGCCTACCGACAACCCAGCGATCCCGATCGTCGCATTGTAAAATTTCGTTTGTTCCTCCGGTGTAATTAAATGTCGGTTGCGCCCCGTGCGCACTTGCTGATAAGCATCATCATCTAAAATGTGAAGCAGTGCGTGCCGCCACGACAAGTATACCCACTTCCCTGCCTGCCAAGGCTCGCTACTGCCAAAATGCTCGTCGCGATGAGTCGCAAACTGTTTCTCCCGATCCTCCGGCATGTTCTGCAACGGCGGGTTATTGAGAATGAGTAACTCAAGAAGCTGCGTCTCATAGGTATCGACTACTCGCGTCTGCGGTTTCTGGTTAAGCAGTGCTTCTAACTGCTGAGCATCCTTGGTATCGGACAGGTCAAAAAACTGCGGTTGGGGTGCTTCTGGAGCCGACGTAGACCCGGAAAGCTTGTTTGCTAGAGCGTCGTTCATTAGTCTCACGATATCACGCGTGTCCAGCACCCGCTAACACAAAAGAATCGACAAATCGCCATAAATACGGCATTTTAACGCTACATTGTACTTCGACAACTAAATAAAAATTCGAATAGGAAGGCAGTTACTGATGAAAACTAGAAAAACGAGACGAAAGCAGTATCGACAATTATTCCTTGAGCAGCTGGAACAACGCCTACCTTTAGCGGTAATAGCTACAGGTGATGCCTGGCAGACACTACAGCTTGGCGAACCAAGTACAGACTACTCACGCATCGACCCTCTCGGCACCGACGCCGAGGGGAACGTATACGTCGAGGGTCTTTTCAGAGGACCAAGGCTGAATCTATCCCCTACTGACGCGGCACATGATCTTATCTCAGCGACGCCTACTGTAGCCGCTAGATTCGTCGCTAAGTACGCAGAAAGTGGGGAACCGATCTGGAGCACGGTTATCGAGGACGATAGCCTCACCAGCGCCACGTTCCTAGCAGGCCTGCACGACTCTGCCGACAACACCATTATCGCTGGCAGATTCAAGGGAGCATTGTCTCCAGGAACTCTGACTGGCAATCTGGCTGACGGCAACATCTTTGTTTTGGGCTTTGACCCCAACGGCAACCTAACCACTGAGTTTAGTATCGTCGCCCCGAACTCTCGCAACATCGGCGGAGGATTTGACATGGCGGTCACTAATAACGGTGACATCTTAGTCACTGGAGATGTTGTTGGCACGATTGATTTCACTCCAACCAACGACAGTAACGGAGAATATACCTTTAGTGGCAACCGCCAATTTGTCGCTCGGTTTGAAAGAGATGGAACGTTTCTGTGGGCCAAATTCCTCCGCAGCACTGACGGTAGCGTCTTCGATGCGTTGCAGCAGCCTTTTTTGCTGACAGATGACCAAGGTAACGGGTACCTCGTTAGCGATCTCCTCGTCGGCACTACCGTCGACGTCGATCTTGACAACGACCTGACCAACAACACTGTTGCTGTCAGTGCCGGCCCTGAACAGTACGGCTCCTTTGTGGTGCAGTTCGATAGTGCCGGTAACTACATGGATGTCTCGGAGTTCACGTATGGACCAGGCTTTAGCGAACTAACGGTGCTGAACACGGCTCGTGGTCTCGACGGCAGTATATATCTGGCTGGAATCGCTTGGAATGTTGCGGACTTTGACCACGGACCTGGTGTAAGCAAAATTGCTGATACCGATACTAATTTTTTGGCACGCTATGCTGCCAACGGTGATTTGGTCTGGGTGCGCGGATTTGAGCTTCAGGACGACAACTGCTGTAGCCGCGAGAGCAACTTCGCTCGAGGCTTAGAAGTCGATGGTAATGACAACGTGCACTTTGCTGGCTTCATTCAGCAATCTTTCGACACTGATCCGGATCCCAACACTGTGTTCATGATCGATGTGGGGTCGAACGTTAATTCGACCTTTAACACAACAGCTTTTGTGACAACGTTAGCAGCCAACGGCGAATTCTTAGCCGCTCGCAGCTACGCTCCGCAATCGGCAAGCGGCTGGAGTCGAATTTGGGACCTCACTGTATCGGACGA
>NZCO01000029.1 GCA_002686445.1 bacterium | reverse complement strand
CTTTCACTTCGACAGAAAGAAGAGTTCAAGGCAGACGTTCTCATTACGGATACCGGCGCCAAGCCCAATGAAGACTACTACTTCACTTCCGGACAGAATGTGCCTGACGTTCAACATGCAACCAAAGAAGAAGATGAGATGGTACGTCATGAGAGACGGAGAGCCACAGGGAAAGTGATTGCAGAAATTATCGAGGAAAAACTCAAAGGAGAAGATCCGCATTACGGAGGAACGATGCGTAAAATTTCCAAGCGGCTCCACAATGATGTTGAGGGTCTGTTAAACGCCGATGCTGCTTAGCTCTCCAGGCGTTTTTTGAGAAGTGTGCGGATTTGTTCGATGAATGGATTTTGATCTTGGCGCAATTCAGGATCAACGACACTGAAGACATCAGGAATCGTGCGTGGAGTGTGCTTTGCAGACAACACGGCATCGACGGCAGCGCGTGTGATTTGGTAACGGTGGATTCCACCCTCGTCTAACAGCATTGCAATTGATTGATCTGTAATGCCATTGCTTTGCAATGTCTCACCATCAACTTCTCCTGTTTCTTCCGTCAGCCACGAAAGCGCACGTGCTGGCAACTGATTGGAGAGCAGTTCAACAGTCTCGTTAAAGCCGAGTTTGGAGTCAGCAGACATGAAGAAGTAGGGAGTTTGACGTTGACTAAACATATTACATAGTTAAAATAATGCAAGTCTCATTGCTGGGTTTTCACATCGGAAAACATTTGACAGAAATAATTACCATGCTATGGTGTTCTCGTAATGCAATCACTCTTCGCTAACCGCCGCAAGTATCACGCAGTCCTCCGTAAGGAGAGGACGGCGTCGGCTAGCTGTGTGATGTGCTCGTGATATTCACGTATTAGTTGCCGAAATCGCCCCCTCCTTACACTGAAGGGGGTTTTCTGTTATTCGCTGTAAACAGAAGTAAAAGCGGTACTCCGCTTCGATCATTCACAGCATAGGCAGCAAGGGAGAGGTACGATGACGTTACGAAAAGACATTCGTCGCGCGTGGAAAGACGGCATGATCATCCGTGTGGAAGTGAACCACTGGAGGACGTTCCGTTACGTCGTGGTGATGGAAAATATGATCGTGTTTCAGGTCACGATCGGATGCTCGCACTGCGCTACGTGCCAGAGCCGTGTCGCACACGTGGAGCGAGCTCTGGACCACACCGGCGTGAAGAGCGAGAGCGTTCTCGCCGAGGAAATGCTCTTTCGTGTGTTTGAGCGCGTCGAGGGGGAAGATCCTCTCGTGACGCTCGGCAATGCGATGGAGTTGACCCTGCGTCCCGTGGAAACGGTACCGGCGTAATGCAAGGAGACGAACCACGAGTCTCAGATAAAAAACGTGGCAGTAATTCTCCGGGGAAGCTCCGGGGCGCCTAGCGAGCGGCCCAACTTAAGCAATTAGTCTGGTTCGTCGCGATTCTAGTCCTCAATACCGCTGGCATTCTTCCGATTGTGTACCTGATAATTACCAAGAATAAGTATTCAGCATTAAATTCAAAGCCCACAGAATCAATACCTCCACCGCCAAAAAGTCCTTCATTTGGTTGATCTGAATACAAATACAAATAGACTGCCTTGTGGACTTGATTGGGCGATTAGCTCAGCCCGGATCTAGAGCGCGTTGTTTGCAACGACGAGGTCGCTGGTTCGAATCCAGTATCGCCCACTCCCTTCTCGTCCGGTGAGGACGTCGATGTGCGTCTTGATGCGCACCATAAACGTCCTTGCCTTGCCTCGCCGGTCATCCCGATCGGCGAGGTTTTTTCGACCGTGTTTAATAGACTGCTCATAATTTTTCTCTATAATCAAACCACTATGAAAGTAACCCTAATCCTTGGTTCTGAGTCTGACTCAGACCATGCAAAGAAGATTTCTGATTTACTTGGCGAATTTGATGTTCCATCAGAAACCGTTGTCGCGTCAGCTCATAAAGTTCCGGATAAGGTTATAGAAATCGTATCTAAGCTCAATGACGATCCACAACCGCAAGTTCTGATAACGATTGCAGGCATGAGTAACGGACTTGGCGGAGTGGTCGCAGGAAGTTCAGTCCACCCTGTTATCACCTGCCCTCCTGCACAAAGTTTGGAGGAGTTTCAGGTTGATTTGAATTCAAGCCTACGCATGCCTTCGGATGTTCCTGTAATGACTGTGCTTCATCCAAAGAATGCAGCACTGAGTGCTATCAGAATTCTCGCCGAGGGAGATGAAACTCTGAAGACAAAGGTGAAAGCTAGGATTGAGGAAGTTAAAGGAAAGTATTAATTGATAATTGAGAATTGATAATTGATAATAGTAATCCAATTCTCAATTCTTCATTCTCAATTCTCAATTCTCAATTCAGTATTTATGACTCTGACTATCCCACAACTTCAGGACAAGCTTAAAGAATGGAAAGGCTGTGAGCTTGCAAAGAACGCTAATCCCGTATTGGGTGAAGGTAATCCTAATGCTGACATAATGTTTATCGGAGAAGCTCCGGGTGCGAAGGAGGATGAACTTGGTCGCCCGTTTGTAGGACCCGCTGGAAAGTTTTTGGATGAACTCTTGGAATCAATCGGTTTTAAGCGCGAAGATGTTTATATTTCCAACGTAGTTAAATATAGACCTCCAAACAACCGCGATCCTCTTCCAGAGGAAAAGGAACAATGCATGCCATGGTTAAAGATGGAGATTGCTCTTATTAAACCTAAGGTGATTGTCCCGCTTGGCAGACACGCACTCCAGCACTTCTTTCAGAAATTAAGTATTACAAATGCACATGGGAAACCTCAAAAGATGAATGACGATGTGACGGTTTTTCCAATCTATCACCCAGCCGCCGCACTCCATAATGGGAATCTGAGGCAGGCTTTGTTCGATGACTTCAGCGCCCTAAAGAAGTTTCTGGATGAAAACGGTCGAGCGAATTGAAAATTGTAAGTGGAAAGTGGAAAATCATTTTCCATTTACCACTTTCAACTTTCAATTTATCTAATGATCTAGCGCCACCTCCACCAACACCGACACAGCAACAATTAGCACCCCGATCCACCAGTTAAGCAAATTCAGTTGATGAAATAGAACTATTACAGTCAAGCTAATGCCAAGTAGGATTCCTTGTCGGAGGGAGATGCTTGTTAACTTTCCCATATCCCACATATGGGTTGGCACCATTCTCCAAATACCAATAAAGCAAAGTGCTCCAACTGTACTAACTGTCAAAAAGAAACTTAGGAAGAAAGCAGGAATAGCCTGAGCAGGCGCAGTTAGCGGACTGACGCGTAAAAGGACCACAAGAAGAGAAGTGGAAGAGAAGAGAGCCGAGAGGATTATTCCAAATAGAAGCGTGTTCAAAGCTAAGTGGTAAATTGTAAGCGGAAAATGGAAAATGCTTTATCCATTAAGCAAAGGATAGCATTATACTCGCTTGCGTATTTTCCATTTACCATTTTCAACTTTCAATTACATGTTTATAGTATAATTACTATACAACATGTCTAACAGTTCTAAATCCAGCGCCGGCATGTGGGCCGAATATGCAAAGAAAATAAAAAAGGTCTCTACCTTGAACGATCTGGAAGATATTGAACAGGAGCTATTTGGACGCAAACAGGGCGTAATGACGCTTGCAATGAAGAAGTTGAAGGATTTAAGTCCCGATGAGAAAAAAGTGCAAGCAAAGGAACTTAATGAACAAAAGCAAATACTGGTTGAGGAGCTAGAGAAACTACAGAATGATCTAGAGACTCCCACAGGAGACGTACTTGCCAAAAGTGATTCTATCGATGTGACTCTGGATCTTCCGGAAAAAGAACGCGGGCACCTTCATCTTATACCCGAATTTATAAGACAGGCAGAGGAAGTTTTTGGACGAATGGGATTTGATGTATTCAGAGGACCGGAGATAGAACCGGAAGAATACAATTTTGATCTTCTGAATTTTCCAAAAGACCATGCAGCGCGTGACTGGGCTGACGTTTTCTACATGAAAAAGCAAACAGCACCCGATAACAGACTGACTCTTCGAGCACACACATCACCATGCCAAGTAAGATACATGCAAAAAAATAAGCCACCCCTCAAGGCTATCTTCCCAGGGAAAACATATAGGAAAGACGATGACGCAACGCACTCTCCAATGTTTCATCAGTTGGAAGGATTAATGGTTGGTAAAGATATTACCTTGGCTAACATGAAGGCGGTAATGATTAAGTGCGTACAGGAACTAATAACACAGGATGCTGAATTTAGATTTCGAACCGGCTACTTCCCATTTGTTGAACCTGGGCTAGAGATGGACATGAAGTGGACCGGAGAAGATAAGACAAAAGAAGGAGACTGGCTAGAGATTGTAGGATGCGGAATGGTTCATCCGAATGTACTTAAGAATTGTGATATTGATCCCGACAAGTGGCAGGGATTTGCATTCGGATTCGGAGTTGACCGGATGGTTATGATCAAGCATCGAATTAAAAGTATAAGGGAGTTGTTCCCCGGGGATGTGCGCTTCCTTAGGCAGTTTTAAATAAGAAACACAGAGGAAACAGAAGAACCAGACGTTTCAGAGGAATTGCTAGAGTACTCTTCTGTTTCTTCTGCTTCCTCTGACTCCTCTGTTTCCTCTTTTTAGCATAGCGAAAGCCGCCCAACCTTTCGGTCAGGCGGCTACGCTCCTAAATTGGTTTCAACCGTATCGCAGGCACAAGGCCTTTGACCGGTTGTTTTTCAGTCATCAACGATGACCTTCGTCGTGAGACCACTTAGGTCCACGTCGATGACACTGGCCACCAGGTTCTCGTCGAGCGCGGTGACGCTTTCGATGGTCAGTCTGAACGGCACGCCCATCGCCAACGGTTCGGCAAAAATGTCGACCTCAACCCACCAATCCAACGGATCATCATCGAAGATGAAGTTTCCGTTATCCGGCCAGGTGAAGGTCAAGACGCCGTTAGCGGGTTGAACCGCATTCGACATCTGAACGGCTCCGCCGTTCCCATCGTCCGCCCAGATCATCGCGGCGAACACGTTCGTCAGGTCGCCTTGGACAGAGGAATCCGTTCCAATGACGATCTCCGTAACGGTTGAGTCGACCGGCGTCGAGTAGCCCTGGGCGTTGAGCGCCCTGATAGCTATGTCGCCGGGCTCCACTACCGTTTCGAACGGCATGTCATCCGTGATGACGAACACATTAGCCGGTAGCGTCGGCGGAACGGGCGGTCCGGGCGGTTGGACTTGCGGCGGTGGATTCTGAACCACCTCCACAGTGTCGAACTGAACGTCTCCGACGATCAAGTCAACTTCGTCACCACGATACGCTCCTGCCGAGAAATCGATCAGTACGTTGTACTCCGCGCCGGTTGTAATGGCGCCCAAGTGAGCAACGTAATCCTGTTCGATCCTGACATTCGACACGGCTTCTGTGCTACCCACCAACTCGACACTGACGGTGTTACCCGTCGCCACTTCCACAACCTCAGTTGAGGTAATGAACGTGGGTTCCATGTCGCCAGACGGAGGATACGTAACGTTCGACCAACCAATCGTGAACACCGCATCAACTACAAGCGGATCCGTTTCGCTGTGAACGAAACGCGGTGTTCCCAGGTGCACGTCTTCTTGCACCCGTTCCCCGACGTTCTGGTTGACCCGTTGATGCGCGACTTCAACAGTATACGCAAGCGGTTCAGGATCGTCCGCCGGGATCGGTCTAGGCAAGGTACGCGAGCCGTTCGAATTGAGGTCGTTGATTATCACCAACACATCGATAGGCGCTATCACACCATCGCCGTTGACATCAAGCGGATTACTCGGGATCGCTGCAGACACGTTGCGCGAGCCATACGAATTGAGATCGTTTATGACCTGCAACGCATCCAGAGGCGCTACCACACCGTCGCCGTTGGTATCATTTCGGCGTCCACTCCAGACACGAATCTGCTTCGCGGCTTCGTTGTTGCTCGGATCCGTATCCGTGCCGCTAACAACCGCGTGCGCAATCAGGTCGACCAGATCATCTTCCACCAAGTCTACGCCGTAGAGTGGAAGATAAACGGACGCGGTATGCCCGTCGGGAATGTTTCCGACGGCGTTGCGCAGTTTTCCGCCAAGCATCTCCCATCCGGCATCCATTGCCGGAACGCCAAGCACCAACCCTGGGGGCAGATCCGCCTCGATTATTACGTCGTTGGACTGTCCGTCGTGACTTGTGGCCGAAAGGCGTAAGTCAACGACGTGCAAGTTCTCGACGTCAATCGGGACGGCCCAACCTAATTCCAAGTCCGCCGCGAGCATCACACGATTCTCGAGCGGCTCAAGCAACAATCTGCGTGCCGCATTTCTACGGCATTTCGTGCGACGCGCGTGCAAACTGCTCGCGCTCGCAACTCCATTTGACGATCACAATTGTCCCTTGTTACGCATGACTCTCATCCTTTGCGAAAAACAATGAAACCAATAATTTATAAGGAGCGGTACTTTACAAGTGCACCTTTCCTTTAATTACTGGTCAAAACCAAAAATAGACACACACAGTAAAGTCGATTATAATACCTCGAAACCTTGTTTTGTCAATTCTATTAGAATATACTATTTCTCCTCTATTCCGCTATTGGCCTGGAAATTATGAGACTAACGAGATCTTCGAGAACCAATTCTCCGGATCTTTGGCAAATTGAGCTGCAATTTCAGCTTCTTCCTCTGTAATTGAGCCCAATTCCGTGGCTACATCCAGAAGCTGAGGCAGGCCAGAAAGAGGATGATATTTGACACCAAATTGCTGTGCCTTCTCTGCAGATTTCAAGAGTCCATAATCAAATATTGCCACTACATCCGAAACAGTGGCTTCCCCTTCTTCCCGCAAAGCCTCCACAGCAGAGACTGAACTGCCGCCTGTTGAAATCAGATCCTCGATAAGAACTATGTGCTTCCCCGAAGACAAATCCCCTTCAATTCTCTTCTTTGCACCATGCTCTTTTGTACTCTTTCTAACATAAACAAAAGGCAACCTTAGAAAGCTTGCAACCAATGCTCCCCATCCAATTCCAGCACTTGCAGTCCCCGCGATTACATCAGGTTCAACATGCAATGCTCGAACTCTGGATAAGAGCGCCTGCACAACAAAGTCCCTCGCGTCAGGATGGCTATATACCATTCTATTGTCACAATATATCGGAGCCTTGATTCCACTTGTCCATGTAAAAGGTGGATCAACAGAAACTTTCACTGCACCGATGTTTAGAAGTAGTTCCGCGATTCGTTTGCCATGGGGCATATGTTTAGGGGGTAGAACTTAGAACTTAGATCTTAGGGGGTTGATCATACACTCACTAATCCACTTTCTTCAATAGTCAGATTGTCTGAACCATGATGAGAGAGATTAACCTGTGTGCTAGATTCAAAAAAACCGGCATAAAGAAAGAGCCCAACTGCGCAATGGCGGTCAGGCTCTTCCTTGAACTCCTATGTAGGTTTACCTTGTAGTCTTGTCTACGTTTCTCCGATCAGCTCTGGAACAGCGTCCCCTCGAGGACGTTATGTGCCGAGGCATCCGTCCAGGTGCTGAAGATTTCGGTCGTGGCATCCTCGTCGACTGTCAGCAAATGGTTCTGCCCGTAGGCAAAGCCGGCAAGCGACTTGGAGTCATGGTGGTCGAAACGAGCTTGGTACATCGAGGCAACGCTCGGATCATCGGATCCGAAGAAATTCATCGCCATGATGAGGTCGATTTCCTCGGCGGGACCGATTTCCGTGTTCACATCGTTATCCCGCAGTCCGTCGAAAACGGCATAGTACTCGCCATTTGTAACGAACTCTTCATTCATCTGAACCCCGTTCACATCGTAGATGCCACTGGCGTGGGCCAGTACGATTGCATCCGCAGCGTTATACAAATACGCTCGCGGACTCATGCGCTCGTTGTAAGACGTAAACGGAACGATCAGTCCTTCCACAGCCCGATTATTCAATCCGTTCTCGCTGTTATCGTGGTTGGAGGTTCCGATCCGCAGTTGCAGAACGTCCGTCCAGCCCGTCGGCATGGCAGCGATATCGGTGTGAACAACCGTATCGAACTGATTGATCTGCGAGCCATACAATTCGTGCGGCTTGCTGATAATGGGCTCGTTGGGCCGGCCGAAGTTGTCATGTCCGATCACGACGCCGTTGGTAGAACCTTCGACGTTGTAAGCGTAGTCATTGCCCGAGGTCCGACCTCGAACCTTGACTGACTGCTGACCAATCACCACGTCTCCGTGACCAGTAGCACCAACTCCAACGATCAGAGTATCGCCCGACATTCCGTCCTGAACATCCGATTTCAGAACAGGCATTGCGTACACGGTGTACGTCTCGCCTGGCAGAATCACAAGCTGTTCATTCTGGAAATGAGCACAGTAGGTATTCGACGGCAACGGAACAGTATTGAGGTCACACGCTCCGATGTTGGCCCGGCCGATATGATTGGTGGGCTCACCGGAGTTTGCGGTGAAGACGTTGAAATAATCAACAGATCGCGTCGACGTTACCGACGTGAACTGTAGCTCATAAACGTCTGCCGGCTCGCCGCCGTCCGATCGCAGGTTGAGCCCGATCCCTCGGGCAGCCCCTGTACCAAGGAGCATCTGTCGAGCAGGAACTGGACTTTCGGTCACAAACAGATCGCCGTGGGGTTGCAAGTTGACGACTGGCTGGTCGTAATGACCAATGCTCCAGCCATCGATCGGTCGCCCGTCTTCCATGACCTCACCGTCCAACCAGCTCAGCTCAACCCGAATCGACGGGTTTTCGCCGGTCAGGTTGCTGGCCACGTCAGCCAGGAATTCCATTCCGACGGTCGCCTCCTCGCCAAGGCCGTAACCCGCTCCCAGATCGAATGTGAAGTAGCCTCCATCGCGAGCGGTCGTCTCCGAGACGATTGTGCCACCGATTCGGAGATAACCACGTTCGATATTCGCCGCCGATCCTTCGACGGTAGAATACTCGACCTGCGTCCAGTTGATGTCCCCGCCGTAAGCGTTGACATTGGCCTTGGCAAGTTCGATTCCGTTCGCGTTCTCGACGTGGATGACGCTGTAGGGCCCCGGCGTCTCAGTCGCATCAAGGAAGATAGGATCGACCTCGGGCAACGGATACTCGGTGTACCCGTGCTCCCTGATCCACATCTCCGGACCCCACGCATCCGTGCGTGTGACACGGCCGTTGAAATTCCCGTCAAGCCACTTCGGTGCGGTTGTGAACACGTCGTTGTCCGTCTCACCGTTGGCCATCAGATAATCGACCGCGGCTTCGGTGTCGGCATCCGTGATCCGTCCGTCGTCGTTGTAGTCGAGCCATGCAAACGGCTCGGTGGGGTCGGTAAAGTTCCGATGCCCGCCGTACTCGACTTCTCCGGCACCGTCGGAGTTCAGGATGCCGATGACCTGCAAGACATCACTCGGGGTTCGCATTCCGTCGCGATTAACGTCAAGAAACGTGAACGGTTGGTTGTGGATCAAGCTGTGATCCCCAACGCCGTTGTTGTTCAGATCGTTAACCAGAACCAGAGCGTCGATCGGCGAAACAAAACCATCCATGTTAACATCCGCGAACGGATTGGCTGCTAGATAGTCTCGCCTGCACAACCTCTCACCGCCAACCACTCGATTCCTTCTACGATTGTGTCGGTTCTTGTTGGCACGACGAGCTGAAAGACGACTTTGCAAAATACTCATTCTTCTTAACCTTTACGAAACGTTTAGTTGTAGTGACTTACTCAAAAATGTGAAACAAAAAACATTTGCGACTGCGCTATCCCTTTCGGACGCAGTCTTGCTAGAGCTTTGTTCTCCTTATTGCTCTCTAGTGCATACGCCTATTGCATAACGATATATTCTCTCTCCATAAGGTAAACCTGTGGAGTCAAGGATCAATGACCTTAGCCGCTTCAGCTTGTAAAAACCGAGCCAAAAGGCGTCAAGGTACCAAAGTATTATATGTATTTATATAATATTGTCAATACTTGTCAAACACCTACTTTTCCTTATATTTAAGCCAATTTCTCGATATACCATCTCATTTGGCATATCCTGTTACCTACAGGATGTTTTTGGCTTTATTAAGGCAAAATTGCTACCATTCACCGGATGATCCCATCTGAATGTGAATCAAAGCTCAGGCAATTAAACCAAATCTTCCTCGAAGAGAACCAGAAACTTAATCTATCCGCTTTCCGTGAGGAGG
>NZCO01000028.1 GCA_002686445.1 bacterium | reverse complement strand
GAGGCGTGGGTATGCCAGCCTTTTGCAGCATCCGCTTTGTGGCCAGTTTGTTATTGGCTACTTTCGCGCCGGTGCTGCGCCGAGCTTTTTGCGTGTATTCAATAGCGCGAGCATTCAAGCCCAACACATCTCCTGCTAGTCGGTTGAACAAGGCCATAGGGGAGACTACGCGTCCTTAACAATAGTGCGAGAGCGTAGCAGGTCGCGGAAGCGGATGTATTCAGTCAGGCGCAGGCCAGTGAATCGTCCCATGGCGATGTTAATAGGGATGGTAAGGAGCATCAGCTCAGGGTAGGCCAGTAGCACGGTGCGTAGCAGCTCCCAACTAACCACGAAGTAGCAGAGGACAGATAAGAGCATTGTCCAGGCGGTTAGCTTCAGTGCTGAACGGGCTCCTTGGGTAAACTGCACGGCGATAAACTCCTCAGCTAGGATCGTGAGGATTAGGATAGGGAAGATGGTAAACGAAAGTTGCGTGGTGACGTTTGTTGCTGCCCCGACACCAAGCATGACCAGGATGGCCAAACTGGCGCTGGTTAACACCAGGGCCATCCGCGGTAGATACAATAATTGCAGACGCTTTAGGAGCAATCGCGTGAGGCTGCCAGACAGAAAGACGACGACAAAGACAATCAAGCCAACCTGGAGACCAAGGACCAAGAAAGAAAGCGTGGTCATGGCCGGTGTTAAGATGCCAAATGCTTTTAAGCCAATGACCTGTCGCGCAAAGACCAAAATAGTGGCGATGACGGGAATCATTAATATGAGCACGATGTTGCTGATTGAGACGCCACCATTGACCAGATAATTAAGTCCGAAAGACATAAAGTTAGTCACACCGAGTTCGCTTATGGTGCGGCTACTAAAGGTTCCTAGTTGTCGGTAGCGTAGGGGAGACTCAACCACGCCTAAGCGGGCGGCCTCAGGCTCCACTGAGTTGAACAGCAGGGGTAGCGCGTCAGGGTCGGTTAGTAGCACGTACGCTGGTCGCCACTGGTCAAACATAGACTGCGCAGTGGGTGCCAGCACGGTAAATGGAGTATCTGACAGAACGAAAATGCCCTTAGTGGTGAGACTGAGGTCAGCGACAGGCAGCTCGCCTGATTGCCTGACCTGTTGCGCGAAGCGAGACAGCACATTGGCTCCAACACTGCCCGAAGTCCACGTGGCAATCAGGTCAGCCTTGCCTACTTCCTCCCGCGCAGCTAGCAGTGCTTGGGTAAGCTCTTCTTCTATCAGCGCCTCAGGCCCGTTACTTTTCGCCTTGAGGACTGCCAGCAATATACCGTTCGTAGCTGCCTGCTCACGGGCGAGCTCTAATTGATTGTCGCTGGCCGTTGAGTCAGCCAAGAGCACTATGGCGCTATCAAACACTCGTATGCCAGCGGTGTCCTCACTTTGCCCTTCGGACGTCGCAATAGTCAGCTTTACGAGGTAGCTGCCGGGCTGCGTGTAGGAGTGGCTGGTTGTTTGCCCAATAGCGCGCACGCCATCACCAAATTCCCATAGCACTTCGTCAATGGTGACTTCTTCGGCGATTGTCGAATCACTCAAGTCAAAATTTACTGTCGTACCCACTAAGGTGCTGCCGACCACTTCGACCTGCGCTTGCACTCGTGGCTCCTGTGCGTTGCCACGCTCTTGAGCCATGGCAGGCGTCACCGCTAGCGTCGCTAGCAGCGCAATACCAAGTCCTAGAGTCCGCGAAAGAGATATCATATGTTTGGTTATGTTACTGGTTCTTTAAGCAGGCAGGAGGCTGGCAACGGGCTCATCGGCGATACACAGAGCTGCGGCCAAAGCGTCAGCGGCGTCGTCTGGTTCGGGGATTGTTGTTAACTTGAGCCGCTGCGTAACTACATGCTGCACTTGTGATTTACTCGCTTGGCCGTATCCTGTCAACCGCGATTTTATCTGCAGTGGAGTCAAGCTACTGACGGCAATCTTATTTTTGCGCAGTATATACAGCAACATGCCGCGCGTTTCAGCGGTTAGCATTGCCGTCTTTCTGTTATTACCGAACAAAACGGTCTCAACAATTGCGCGATCAGGCTTGGTGGCAGCGATGAGATGTTCGAGATCAGCGCCAATCTCTTGCAGGCGATCTTCGCTGGCTTGCTCCGGGCCGGTAGTCAAGCAGCCGCACCGTAAAAAAAGAGCATCAGTATTGGTGTCGATAACACCGAAGCCGGTGCGGGCAATACCCGGATCCAGGCCGAGAATAATCATGCGGTTAGTCTACAACAGTTAGCCCGCGTCGCTATACACAGTAATGACGTCGGTGTGTTCCTCTATTGCTGCAAGTAAGTTGGCAAATTGTTCCGCCTGCTTCTCGTTCAGTGTTACTTGCTGATCGGCTACGGCGACTTGCGCTACCTCCATCGAGCTTATCGTTGCTGATAGTGCAGCCAGTGCGGCCTCTAGATCGGCTCGAGCCTGCGGTGAGCCGATTATTGATACAGCATCCCCGTCCCAGTTCATATCGTCCGCACCCGCATCGATCAACGCCAGCTCGATTTCATCGTGATCGCCACTGATTTGTGCCTCGACTGTGAATTGTGGTGAAAATTTCCACTGTACGCTGCCGCCAGGTTCGAGCTGGCCGTGGTGATCTTTAAGTATGTTGCGCAACTCGGCTACGGTGCGATTAGTGCTGTCAGTTTCGGTGGCAATTAGAAGTGCTACGCCGCCCGGGCCATATCCCTCGTAGGTAACACTTTTGGTGTCATCACTTGAGGTAGATAGCAACCGGTCAATATTGCCCTGCGGTAAATTCATTTTTTTTGCTCGTTCAATTGCTTCGCGCAGTTGGTTGTTTTGAGCCGGATCGGTACCACGACGAGCGGCAATCTTAATATCACGAGACAACTGGCCAAAGAGTTTACTTTTTTTGCCGTCAGTCGCTTCTTTCTTGTGACGAATTTTGTGCCACTTAGAATGTCCAGACATACGTAATGAGTGGTTGCCCTAGGGCGCTGGTGTACTGACACGGATTTCCTGGTTCCCGGCGTCAATGATCGTATCGATAAGGGTGGGCTCACTGCCAACACTGACCACTCCATCGGCAACAGTCTGGATTCTACTGTCGGTGAGAACGCAATTGTCTGACTCGTCATATAGGCCAGTCAGCGACAGCGTAATATTGACAGCAGTACCGGTGACTGCGCTCCCCGGTAAACAAGAGAGCGCTGGTGCGGCATGACTAATATTCGTGTGCGTGAGGCTCACCTGGCCGCCCGAGTGGGCGAGTATGCCTGACCAGGTTCGCTCGTTCCAATGCGCCATGTTCGAGCTAAAGCTAATAGGCGCCTCCACCGTGCCGCGGCTCGTTAAGGTGCCGTACACATGAATGCTCGCGAACTCAACGGTCACCACTACCGTTCCTGGATCAAAAACCACTGCTGCACCGGGACTTATAACCACATTGCCAGCTACGAAGACCGGATTATCAGCTGCGGTGAACGTAACGACATCATCAATGGTCGTTGGCATGAGTGTGCCAGAGTCAAAAAGCTGTGTGCCGTCTGGTGGGTCTCCTTCGAGAGTTGGTACCACCAACGGCTGACGCCAGGTATCGCCCAAGAGCCGCTCACCCAAAAAAAAGAGCGGCGTCAGAATAATGACGAGGCCTAGGGCTATAGCGGCGGAACGAGTTCTCATAGATTAATTATAATCGGAAGCTATTTAAGTCTAAAGAATATAGAACTTTCGCATTTGACCAAGTTCGAGACGCAAGCGAGTAGACGACCGAGCCGTATACGTAATACGGCGAGAGAGTCCACGGAGCTTGGCAACGAAGAAATTGGCCAAACAGATAGGCGAAGGCTCACGAATATCTGGCTTCGCCAGTATTCTAGTGAGCCTTCAGTGCGGAGGTTCAATAAAAAATCCCCCTCTAGCAGCTGTAGACACGAGAAAGATCTGTGTCGAGGAGCGTAGCAGTACCTAAACCAACAAGGGTAGAGGACCACGGGCGCCCAGGTCTTGGCACAAACCCCACAAAAGCAATGTCTACAGCTGCTAAAAGAGGAACCAGGGACTGTATCAAACATGCCAAACTAGGTCAAATAAAGCGATCCATTCGCCCCCCGTGGCAAACCTGCCTGTCGATCGGCAGGGCCACGGGGCGTTACCGGCTCCCAATAATCCACCTTTGAGTGGCCGTGCGCGTAAGGCCAATCTTGCGTACAATACGATGATGGCTATTGAGGAGACCAAGACGGCCGTGGTCGCGGCAACGAAGACGGATGAAGATACTTCGCTTGATGGCACGCTGCGCCCGCAACTGCTCGATGACTTTATTGGCCAAGGGGCCTTAAAGAAATCGCTCCGTGTTTTCTTACAAGCGACCAAAGATCGCGGAGAGGCTCTCGAACATTTGCTATTAGCCGGACCACCAGGGTTAGGCAAAACGAGCCTAGGACAAATCGTGGCGCGCGAGCTCAACACCAGTATTCGTATCACTGCCGGTCCGGCGCTGACCAAGATTGCAGATTTGGCTGGTGTCTTGACCAGCCTGCAGCCAGGCGATGTCCTCTTTATTGACGAGATCCATCGCCTGCAGCGATCAGTGGAAGAAGTGCTATATCCGGCGATGGAAGATTATGCGCTGGATTTAGTGGTTGGCCAAGGCCCAGGCGCTAAGACTCTGCGGCTCGACTTACCACGCTTTACCTTAGTTGGTGCCACGACGCGCATCGGCATGCTCGGTTCACCCCTACGAGATCGCTTTGGCATGACCTATCGGTTGTCCTTCTACAGTGAAGAAGAAATGAAGCAGATCATTCACCGCTCGGCAGGGTTGCTGCATGTCGCGATTGATGACGAAAGTGTGGCCGAGATCAGTCGGCGCTGTCGGCGCACACCTCGCATTGCGAATCGCTTGCTCAAGCGCGTGCGTGATTACGCGCAGGTTGAGGGATACGCACGTATCAACCACCAAGCAGTGAGTGAAGCGCTGGATCTATTAGAGGTAGACCAAGCGGGACTTGATGTAGCCGACCGACGAGTATTGCAGGCGATGATCAAGCACTTCGATGGCGGTCCAGTTGGTTTGCAGACGCTGGCTTCAGTCACGGCCGAAGAAGAACGCACCATCGTTGAGGTGATCGAACCATTCCTATTACAATGCGGATTTATTCAGCGCACTCCTCGAGGGCGGAGCATTACTGATAGCGGTCGAGTGCACATCGGCGAGGCCGCCGACCAAGGCACGCTGCTATAGCGGGCGACGCTGTTGTTGCAGCGCACGTACACCAGTCACCAACAACCACAGACTAAGGACGAGCCAGGTCAAGAGCGCTGGTGCCAGTATCAGGACGCCAGCCCAGATGTGGACGAAGAGCAGCACGTAGAGGCCGAGGCGTCCGCGTGGCATGAAGCGATAGGGGATGCCGCGCTCGTTGCGAATGTATGCGATAGCCAGTAACAAACCATAGATGGCTCCCACGCTGGTCAGTAGCCACAAGGGGATCGGGGTAAAGCGGGCGATAAAGGTGAGCGCCATAATACTCACCACATAGTCTGCCACCGTATCCACCAGAGCGCCGGAATCAGTATCGAGTCGGTGATTTCTAGCTAGTGATCCATCGATACCATCTATGACAACGTGCGCCAGTAGCCCCAGTAAAAAATATCCGGGAGTTGTATACACAAACGACAACCACAGCGTTATACCAGCAACGAGGATACCCGCGACGCTCACGGCGACTGGTTTTATTCCCAAGAAGTTGAGCAGCTTGGTGACGGGTAACAGCACTGTGTCTTTACGCTGCTGCCAAGCACGCATGTAGCGGAGCTCACCGCTGCTATATATTCCGTGTGGGGTCATGCTTGTAGTGTAGCGAAAAAAGAAAAAAGCCGATCATGATGATCGGCCGTGGGTTGTTGTTAGGCTTCGACAGGCTCGGGCGGGCGTTCAGCAACCTGCCGCCGTTTGGTCTCGATATCCAACACGAGAGTGACACAGTTACCCGGGTCGTTATAGTCGCGCGATGACATGAAGGTTTCCATCAGCATCAAGCCACGACCACTGGGCAGCTCCAGGTTTTCCTCGTCGGTGCAGCAAGGGACAGCGGCTAGATCAAATCCGGTACCCTCATCTTCCACCACAATGGTGAAGCACTCAGGCGTCATGCTGATCGTGACCGTGACTACCTTGTCGGTTTCTCGTTGGTTGCCGTGCTTGATGGCATTCATCACCGCTTCTTCGACAGACAAATGAATACCAAATGTGCCGACGTCAGGATCGTCTTCGCTCCAGCCAAGCGAGGCGAGTCGTTCAAGGATCGCGTCAATTAGTCGGCGAAACGGAGCTTGCACTTCTGCGACTGTCTCCGTTTCGGAAGCGAGACCAACTGTGAATCCTGTGAATGGATCACCCGGACCCCCAGGGAATCCGACAGCGTCTCCTGGCAGTCGGATGACTCTTACGTTGTCGCTCATGGGGGACTCCCCTGTTGAAAAGAAGTAGCGAAAGGTTGTGAAAGTGCCTACAAGGTTCGTTTGCCTGTTATTGCTATACGATATCTGGCTAAATGATGCAAGTTTTTTACTGCAGTAAAGCAAAAAAGCCGACTTCTTGTCGGCTTTGTTAATCTTTTGTTACGGTTGGCCATTGGACTGCGTTTTGGACATCCTTATCTCGTTGCCTTTGTCGTTATGTGACACGTCGTCACAGAACGCACGGATGAGCAGTACGCCTCGACCCGAGGGTTTATCCAAGTTTTCTTCCACGGTGGGGTCTGCTAGGGTGCTGGGGTCGAAACCGTCACCGTCATCGCGAACAACAAACTCAACCGTCTCCTTGGAGAGACGGAAAGTGCCGTAAATCCTGCGGCCCTGGTAAGGCATCATTGTCGAGCGCTCAAAAAAGAGCCGGCGGAATTCTGCGCGAGCTCCCTCCCTCAGCTTTGAATCGAGTTCCAGATTGCCGTGGTACAGGGCGTTGTTGAGAGCCTCTTCCAACGCGACGCATAACCGACAGCTATCAGCTCCCCAGCCGAGTTTGTCTAGATGATCCCTCGTTTCGTTCAAGATGGCGAGGACCAGCTCCGGGTCATTGGAAATTGTGAATTCTGCGGAGTACACATCGGTCGTAGTCGAACGGTAGTAGGTAGCAGCAGTCATGATGCTTACTCCTGGGGTCTGCGAAAGCAATGAGCCTTCTAGGGTTGTGAAAGGTCAAAATACGTTGAAGGCAGTATAAACCCAAAACATGAATATGTCAAGGGTAGCTATAAAAAAAGCTGATCCCTGGGGATCAGCGTTGGGTTGATTTTTGTTAGGCAGCCCTTTTTCGATACAGGATGACGAGATTGCCATCGCTGCTATAAGAGGGTTTGCCGCCAGTCAGTAACAGTACCGCGCGAGCATAGATGGTCGCCGGACCAGGGTAAGCATCAATGATTGGATAGTGCGCAGCGAACCAAACCACTGGACTAAACAGAACGGGCTTGCCCATGTGAGTGATGCGGATTTCAATCGCGGTATCGGAGATAGCACGGTCGATCGTCACACGCGAATGATCAGCAACGTGGGGCATGCTGTACTTGATCGCAATCATCAACGCGCTTTCAACAGCTAACGAGTACTGAAATGCTTCAGAGTGGTTCCAGCCTCGATCGCACAGTGTGTGGAATAGCGCGAGCGTGTAAGCACATACTGCGGCTGCGGTAGCGGGTAAACGAATACTGGAGCACATGCCCCATTGAAACAAAGTCTGGTGCTCGTCGAGATCTAAGCTAACAGGGGGTGGTTGGGGCGGATTCATTGGACACCTCATCTATGTGGTGACGCCGAACGGGACCTTGCGTGAAAAGAACTATTCACTAACCGAATGGTTATGTCATTGGTATTACATTTTGCGTCAATAAGCGCAAGGCCACGTCCCTGGATGCTACAATACGGCCATAACTACGCCACTTAGCTACTCGCGTAGGGGGTTTACCCTTCTTGTGTCGGGAGCGCTACTGGCGACTCTATTTTTTGTAAGCGCAGCCGCAACTCGAGCTGGGTCGGAGCGCAATGTGGTCATTAACGAGCTGATGTGGGATGCCACGGAGTATGTTGAACTGCTTAACACTACCAACGAGGCAATATCTTTAAACGGATGGACCCTCACCAGACAAAAACCAGATGGCGACGAGAAAATAATAATAACCTTCGATGAAGAGGTAATTATTCCCGCGGCTGATTTTTTGTTGATAGAAAAAAAGGAGGAGGCGAGCGCGATCGCGGCTGATGTTATTACCTCATCGCTAACGCTTGTTAATAGTGGTGAGCTCGTGACTCTCAGGGATGAGGTGGGAACCGTGATTGATCAGGCCAATCAACTAGGAAGTTGGTTTGCCGGTGAGAATACGACCGAGGGAGTGGCAATGGAGCGCGCTGACGCGGGTGCTTCGGGTACGTCAGCTGCTAGTTGGCACACGTCAGTTGGCACAGTGGGGGAACGAAATGGGACTCCAGGAGCGGTCAATAGTGCGCCTGCTATAAATCAACCGCCAACCGGAGAAATTACCGCGCCGGAAACGGGTACCACTGGAACCGCCATCACCTTTATGGCAAAGGATGTGCAAGATCCCGATGGCGATTCAGTCACCGTTGCCTGGAGCTTTGGCGACGGTGGGAGTGCGACTGGGACGGAAGTAACACACACGTATTCCAGTGCTGAGACGTTTGTCGTCTCGATGTCGATGTCTGATGGGGTTAATGAGACTGAAGTAGCGCATACCATCACCATCACCAAACGCACTTATGTAGATCACGTGGCCATCAATGAGTTCTTGGTTAACCCGACGGGGTCGGACGCGGATAATGAGTTTATTGAACTCATAAATACTAGTGATGACGAAGTAGATATAGGGGGGTGGCAGCTAGACGACAAAGAAGGTGGCAGTAGTACATATACAATTCCCTCAGACACCAAGCTATCTGGGCGAGGCATTCTCTCATTTCCGCGAACTGAAACTAAAATCGCCCTCAATAACAGTGGCGACACTGTTCGACTGCTCGATCCGGAAAGCGCCACTAAGTTTTCTTACACATATAGCGGTGCTGTTCCTGAAGGACAGTCTCATAATCGTGAGAACGACACATTTACGTTAAGTACGACGCCGACGCCAGGAGAGGCCAACAAGATCACAAGCCCTCCCGCCGATGATGAGGAAGACGAAGAGGCGACGCCATCACCTACGCCAAGTGATGGTGCAGTTGGGGGAGCAACAATTGTTTCAGTCTCTTTAGCTGATGTGCGAAAACAGAGGGGGGGTACAGCCATTACTACCGAAGGTGTGGTGAGTGCTCCACCAGGTGTCTTCGGCGATACTTCCATCTACATCGCTGGATCCGGTATCCAAATATATTTCCGACAAGGCGAGTACCCGACGTTGGCCTTGGGTGACACGATCACTGTCACTGGCACCATGACATCTAGCCTTGGGGAAGCTCGTATCAAGATAGCGGCGGCCACGGATGTTGTTATGAAGAGCCACGGCACGCCGCCGCAACCGCATGCAGTCAGCACTGGCGAGATTGGGGAGAGGCTCGAAGGCAGTCTAGTTCTCATTCAGGGCACGGTGACCAAGACGAGCGGCGCCACATTTTATGTGGACGACGGCTCAGGAGAAATTAAAGTATTCATAAAATCGGCGACGGGGATTGATAAGCCGCGCATGCGACGAGGGAATCTTGTAACAATCATTGGTGTTGTGTCTCAAACCACAACTGGCTATAGGGTTCTACCTCGTTTTCAAGACGACGTGCGGCTGGGTGGGGTAGCCGGGTTCACCTCATTTCCTGCAACTGGGATAGGGGATCGCGGAACTTCCTTGCAGGCGAAGGGCGCTGCGCTGGCTGCGGGTATAGTGATGCTGTTACTTGGTCTTGGCTACCGGTCCGGGGAGCCATTACTTACTTGGCAGAAATAAAAGAGCACCCACAGGTTGTAGGTGCGTTTTTTTTAGAATGGAGCTTTCCAATAGACTCGGCTGGTTCCGTCTTTGGCAGTTTCCACGCCATGCGTCCCCTGTTGAAGCATGTTGTTTAAGAGTGTTCCCACCCTGGCTGGTTTCGCGTCGCTATATGCCGCCGGCAGCAGACCCAATACTACGGCCGCAGTGCGTGGGGAGCTGATGTCGAGTGCGGCTAGTAATACGTCTGGCGGTATCTGTATCGGCTTCTGTCTCACCCTATCTTCCTTCGCGGGCCGGTGATACTTTTTGTCGCCGGTCCCGGTCGTGCGAGCTCGTTTGGCTTGGCAGAGATTATCTAAGGCTCCTTGAACGTCACCTATAAACGCCCACCGGCAACGAGGACCGAGTCTTTCTAGCATGTCTTGTGCAGAGTGACCTCTGTCTTGGAGGCGGTCGACAAGTGCGGTCTCAAGCGCTGCCATGTTCCTTTGCATGGTTTATTCTCCTCAAGAGGGGTGTTGTTATGAAACGAACTAATAATCAGTGATAACCCATGGAAGGCCCCCTTGTCAAGCACGGCTCCTTAGGTGTAGCTCTCGCCGTTGCTATTAATGTGGAGCAAAAACCGCTAATCTACTCCTTTCTCAGATGTAAAAAAACCCACAAATGAGTAGGTTTGTAATTGGTTACGCAGTTTCTTTCCAATACGTTCGGCTAATACTTTTGCTGGAGCTGCGCACCCCATGCTTGCCTCCTTCACGCAGTAGGTTGAGTAGGACTCCTACCCTGGCTACACCGGCGTCGTCATAGTCAGCCGGGAGTAACTTTCGTACTGCAGCAGCTGAACGTTTCTCGGTCCGATGCAGCGCACGAAGCAAGACAGCGGCAGGTATCTCAACGACCCTTTTTTCGGGCTTGATCTTGTGATACTTCGTTTCAGAGAACCCTGAGGTAGTAGCGCTTCCCGTCCGGCCGAGCTCTTTCAATGCCGTTTCAACATCGGCCAAAGACGCCCATTTGCAATATGTACCAAGCTTTCTAAACAGTTCTTCGGCGGTATTTCCCTTTACCTGAAGTCGTGATTTAAGTTGATTTCCAAGCGCGACTGGATCTCTTTTCCCGCCTCCTCTCCGATACCTAGCCATGGCTCCTCTCCTATATTTGCAAAGGCGAAGGGCTATCGTGAAACGTACGAACTAGTAATCAGTCATAACCCATAGAAGAGCCCCTTGTCAAGCATGGTGACTTAGGTATACTCCTGCCATGTTTAGTCGGGCGGTTAAGGACAAGCCACGCGTAGTGGTATTGGGCGGTGGAAACGGTACTTCACGCCTGTTGGAGGCTCTTTTACCTTTGCTGCAGGCAGACCAAATCGAGTCGTTGCACGCACTAGTTTTAAACGCTGACGATGGTGGTTCCACCGGTCGGTTGCGGGAGCAGTATGGGGTGTCGGCCATGGGTGATGTGACGCGATGTTTAATGGCGCTGTCTGGATTCCACGGTGACGTTCGTGGTGAGCAGTTACTGACGGCCTTAAACCATCGTTTCGACAACGGAGATTTTTCGGGCCATACGCTCCGCAATGTATTCTTGGCGTCGCTAGAAAAGACGAGTGACCTTGATGCGGCGATAGCCATGATGGCGCGTATCTTACAGGTGCCAAAAGAAGCGGGTGTAGTGCCGACTACTTTGAAGCCGCTAACACAACAGGTAGTTGTAGAAGTTGATGGACATCGTGAGCTACTTGGCGAAGGGCAACATTTCATTTCGCACAATGTTAACTTGCAAGCTGATCCTCGTTGGGAGCCCGGTGCGGTTCGGGTGCAGTTCAGTGAAGGTGATGCGGACCTGAATCCTCGCGCTGCGCAACTGCTGAACGAAGCCACTCATATTATTGTGGCGGCTGGCCATACTTACGGCACGATCCTACCGACGCTCGCATTGCCGCAGCTGGGAGCTGCTATCAAGAAAAGCTCGGCACAGGTTGTAGTTGCGATGACGCTGCTGACTACTCCTCGACAGACAACCGGCTGGAGTGGTGAGGATTTTGTCCGCGTGTATGAGTCATACGCAGGGCGAAACATAGATGTGGTAATCAGTAATACTGGCGAGGCCAAAAAAGCGCAGCTCGTTGAGGGACAAGAGTGGGTCCGCTTTGGAAAGGAAGATCATGCCTATCAACTCATTTCGGCCAATCTAGTGAGCACCCTAGAACAGCCGAGCGTGGCCGGAGATACAGTGCCGCGTGCCGTCGTAATCCACGACGCCGCCAGTATGCGCAGTATTTTCGCTGACATTTTACTGGAACAGTAGTTTAGGCCCCGCCGCGGTATACTTGGAGGGTAACCATGGCCAACAACAGTAGAGAAGAAGAGTTGCGTAAAGACCTCGAGGCTCGTTTGTCTGCCTTGGGTGGTGAACAGCAAGAGCGCCTGGCGAGACATCGAGCTAATGTGATGGGGTTGCCCTACATGAGCCTGACTGTGTATCCGATCGATCCTGAGGTGATTGAAAGCATACCGTTGGAGTTAGCTGAACGTTCACAGGCGGTATTGTTTTACCATCAAGGAAACGATGTCCGCATTGGGGCGGTGAATCCCAAGATTGAAGGCGTACAAGACGTGGTGGATGCGGTGGTAGAAAAATATGCGTTAGAGCCACAGATCCACGTCATTTCTCATCGCAGCTTTAAGGCCGCACTCTCGCGATACCGACGGGAGGAGGAATATGTGGCCCCGCCGCGGGGGGAGTTGCAAGTATCGGAAGAACAGGTTGATAAAATAGAAGCAGCGATCGCTGACCTGGCGGCACTGGGCAAACACATCACCCAGCTATCACCAACTGAGTTGCTCTCCACGGTAGTAACGGGCGCGGTCACAGTGGGCGCGTCTGATGTGCATATTGAGCCGACAGAAAATAAAGCTCGTCTGCGCTACCGAATAGACGGCGTGCTACAAGATGTTTCCGAGTTTGCTCGCAGTGGATGGCGGCTGCTACTTTCGCGCGTCAAAGTCATGTCGAAGCTGAAACTGAATATTCGTGACATACCGCAGGACGGCAGCTTTGTGCTGCGCTTGAAAGATAAGGTATATGACTTACGTGTCTCTACACTGCCAGGCGGTAATGGCGAAAACATCGTGCTACGTATCTTGGATCGAGCGGCCAAAGCTATTCCAATCAGCGACCTGGGCATGAAAGAGCAAGACGAAAAGATTGTGATGAAAGAACTGAATAAAAGTAACGGGATGATCCTGATGACGGGGCCAACTGGATCAGGAAAAACAACGAGCCTGGCCTCATTCTTGGCGAGCATTAACTCTCCCGAGATTAAGATTATTACCCTTGAGGATCCGATAGAGTACCGCGTGCCGGGTGTAGAGCAGACTCAGATAGATACCGAGGCTGGGTATACATTCGCCAAGGGTCTACGCGCCATTTTGCGACAAGACCCTGACGTCGTCATGGTCGGTGAGATACGGGATGCAGAAACGGCAGCCACGGCACTTAATGCGGCGATGACGGGACACCTAGTTTTCTCCACGCTACACACAAATAACGCGCCGGACGCTATCCCGCGGCTGATCGATCTCGGCGTCAAACCGTTTGTGATAGCCCCTGCGATCAACATAATTATTGCGCAACGCTTAGTTCGTCGAGTGTGTAGCTCGTGCGCGAAAAAATATAAGCCGGATGAGCGGTTACGCGAGCGGATACGCGAGGCGATGGCTGACGTACGGTCAGATCATTTCGATCCCGCCGTACTTGATGATCCCAAACTGACGTTCCAAGAGGCACAAGAATGTGAAAAATGTGTTGGCGGGTATAAGGGGCGAGTTGGTATTTTTGAGGTGATGCCGATTGATGGCAAGGTCGAAGAACTTGTTTTAGCCGGGTCTGATGGCAATCAAGTACGCGAAGCAGCGTTAGCGAGCGGCATGACCACTATTTTGCAGGACGGTTATCTAAAAGTAATCGCCGGTATTACCACCATTGAGGATGTCCACCGAGTGACGGAGGGGTAGTGCAATAGTATTTGACTATTACAGTAGAGTATGCTGTAATAAAGATACGAACTTCTTTTAATGGTGTCTGGTGAATACACCGTTTTATTCACCGTGCTGGTTCCCAGAAGGGGAGGTGCCGTATGGCAACAGCAACAAAACCTTTAGCGAGTGGTTTCTATCGAATCCTTTGTGGCGCAGGCCCGGGCAATGATCAATTGCAGGGCGGGTCGGAAACGCAAAGGGTAGCTGCAACATTCAGAATTGGTCGAGGGAAAGACGGTGTGACCACAGTGCACGCTGTAATAACAAGTGTCACCGTCGTGTCGGACAAACGCCTCGTGGTTGCAGGGCGTGTCGTGCCAAACAAGATCGTCGCGATCGCAGGTGTCGTGATGAGCGATGGTTCCAACGATGCTTGCATCCTCGGAAAATTCAGAGTCCAAATGTGGAATCCACAGACTCGAAAAAACGGACGGATCGGGATCACGATCTATTAGTTCATTCCTTTGAAATCAACCCACGCCGCAGTGCTTTCACTGCGGCGTTTTCTTATATGTTATGGCACCACTGAACGAGTGAGTTCGAGCGCCTTGGCTTCGGCGTCCTCTAGTGATGATGCAGGGATGGTCAGTTGCAACATGCCATTTGCCTGTGTGGCGGCGAGGCGCTCCTGAATTTCTTCGCGGCGGGGTTGGAGACCTTTGCCGAGCAGCAGATACGCAGTGAAAACATTATTATCTTCCTCGCTTAGCACAAACGCGATGTTGAAACCAGATATATTATTCGCCAGCTCGAACAACGCGCGTGGCAAGTCCTCGCGCTCGGCTTCGCTCTCTTGAAAATCAATGCCGCGCACCATGCTCCAAAATAATTGGAGGTGTTCGTCGTAGCGCAGACGCGCGTATAGACGCCCGGATAGCTTAAGCAGTGAAAGTGGCTTTGTCTTTACTAGGTTTTGAATAACGGCGTCGCGGTCAGCTTCTTTTTCCATCAAGCGGGCAGCCACCTGGAATGAGCGGGGAGTCGTACTCGGTCGCTGAAACGAATCGGTGCCGGCCACGACACCGGAGTAGAGCGCAGTGGCAATGTTAGCGTCGATGCCCTCGTGCCCAACCATAGAGTCGATCAATTCATACACCACCTCAGCCACTGAGCCGGCGGTGATATCAACCAGGTTCACCGTGCCAAAGTGCTCGTTCTTGGCGACGTGATCAATGTTGATGATCGGTGTGCTAAAGAAGAAGTCAGTGTGCTTGGTATAGGTGTCGCCAAGTTCTTCGAGGTCAGCTGCGCCAAGCACGATAACGAGGTCGTACGGCATGACTCGGACAGTCGTTTCCAGTTGATCTTTCGTGACTTCACTGCCGGCAGGCAGGGTGACATGAACGCGTAGTCCTCCCTGGAGGGGAGTGGTACGGATACTATCAGTGGCGGTTGGCCCAGCAATGTCGAGCGTGACTTCGTGTTGCGCTTCCGGTTCCATACGCACTTGGCTGGAGCCCGCTAGGAACTGTAGGTTGGTTGGGACGTGTTGGGCACTTACCTCATCGACTCTATCTTCAAGTCGTTCCTGCAAGACGAGGTAGAGCGCGACCATGGAGGCAATAGCATCGAGTGAGGCGCGCTCCGGAACAATCAAGAGTACGCGGGTGGCGCGATCGATCAACGTGTGGACTTGCCTCAATTCTGGTAATGCCATAAATCTATGAATCCTAACGGTGAATGGGGCGTCTGTGAACTGTGTACATGTGAACAACCCGGGCCTAGTAGATCCCGGACGTCGTTTGTCGCTTATGTAAGCCCTGGGTTAAGTCACCGTCTCAAAATAACTTACCCATCTCTCGCCCCCTCTGCACCAATCTACAACTTTTACTTCGTCACGAAACACTCAACGTAACAAAGTTACGTCTCCTGTTTCGCTTGGTCGTAAAAGTCGTATCTCGGCCCATAGTGAGGAGATATGTCCAAGTTATTTTGAGACGATGCCTAACTGGACGAGCTCGCCCAAGATACGTACGGTAGCTATATGTTAACTGCCGATGCCGCCGTTCTTGGTCTCATTCAGGGCATAACCGAGTTTATTCCAGTCAGTTCAAGTGGGCACCTCTTGGCCGCTCGATTGTTCTTCGGTATTTCTGATGACAACGGTACGGCCTTCGATGCCTTCCTGCACCTGGGTACCTTGGCCGCCGTGCTGCTGTATTACTGGCGAGTGTGGTGGGGGATTATTCGTGGTTTTTTAAGCACCGACGCTGAAGGTCGGGACAAGCGAGAGTTGGCGGGCAAACTAGCGCTGGCCACAGTTCCGGCAGTCGTTGTGGGGTATCTCTTTCAAGCTGGCTTAGCTGATCGGTTCCGCACACCGACGTCGCTAGCAGTTGGGCTCATAATCACCGCAGTAGTGCTGTGGTGGTTCGACCGTTTAGCGCAGCAGCGAGGCAGTGGGAAGATGGTTGAATCTGACGTGGCAGTTACGCAGGGTCGAGCCTCGTACCGCGACGCGCTAGTTATCGGTCTGGCTCAAGTCATCGCGCTGCTGCCTGGAGTCTCCCGCTCGGGAGTTACCATGGGTGCTGGTCGCGGCCGGGGCATGTCTCGAAAACAAGCAGCGTCTTTTTCGTTCCTGATGTCGGCACCGATTATTGCTGGAGCCGGGCTAGCCAGCTTTGGCGAGTTAGTTACTGGCGCGATGTTCGCTAGCGGTGATTTACTTGTGGGCTTTGTCGTATCGTTCGTCAGCGGGCTGATCGCCATCTACGCGCTACTCAAAATTGTTGAGAAAATGTCGTTTACGCCGTTTGTTATCTATCTCATTCTCTTGGCCGCAGCAGTTGTGTATGTCCGGTAGTGAAAATCCGATATACGATTATGTTCTACGTATACATTCTGGGGAGTGAAACAGCAGAAGAATATATTGGTTTTACCAAGGATCTACGTAATCGCTTGGCTGAACATAATCGTGGTGTGGTTTTCTCGACGAAAAGATATATACCCTGGCAGCTCATCTATCATGAAGCATTCTTAAACGAACGAGATGCGCGTCGGCGAGAGAAGTACCTAAAGACAAGCCAGGGCAGGAGAATGCTGAAGCGAAAACTCAAAGAGTATCTCTTTGAGAAGAAAACCAATCGGATTTCTACTACCGGATATGTCGGTTGACCGGATAATGGCCAATGTGCCCGAGATGGATATCTATGCGGCCGAGGTAGCCGCCAAACTGCAAGGCGGTGAGCTACTGCTCCTGATAGGAGAGCTCGGTGCCGGTAAGACTACGTTTGTACAAGGCCTGGCCAAGGCGCTGGGGGTGTCTAATGCAGTTACCTCACCAACGTTTACGATCGTGAGTGAGTATGTGACTGATCGAAGTGACATCGTAAAGCTCGTTCACCTCGATTTATATCGTTTAGAGTCAGGCCAGGCGGATACGGACGTGGCCGTGCAAGAAGCGATCCAGCAAGCTACGCAGCCGGATCGCGCCACCGTCGTTGAGTGGGCTGATCGGTTTACGAAGCTGCCCGAAGGCCACTCTATTAGGTTTTCTCATACGAAAGACCCTACTACTCGGACAATCGAAGAGTTAGATTGACGACGTAGCAAAAACGCGCATACTGCGCGTGTTGTTCGTTTCACCTCTTTAACGGGGACCTCAACTGTGTGATGTTGCCGACATACTGGTATGCACACGGTGTCCCTTCTCTAGGAGACATGTCAGATGACACAAGATGCCACAATTTCCGGCGGGCTACTACACCAGCTGCAGTCAAGATGGTTGGAGAATCATATCACCGAGAAAGCTGCGCAGGATCTATTACGAGGCGGCGCTCTTGAAGTTTTGGCAATGGCCGCTAACCACGCGGTTGGACGACATTAGAGATCGCCTCGAGCGACTGAAGCAACTATTAGGTACGCACTCCAGCAGAGGGTTTTTGCTGCTTCCTATGAAATTTGTTGCGAGCGAATGGACAGACCTATTCGGACGCTGTCGTCGCGATTTGGAGTTCAACGAAGCGGAGCTTCCAGTGGCTCGACCAACTGTGAATAATGCCAGCAATTATGAGGGACGAGCCGACGTAGAACTCTTCGGCCTGCCGGGAGATCGCAGCACCATTGATGTTCATGAGTCTTTGGCTGGCGCGGGCTTGCGGCCGCTGAACGGAGTGGAGTTCCTGCAGCTTGTGCTGAGGCATTCTCGAATAATCCGACGCGGCAGCTTGCTGTGTCTTGGATCCTCGTGGGAAGGAGACGGTGGATACGTCTATTTGGAAGCCAAGTGGCGACTTAGTTTGGTACAGTTCGTGTTGCACAAGGATGGTGCGGACAAGAAGTGGCCTCATACGAGGTTTCGTACTCCGGCTGTCCCCAACTAATCAAACGAACCTCATCAGCGTGATGGGGTTTTTTATTTACCCGCCGCCGCCCTACAGTGAGGTATATGGCCCGCCAGCAAAAAATAGCCATAATTGACTCTCACCCAACTTCGCTTCGCCTGCCGCGTAGCTACGAGGGACAGGCGCCCCTTTTCGCATATGGTAGCTAAACGTCAGTCTAAGTTGGCTATAATTGATTCGCATGCGTTAATACACCGGGCGTATCATGCATTGCCGCCAATGAGTACGCGGCTGGGGGTACCGACGAATGCAGCCTTTGGTTTTACGACCATGCTGCTCAAGATGTTTACAACCTTGAAGCCTACTCATGTAGTTGCCGCCTTTGATATGAAGGGGCCAACGTTTCGGCACGAGATGTTTAAGGATTACAAGGCCCATCGCGGTGAGTTGGAAGATGATCTGATCTCGCAGTTCGATCTGGTGCGTGAGGTGGTTCGGGCGTTCAACATTCCGGTACTAGAGAAGCAGGGATTTGAAGCAGATGACATTATCGGCACGGTGACCGAGAAAATAAATGATGGCGTGAAGAAAGTGATAATTACTGGTGACATGGATACGTTGCAACTGGTCGACGATGACACGTCGGTCTTTACGTTAAAGCGCGGCATCGGCGACACCATCTTATACAATGAAGAACTCGTGCACGAAAAATATGGCTTCGGTCCGGAACACGTGATCGATTATAAGGGCTTGGCTGGTGACTCCTCCGATAATATCCCGGGGGTTGCAGGTATTGGTGACAAGACGGCGCGCGAGCTAGTCGGCGAGTATGGCAGCATCGAAGATGTGTTTAAGCACGTGCAGGAGTTCTCGACGCGGGCGAAGAACCGGCTGACGGGACACCAGAAAGAAGCAGTGTTTTCACGCAAGCTGGCGACGATCAAGCGCAATGTGCCGATTAAATTCAAACTAGCTGACGCTGAGCTGGCAGATTTTGATGTGCAGACGGTGACCGACCTGTTTGCGGAGTTAGAGTTTAAAAATCTCGCCACGAAATTACCGAAGAGTTCGCGCGGCGGTCAGGGCAGCCTATTTGATAAGCCTGTGGAGGATGCGCCACCGCCAGAGATGCCAGCGAACTATCATCTGGTAGAGACGCCGAAAGACCAAGAAGAGCTACGCCAAAAGTTGGGTAAGGCCAAGCTGATCGCCTTTGATACGGAAAATGAAACGCTGGGCGCACGCGAGCACCCAATCGTTGGTATGAGCTTCGCCGCCAAGATCGGTAAGAAGATTGAAGCGTGGTATGTGCCAGTCGATCGTGAGTCGGTTATGGAATGGAAGCAGCTATTGGAGGACCCTGCGGTTGGAAAAATGGGGCACAACTTGAAGTACGATTACGAGGTTTTGCGACAGTCGGATATCACGCTAGGCCCTATCGCATTTGATTCAATGATCGCCAGCTATCTGCTTCACCCGGGGGCCAGGCAGCACGGCCTAGATACTCTCGCAGTCCAAGAACTCAACCACCACACCATTTCAATCACCACGCTGATCGGTTCGGGCCCCACTTCGCCAAGGCTTCGCGGGGCAGGCAAGGACCAAAAGAAAATGTCAGAGGTGCCGTTAGATATACTCGCGCCCTATGCGTGTGAAGACGCTGACATTGCCTATCAATTGTACGAAACCTTTGCGCCCCGAATTAAGAAAGAAGGGTTAACGGCTGTATTCGAAGAGTTGGAGTTGCCACTCATTCCAGTGTTAGCGGAGATGGAGCTTACCGGCGTGAAGCTCGATGTTGAGGTTATGGCTGTCCTGCACAAAAAAGTAGCGGGTAGGATCACGCGCCTGGAGAAGCAAATTTGGGAAGCCGCCGGTGAGGAGTTCAACATTCGATCAACGCAGCAGCTGCGCGTGGTGTTATATGAAAAGTTGAATCTGCCGACTGACAAGATTTCGCGGACCCAATCTGGATTCTCGACGGCGGCTAAGGAACTGGCCAAGCTACGGGGTGAACATAAGATTGTTGAGATGCTTGAGGAATATCGCGAGGTAACGAAGCTGCAGTCTACCTACCTCGAACCGCTGCCAGAGATGGTAGCTCCTGACACTGGTCGCATTCATGGCTCGTTCAATCAGGTCGTGGCCGCCACTGGGCGCTTGTCATCACAGGATCCTAATCTGCAAAATATTCCGGTGCGCACGGAGCTTGGTCAGGAGATCCGGACTGCCTTTATACCGGAGCGCGGCAAGCGGTTCGTTAAGGCCGACTACTCACAGCTTGAACTTCGCATCGCCGCTCACTTATCGCACGACGAGAAGATGATTGATGCCTTCCGCGCCGGCGAAGACATTCACCGCGCCACGGCGGCTTGGGTGAACGGCATAGAGCAGAAGAAAGTAACCGACAAGCAACGACGCGACGCTAAGACACTCAACTTCGGCGTGCTGTACGGCATGGGCCCGATGAATTTCGCGCAATCGTCTGGCATCTCTATGGAAGAAGCTCGCTCCTTTATTGAACGCTACAAGCAGCAGTACGAAGGCATCACCAATCTTATTGTGTCCACCATTGAGCAGGCCGAAGAAACTGAATTCGTTGAAACGATGATGGGACGCCGACGGTATGTCCCCGAGATTAACGCGAGCTCGCCAGCGGTGCGTGCTGCAGCCGAGCGCGCCGCGTTTAACTTTCCTATTCAAGGGACAGCGGCCGACATCTTGAAACAAGCCATGATCGCATTGCAGGCGCACCTTGATAAGAAATACCCAGACGCCGATATGGTCTTAACGGTTCACGATGAACTGGTGTGTGAAGTGCCTATAAAGGAAACTGCGGCTCTGGCGAAGGATATGAAACGCATTATGGAGGGGGTTGTCACGTTGGACGTACCAGTGATAGTTGATGTCGGCATCGGTTCCGACTGGAGCGACGCGAAGCCTACTAAATAGAGGATTTACGTATTTAGGGAAAACGGCTCCCCGCCGGTGGCGGGGAGCCTTTTTAGGGCCCCTAGAGCGCCAAAAGATACTATTGACAAATAGGCACTAATATGCTATGAATATAGCATCGAAAAATCCGCTATGGGGCGGAATAACGGTTTGGACCCTTCACAAATTGGAGACGCAGAAATGAAGAAACTTGCATGCTTCTTGACCTTGGCTGTTGTTATTATTGTGGTGCTTGCTTCGCTCGAAGGCGATGTGAAGTCCAGCGCCAAGTATCGGCAATCGATTGCTGACGAAGCTAGCCGACATGCCAACCGGGCTGACGCAGCCTATGCACGAGCGTGGCGCCGCGTCGCACCCGACTATCTGTCAGAGCATCAGTTGGGTGTGCACGATGCCCGCTTGCAGGAGGTAGCTAGTAATAGTTTGACCTCTTGGAACCATGGTGTTCTCGGCGCGATGATCACGGGTGCGTGTTTCGAAAGCGTCCGTGACGAGCTGGACAGGGAGTCTAGCAGCTATGTAACCAGCGAAACGGCTCGGGATCATCTCAAGGGACACGATGAACGTGTAAAGCAACTGCTTGAACTCGGTCATAAAGTGACTGATGCACGTAGGGCTGCCTTGGCGTTTAAGCCGGAGTCCGAGGCCTACGGCCATGTCGACATGGATACGCTCGCCACGTTTGTGGATGGTCTAGCCGCGTCGTTTGACGCCATCAAGTAGATCGACAGCGCTGTTCCTTCCTTCGTTCTTTCAAAACTCAACAAAAGCCCGCCACAGTGGTGGGTTTTTTCTTACTCCAAACACTTATTATATGCGCGGACTTGTTGGTTGATGGTCTCTGATAAAGCGCCCAGGTCCTGATTTACTTGTTCTTGTGCGTCGATTTCTTTGTTGTGCTCAGTAACTTGTTGATCCAGCGCATCTTTTCGGGTGGCAAGTTCACTTTGCTTCTGCTCGGCCTGCGCGTGAAGACTAGCCCCCGCATCCCAGAAAGGTTGGGCTTCTTCGTTACTCTGCATTTCGGCCGCGACAGTGTTACCTTGGTCGATCTGCTCGTTGCCATCGTCGATCAATTTATTAACGACCGCGGCTAAATCGCTCAGCGCAGTCTGCTCTCGATCAATTTCAGCTCGTCGCGCTTCTAGTTGATCGGTGTCTGCTTCATACAGAGCCAGTGTGGT
>NZCO01000027.1 GCA_002686445.1 bacterium | reverse complement strand
CAGCTGATCACTACTCCTGGCGGGCGGACGAGGGAGACTTGGTCTACATTTTTGTTTAGAGCGATGATTTTACCCCTCGCGGTACGCTTAGTCGCCCCGATGGAAATTCGTTCACCAAAACAACTTGCCAAGGATTATCGAAGACCGTTTGCTTCGATAAAGTTAGCCCTAATGCGAAATATGAGACATTGCCAGTCACAGGTACCTATACACTGACTATCGGCAGTAAAAGTGCGCAGGGCAGTAAAAGTGCGCAGGGCAGTAAAAGTGCGCAGGTAGGGGAGTACAAGTTGAGCTTTACAGCTGGCACAGCTCTGCCAAACTAATACCATGTCGCGTTTGAAAACTGGTTTCAGTATAGTTGAGCTCATCACGGTAATCGGCATTGGCGCCCTAGTGTTAGCGTCTGTCAGCTTCATCACGGGCCGGTCACTATCAGTATCTCGGCAACAAGTTGTGCAGGTGCGAGCCACTGAGGACGCTAGGCTGCACCTGCAACGTATAGCTGGTGTCATTCGCTCCGCGCGGCCAGTTGATTGCAATAATGATGGGTATACCAACCAAAAAGGAGAATACTGGCTCCAAAACTCAGCTACCAACGAGTTGAGTATTTTAGTGGATATAGATACGGATGGTGAAGTTGAGCTAGTCCGCTATTACATTCCCACCGCTGCGCTTGGTAACACTAATGAGTTACACCAAGCTATAACTGAAGCCACGAGTCCCTGTTTCTTTCCGGCGACACCGACTTCGGATCGTATCCTGTTGCAAAGTCTTGATAACGGCAACACGCCGCTCTTCCGCTACTTTAGTGGTCCCGATGACGCGAGCGATGAGCTGACTCCCAACCAGGCCCAAACTATTAACACGAGCGTCACTCGGGTGCGCCCGCAGATAATTGTCAGCCTCACCGAGGGGCAAGCGGAGGCTGATACTGATTTGGTGACAGATGTAACACCGCGGGCTATTCCGTGTTTGCCGAGTGAATGCACTCCACTGCCAACAGAACCGTTGCCACTGATCGCTTTCGAAGCCTGGCCGGCGGCTGATCCGGATGCTCGGGGTACGGACATTTCCGTTGGCGATGGGACTAACATCGTGCTGTCTTGGAGTGCGCAGCACTGCGATGATACACCAGTAGCTGCCAATGATCATGGTGAAACGCAGTGGGACGGCGATTTATCGGGTGGGCAGCACACACTGGGGCCATTAGCGCTCTCCACGCCCAATCGTCAGTACAGCGTTTCATGTTCCAACACCTACGGTTCAATGACGGCGACAGTGGACATAACTGTTGTTGGTTCTCCGAGCGTTACGCTCACGTCCTCTTCAGGAACTCCCGTCGTGGACGCATCGGGGAATCCAGGTCGACATATTGCTGACCAAGCTTCCTTTACCCTGAACTGGACGGTGTCAGATTGTGATGGTACGCCTCTGGCCAGTAATAATAGCGCTGATGCAGGTTTTGTATCTTCGTTTGTTGGGTGGGACGGGACGCCTGAAGCGTCTGGGTCAACGTATTCATTTCCGGCCCGGACGTCGCCCGCTCACCACCCAGCCGTCTATTTCACACTCGAGTGCACGAGCAGTCTCGGGGTAAAAGCGACAGCGGTACTATTTGTAAGTGACTACAATCCAGTCACGCCACCACCACAAATAACTATTACCGGAGAGTATCTGGGGCAGCCGGTGACGTCGAACACGGTAGTGAATTTGTATGGGGAAGTTGATATTACGTGGACTTCGTCAAACTGTACCAACGGTGAGTTGACGCCAACGCATTCAAATAGTGGTAGCCCGTGGCTTACCGTCAACCCCAAAAACTCTGCTGGTACGTATGCGCATACCCAGCGCACGATCGGAGTTCTCCCTGTCTTTGGGTTAGAGTGTGCTGGTGTCGGGGGAGCGACAGCGCGCGCGGCGTTGTCATTTAAAACCCCGCCGCGTCCGACCTTCTCGGGTTGTCGGCAGGAAGGGTATGGGTGGAGGAGCATGGATGGTGGGTGTGCCTATATGCCAGCGAGTTTAGTTTGGTTTCATAGCGGGGGTAGCGAGGCCGGTGATCGGATATCCTGCAGCGGGACTTTTGGTGACCGCAGTGATTGGCAGATACCAGGCAGTGATCAAATATTGACTTTGATGGAGCTCTACAACACTAGTCCTCAGAAGACGCTTACCGACCTGCTGCACGTGGCAGCCTATCCAGACACTTTTTGGTGGTCTCGTGATCGAGTTGGCACAGCGCATTACGTCACGAACGTTAAGACGAGGGTTGAGTCGCAACTCGAACCTATTGCCTCTAACTTCGCCAGTCTAGCCTGTGTGGCGGGACTTAGGGTAGGCAATATTTGGGAGATCAGTGCGATCGGTCCCTTTGGGACGGTTGTTGGAGATTGGTCACGAATAACAGTACCGGTTGGCCAGTCGTTCGCCATTAGTTGGCGCGCGACCCCTGCTTGTAAAACACTGCACACATCGGGCCCCACAGATTTAGTAAATGATTGGAACATCACTAATGCACAACCTACAGTCGGAGGCACTCGTAGCATTCGAGTACAAAACACTGCTGGGCTTGGATCCTATATACTTCGCTGCCTGGATGCCACGGGTGCGGAGCTGCATCGTGCGCGAATAATAGCGAGGCCAACGACTTGAAAGTCAGTCTGCGTGCTGGCTTCGAGGAGTTATTCCCGTACGCTACACTTAAGCCTATATGCGGATAACCTCAGTAATTCTACTCATCACCCTCTTAGCGCTGATCGTTCGGGGAGTGGCGCTTACTTCTCCTCGAGAAGTAGTCTTCGACGAAGTCCACTTTGGCAAGTTTGTGAACGCCTACTGCTGCACCGGCGAGCGGTTTTTTGATATTCACCCGCCGCATGCGAAATTGTTGATCGCTGCAATCGTCGGCGTCACTGGTTATCAGGGAGACTTTGAATTCAAAAACATAGGCGATGAGTATCCCAGCAGATTCCCGATCACACTGTTTCGCCTACTGCCGATGCTAGTAGGGGCACTCGTGCCCCTGATTGTGTTGCTCCTGATTCGCCAGCTTGGAGGCTCTTGGCCCATAGCCGCGTTCGGCGGTTTAGCGCTGGCGCTAGATAACGCACTCATAGTTCAGTCAAGACTCATTTCGCTCGATATGGTGTTGCTGTCGTCAACCTTCGGAGCTGTGTCCTTGTTCTTGGCCGGCGAGCGCAGATTTGGCAGTAGCCAGTCTTGGTGGTTATTTGTGGCGGCGGGCGGTGCTGCCGGCTTAGCCATTGGTACAAAGTTTACCGGCCTGGTGGCATTAGGATTGTTGGGCATTATGGTGCTGGTGCACCTATGGCAGACGCGAGCCATGCCAAAAGACCTCAGTCGATGGATTGTGGCTGGGGCAGTCGTGCTGGTAAGTGCGGCTGCTGTGTACTTCCTGGGCTGGGCGATGCACTGGAGTTTACTGCCACTGCCGGGGCCAGGTGATGCATTTCATAATCCAGATCTTTCTGGTGGGGTTGTGTCGTTCTTCAGCGAAACAATCGCGCACCATCGGGTAATGCTCACTGCTAACTTTAATCTGACTGCGGCTCATCCGTATGCCAGCATCTGGTGGCAGTGGCCATTATTAGTGCGGCCCGTGTTCTATTGGCAATCCGGCACTGCGTTTATCTATCTATTAGGTAATCCGATCGTCTGGTGGGGAAGTACGGTACTCTTTATCATTGCACTCATCGCTCGCATCGTCAGTTTTGGTCGCCGCCGACTAGTCGGTACAGCCGCGCGCATGTGGATTCCGCTTGTGGGACTACTGTTAGCGTTGTTTCCTTTTGCTCGTATACCCCGAGCGTTGTTTCTCTACCATTACTTTACGCCGCTGATTCTCACGCTCGTAATTGGTTTACTGTGGCTTGACTCAGCGAGCAACGAACGGCGCAAACGCGGCGTTGTTATAGCTGGATCAATAGCAGTGGCGGTTGCCTTCGTTTGGTTCTTGCCCCTGACGTATGGTCTCCCCGTGCCTACGTCGCTGCACTCCTTCTTGTTTTGGTTTTCCAGCTGGCGCTAGTGAGACAACGAGGCGGCTTAAAAGCACGGTAGGACGAAACTAAGTGCGCTATACTATTACTGAGATAATAAATCCATGTTCGGACACTTCACTGTAAAACTACAGCAAGGCGGGACGCTGATTATGACGCTGGTGTTTGTCACTATGTTTGCGGTCATTTTTACTTCCCTGGCCGGGTTGGTGAATCGCACCTATCACGAGAGCGTGTTGCAGGCTCAGGACGAAACAGCGTTTCAAATTGCGGAGTCGGGGCTCAACTTTGGTCGCTGGCGTCTGGCGCATGCGCCTGATGACTACACGGAGCAGACTAATACCGTGACCGACCAATTGCAGGGTGATCTTGGTGAGTATACGGTTACGTTCACGGAGCCGCTCGCGGGTAGTACGACCGTGCTGATTACGTCTGTTGGTGGTACCGTCGGTCAACCAGGTCGCACCGTTGAACTGCGTGCTCGCTATGGGCGCCCTTCGTTAGCGCGCTTTGCATCGGTCACCAATGGAGACGTGTGGTATGGCGGGACCATTTCCGGACTGGTACACGCTAATGGAGGTATCCGGATGGACGGGGCCTCGGACAGCTTAGTCACCAGTGCTATGGAGACGTATGTCTGTCAGACATACCACGGCTGCGGTCCGACCACAAAGCCTGGCGTATGGGGAACGGGCGTGATTGCGGAGTTATGGGAGTTTCCAGTGGCGGCCGTTGACTATAATGGCATCACGTCTGATTTACTGGACATGAAGACGGCTGCTCAGGCCTCGGGGACATACTATGGAGATTCTGGTGACTTCGGGTACGAAATAGAATTTAATTCGAACAATACGTACACCATCTCGCGTGTGACGGCTAAGGGCCCCAGTGTATGGTCGTGGCTCTCTGCAACAGGTTGGCAATTTACCTCCCATGATGTTGGTACGACGGCACTGGTTGCAACTGCAAGTGTGCCTAGCGACGGTATTATTTATGTTGAGGACACCGTCTGGATACACGGGGATGTGCGCGATCGCGTAACTGTCGCTGCGGGAGTATTTCCTGACACGCCTGCCACCAATGTCGACGTCATTTTAAATGGCAACATTAGTTACGATGGCGTCCGTGATGGGTCGCGAGCCCTTGGTGCCGTTGGTCAGCGGCACATACTGATACCGTGGTCAGGAGCACCGGATGACATGGTCTTAGATGGTGCCTATATTGCTCAGAAGGGCGCATTCCACCGCCGATATTATCCGAACGGGTATGGGTCGCAAGCGCACTACCTAAAAAACAGCCTGACTCGATACGGCATGCTAGCCAGTAATGACGTGCCAGCCACGACCTGGGTGAGTGGTAGCACGGTGGTTAGTGGATTCCAATCGGGCAGCGCCTCGTACGACCCGTATTTTCTCTACGCACCGCCCCCCTACTTTCCGACCTCCGGACAGTATGAGTTTATCTCCTGGGAGGAGGAGCAATAACCAGGTTTTAGGCTATAGTTAAGTAGGTACCAGGCACTACGTTTTTTGGCGTACCTGTGTGTCACGAGTCTAGGAATCTACTCACTATCACTTACAAAAACATGCTCGGCATTGATATTTCAGAACAGTCGGTGAAGATCGCCCAAATTGGCTTGGGAGGAGGTCGGAGACTGACGACCCACTGCTGGCACGGTGTGCCGGAAGGCACGGTGCAAAAAGGGGAAATTACTAACCAGGTAGCTATGCAGCAGGTGCTGCATGAGGCGCTAGAGAAATGTAAGCTACCATCGCGCAAAAACATCACGGTCGTCGCGTCTGTTCCTGAGACAGAGTCTTTTCTGCGAGTGATTGAAATTCCGATCATGGAGCCAGCAGAAATTAGTGAGGCGGTACAGTGGGAAGTAGCGCAGCACATTCCGTTTGGTATTGATAACGTCTATGTCGATTGGCAGCCGGTCCGACGACACAAGCGAACAACTACTGATCGCCAGGAGGTTCTAGTAGGCGCAGCCGAAAAGAGAGTGGTGGATCCGCTCTACGAGGCATTGCATGCCGTTGGTCTAGACGTCGGCGCGTTGGAGCTTGAAAGCCAGGCGATCATTCGGGCCCTGATTTCTCCCGAGTTGCAGCTGCGCAAGGGATTGTTGGTAGTTGACCTGGGGGGATCAAACACGAATGTGATTGTCCACGATCGGGGAACTATTCGCTTCACGGCTTCGCTGCAGCGAGGGGCAAGTGATATTACGCAAGTATTAAGTGCCCAGGAGCTCGCGTCGCTGGCAGGACCGGTGTTAACAGACGTCTCCAAGGAATTTCCAAAAATGGAGAAAGAGTTGGAAGATGGAATGCTGGGCCTAGTGGCTGAGATCCACGGCATAGTAGAGTTCTACACTGGTCTGGATCCTGATAATAAGATAAACGAGCTCTTGCTGACGGGCGGTGGCACGAACCTGCCTGGGCTCGATTCCGCTTTTCTAAAATATTTCGATGACGTGCACGTGCAACGAGGCAGTCCGTGGGTTAATGTTCTGCCGCCCGGTGACGACACCAATGCGCCGATGGGAGTGCACGAATCTGTTCACTATGCGACGGCGCTTGGTTTGGCCATGCGCCAAGTAATTGTGTAAAGCTATGATTGAACACCAGATTAATCTGTTACCTCCACCGGTTCGAGAAGAGCGCACGGCTCGTGTATATCTGAATCGTGTCGGGAGGCTGTTGCGGGTGGCCGCGGGTATGCTGCTGTTATTATTATTGGCTCAGGCTGCTGGCGGCGGCGCATATCTGTATGCGCAGCGCAGTTTACGAGCGGATGATGCCGGAGGGATGGAAATAGCGAGCGAAACGAGGCAGCTCATCGCCAGTAAAAACGGGACACTTGGCTTGGCGGACCGCTGGCTACAGTATTACCAGCCTTGGACACCGCTATTTAGGGGTATGCTGGCCGCAGTACCGAGCAACATTGCGCTGACGTCAATTCAACTTGATGAGAAAACAGGAGCTCTCAATATTCAGGGGAGTGTTTCAACGCGCGTGGACGTGGTGAATTTTCGGCGACAGCTAGAGGAGCTTGAATGGGTTGAGAGCGTTGATGCTCCCTTGAGTAACTTTGAGACCGGCGACGAGGCGAGTTTCTCCTTTGCGGTCAAACGTCAGTGATATGAAAGTCTCATTACTTTGGCAAACTCCGCTGCGCCCCGTAGCTATACGCCGCTTAGTTGAGCTACTGGTGCTGGTGGCACTGGTTGCTGGCGCCTGGTATGGCCAAGGGCTGGTGCGCGACCAACGGCTCGGGTATTTGCTAGCTGAGATTGAACGAGAGCGTCGACCACAAACTGAGGCGTTGCTCGGCGAAATCGAACATAGTATGGCGGAGGAATCACCCAACTTGGAACGAATACAGGCGACTATTCCCGCCCGCGCCGATCTGGGGGAGTATATAACCTTCCTTGAAGGAAGAGCCACGAAGCATCGGATTGAGCTCCAAATCACGAAAGTTGAGGCAGAGCCTGAGCTTGAGCCAAATGAAATACCCCCGTAGCGATGATCGCTAACTATGGAGTCGTCCGCTTGAACCTAGTCGCCTCGGGAACAACCAGCGCCTTACTTGAGTTTTTGCACGATGTGGAGCACGGGCAGCAATTATCGGCAGCACCTGAGTGGACGCTTCGTACGGCACAGCGGTCTGGGCGTGGTGTTGCTATTCCATCTGGCATAGGTGCACCACCTGGCGCTGCCGGCAATGAAAGCGTGCCTAACAACAATCAACTAGCGGCAGAACTTATTCTTATTACACAAGACGATGGCTCGCAAGATGCGTCTTAATATCAAGCTCAGTGAGGTGCCAGGCCTGGTGCGCAGTCTGGTGCGCGGGTTACCCCAGCTTGTCCTGTTGGACCACTTCGGACTATTCATTCGAGGCATTGTGGTTGTGCTATTTGCCGTAATTGCTGTGCTAGCGCTGAGTATTGTTTTGACGCAAACTGATCCGCTGCAGGTTATTGAATCGCAAATTAAGCCACTCGATACGAACACACTTGAACGTGTCATTATAGTGCTTGATGAACGAGTCCTCGAGCTACCTAAAACCATCATCGGGAACCGACGTGAGTTCCTAATTCGCCCATAGGTGCGTTCCAAGCATGATTCAACCCTGGGGCAAGCTAAATACGGTATACTAAGGATATGCTGGGCGTAGACGTATCAGATAGATCCATTAAGATTGTCGAGCTCAGCGACGATGATAATCCCATGCTGCGCTCAGTGTGCTGGTCGCCGCTATCTCCAAATTTGATGCGACGAGGCGTTATCCAAGATCCACCGGCTGTAGCCGCAGAAATACAGGCAGCTTTGAGCAAATGTACGCCGGTTCCGGTGCGTGGCAAGACAGCGGTGGCCTCAATACCAGAGACCCAGTCATTTATTCGCCCGCTGCAACTGCCTGAAATGAGCTCCCGCGAAACTGACGAGGCAGTCAAGTGGGCGGTCCGACAGCACATTCCCTTTGACCTAGATCGGGTCTATCTCGATTGGCAGGCTATTAGTGGTGAGCAGGCCCAGCGCCGCGAGGTGTTAGTCGGTGCCGCTCGGCGCGATGTGGTTGATCCAATGCTTGATGTGTTAGATGCGGTCGGCCTACGCGTGATAGCACTCGAACTGGAGGCGCAAGCTATGGTGCGCAGTCTCTTACCGGCGGACGTTGCTGGCGTCACTGGTGTACTACTAGTCGACATTGGCGCCACCACCACCACCATAGTTTATTTTGATGCCGGCGCCATGCGTTTTACTACCAGCATCCAGCGGGGTGGAGATGATTTGACCATGCAACTGTCAAAGGAGCTGAGCTTGCGGCCAACCGTGGCTGCGGAGCAAAAGGCGCTGGTCGGGGCTGACAGTGTCGGCTCGCCAACGGCTGCCGCAATGGCTGACCTCACGCGTGATTTAGTACAGGCGATAGCCACGGCGGTGCAGGATCCGATTGTGCGACTAGGCAAAGCCTCGGGTATTCGCGCGATATTGCTCTCGGGAGGTACGGCTAACCTGCCAGGCATCGTTAGTATTTTCAACGAAGCGTTCCCAAGCATCCCCGTTCAGGTCGGCAACCCGCTCATAAACCTGGCCTCACCCGGGCAAGAGAAAGACATGCCGTTGTCGTTAGCCGACGCGACACACTTTACGACGGCCATAGGGCTCGCCCTTCGGGCGCGGGCGTATTGATCTATGGCTGTTAAAGAAATAAATCTCTTACCGCCGTCACGTCGGCAACAGCTGCGCAATGAAACCGTGCTCGTCTCGCTGCAAAAATTCTTGCGGACGGTAAACAGTGGCCTGATGGTGCTGTCGGTTGTAGCAATAGGTGCTGCCGTACTGTTGACCGTGGCCTTGCCGGTAGTGGATCGTGGTGGACGCGATGAGTTAGAAACGACACTCGAAGATTATCAGCAACTGCGCGACGTCATCGTGAAAGAAAACCTGCTGTACGATCGACTCGTGAAGACTGGAGAAAACCGCGTGGTTTGGACTGCGCTGTTGCGGGAAATTTTGCCGACGCTACCGTCGGGAGTGCGTATTTCCTTACTCTCAGGCAGATCAACGCTGGATGACAAGGGGGAAGCTGAGGCAGGGAATATGAAGTTACGGGGACAGGCGGCGACGCGAACTACCCTTGTACTTTGGGAGAGTCGCTTAAGTGAGCTTGAGTCAGTGCTGGACGTACAGTCGCCAACGTCGAATCTAATAGATCGCGTTGATCTCGATTATGACCTTACTCTAGTACTCCACGAAGATGACTAATGAATTTGATAGTCATAGTCTCGTAATTAAGCGGCGCTATCAGCGTCTGGCGCTATCGATTCTGCTCTTAATCATATTAGTCGGCGTACAGCCGCTGCTCTGGCGACTGGTTAAGCGTCAGGCAGAATTAGTGCACTCACGTCGTACACTTGAGCAACAGCAGGCTGATGTCCAGCTACGGGCAGAAGCTATGCGTGGCAACCTCAACCAACAGCGGGATAATATTTCGACTATGGACGCGGTGGCTCCCCAATTTAAGTCGTTGCCACAAGCTGTGGAGCGCCTCGAGTTACTGGCTGAGCGACGAGCACTCAGTTTGGAAATTCAGGGCATCAGTCGGCTGAACGTTGAAGATACGACATCGATTAGGCCCGTGAGCGTAGTCTTGCGGGCATTCGGGCCCGTCGAGAGCGTACTGAGCTTTATGGAGCAGATCGAACACGTGCAGGAGCTCACGCAGGTACAATCATGGCAGCTTGAACCTAGTGAAGCCCCACCGAGCGTTATACTTGAAGGGGCGGGAACAAATTACCGACTCTCTGCTGAAATAATCTTTTTCTTAAGAGCTGAGGATAATGGCAACTAGTGATACAACAATCAGACGAGCTTTTTTAGAGCGGATAACGTCGCGCACCACGGCTCTAGCCAGTTGGTTGGGCGGGCGCACAGCTCGTTTTACTATCTTTATCCTGCTGATGTTCCTGCTGTTGTATTGGGTGTTTATCACTATTTGGGTGCCACTGGCTGCCGAACTGCCACTACCGGCGGGGGTATCCGAAATAAATCCGGCCATTGATGTTACGGCCTTGCAGCAGATAAGCGATCAGCGAACCGACCGTATCGAGCACCAACCGGAGCCACTCTTCGTTGGCGGGTTGATTACACCGATCGCTCCTACTAATTGACGCGTTGCCTGCATTGGTATGCCAAAACGGATTCTTACATTTGGCGCATTTGATCCTTTGCACGATGGGCATCGAGATCTGTTTGCTCAAGCGCGAGCGCTGGGTGATCAGCTCCATGTCGTGGTTGCCCGCGATAGTATGATTGCCGCCGTTAAAGGCCACAAGGCAAGTACTAAGGAGCTGGACCGATTACGAGCCGTTGTGGCCGATCCTCATGTCACCACTGCGCAACTGGGTGATGAGCTACCCGAGGAGTATGCATTGTTACGCTCACTTTATTTCGATGTGCTGGCCGCGGGATATGATCAAAAGCCAAATGACGCTGGTATGCGTGAAGTGCTTGCAGAAGCTGACCAAACTGCGGAAGTGGTTCGCCTGAGGGCCTATAAACCTGACGTATATAAGTCTTCTCTGCTTAAGTAAGTCGCAGCTACCTATGTACGATCTACATTTACACTCAAGCTATTCCGATGGTGATCAATCAATTAGTGAACTTGTCGCGGCCCTAGCCGCCGCGGAGGTGCGTGGCATTAGTGTGACTGACCACAACGGCCTGTGGGGCGACGCTGAAGCTGCCGCCGCCGCGGCAGAACACGATCTTGAATATATTGCGGGCATCGAAATCAGCGCTCGGGCACACGGGGCTGATCTCCACATATTGGGTTACAGCCACGCGTGGCAGGCGCAGGTACTAGCAGCAGGTTTGCAAGATACACGCTCCGGCTATGAGCGGCGGGCGAAGAGAATGATTGAGCTGTGCACAGAGGTGGGGTACGCACTGACGATTGATGACTTAACGGCCGCTCGCTCCCACCAACAACAGCCTGTCTACATGGCCTACGACGTTGGACGGATGTTAACCCGCAAGCACGGTCTAGCGGTTGCCGAGGCCAGAAAGCTCACCAGCCACGGCGGCTCGTGCCACGTGTCCTATGGTGAGTGGGCGCTAACGCCACAAGCTGCTGTTGATCTGATCCACGACGCCGGTGGTATAGCTGTGTTTGCCCATCCGGGGACCGTCAGTTATGAGGAAGGGGACGACACGCTCAACACTATCCTAGCTGAATTAGTAGCGGCTACTGTTGATGGCGTCGAGGTGTATCATCCCTTTCACGATTCCATCACTACAGCACACCTGCAGCAGTACGCGCAGCAGCACGAGCTGGTGGTAACTGGTGGCTCTGACTGGCATGGGCCAGGACGCTATCACGAGGGTTCGCTGGGAAAAATTGGGTTACCCGATGAAGACTGGGTACGGGTTGGACAACGACTGCAGGCGCGTTTTCCACAGGCAGCATCTACACATTGATATACTGTTATCTACGTCTATGGCTATGAGTAATACAAATACTGGTGAGTCAGCAGGCGGTGGCCGCACCTGGGCCGTCGTCATTGTCGGGCTAGTAGTGATGGTAACCGTTGTCTATCTAGGATGGGCTAGCTCGTACCTAAGCGCCCGATTGATTACTGGAGCGCGAACGCCGGTGGTCAAGCAGTCAGCTCCTGCTACGGCCGAAACTTCCAGTGAGCGATAAGCGATGAGTGTTATCGGCATTGATGTCGGTGGTACCTGGATTAAAGCCGGGCGTTTTTCTAATGAGCTCAAGCTTGAACAGAAAGAAAAAGTTCGCAGCGGGGCAGCTGAGGGACAAGAGTCCTTCTTTGCTAGTATCGCCACCGCTATCTCGAACGTACAAGACACTCCAGGCACACCAGTTGGCATCGCGCTGCCAGGTCCGGTAACGATTGATGGCGCGCGTATACACTTCATGGCGAACATTGCGGGCATGGATGCTTGGAACGAAGAGGGGGTCGATATCGCGACCGCCGTCCGCGCTCATGTACAGGCGGAAAACATCATCAGCAACAATGACGTAGCTTCGGCCGTGCTCGGTGAATGGCGTTTTGGGTTGCCCGCGGGCGATATAGCGGCCCGCTTGCTGCACGTTACGTGGGGTACTGGCATTGGTGCCGGATTTGTTAGTAGAGGGCATTCACACTTTGGGTGGGAAGGCGGACATATTCCACTCACGGTAGAGGCTAACGGACCAACCGTGGAGACCGAAACACAGGTACCCGCTCTACTGAAACGGGCGCGCGATCTGCTTGCCTCGGGCGGCACGACGTCAGAACTTGATGCGACTATTTTAGTGAACCCAGCCGAAGGATCGAAACATCTGGTGCAAGTTGCACAGGCGGGTGACGCGCTGGCTGTGCAGGTCTTAACTGAAGCTGCCGCGGCCATGGCGCACGGCCTGCACGTAATGGCTCTGGTGGCCTACCCGACGCACGTGACGCTTGGTGGCGGGAATATGGAAAATGGAGAATGGCTGTTGGCGGCAGTGCGTAAGGAAGTCGATCGCCTCTCCGTCGGAATTCGCAAGACATCACTAGTTGCTGGGATGGTGCACCAAGCGCAGCTGGGAAATGACGCCGGGATGATTGGCGCAGCTATCCACGCCCAACAAACTTTCTCATAAAAAAACCAGCACCTTGGTGCTGGGATATGAGGTACTGGAGTGACGTGTTACGCCGATCGGAGGCCTTTGGGGTCGGGAGCTGACTCGATTGTTGGTTTTAACCAATCCTCGGGCATGTTCCACCATTTAGGCGCTCTGTCCGCTACGGGTACCAAATCACAGTAGAGTTGTTGCGTCGTAGTGAGAGCCTCTGTAGTAGGCTCGGCAGTGTCAGTGGGCATTGGTTCTCCTTAACACACATATAGAAGGTACGAATACTAACTTTCCAGTGATGTCATACAATATACATCACACTGTATGACGCCGTATGATACTTATTCACAGACAAAAAACAAGCCCCTTTTGGGGCGGTAGCGGCGGACGTGTTTAGATCCTATACCTTCCATTGTTGCAGTGCGCGGTCGTAGATTTCGGGGGTCGAGACGTCGAACCACTGGCCTTCAAAGACGTAGCCAAAGAGACGACCCTCATCAATCAACTTCGGGAACACATCACGCTCCAGGCTAAATACTTTTCGCTTATTGTCATTGAGATAGTCGAATATTTCGTTATCAAATGCGGCGCAGCCCGCAAAGACCAAGCGTGATACTTCACTGTCGACGTCTGGTTTTTCCGAGAACTCGACGACGCGCGTGCCTCGCATTTTTACGGCCCCGTACGCTGATGGGTCCGCCACTGAGGTCAGTGCCAGTGTGCCGACTGAAGCTTTTGTCTGTTGGTGCGTTTGTAAGAAATCAGAAACATCTAGGTTCAGTAAGACGTCGCCATACATTAGGACAAATGGTGCATCGCCAACTTTAGATTGCGCAACCATGAGTGCGCCGGCAGTACCGGAAGGCTTTTTCTCAACGACATATTCAATGTTGATGCCGAACGCAGAGCCATCACCAAAGTGCTCCTGAATTTTAGTACCCAGATGACTGACGGTGATAATGACGTCGGTGATGCCGTGATTTCGCAGTAGATTGATCCCATATTCGAGCAGTGGGCGGCCATTTACCGGAATGAGGGGCTTGGGGATCTCGTACGTAAAGGGGCGCATGTTGACGCCTTCACCACTGGCCAAGATAACGGCCTGACGGGTCTCTGAGCTCAACGTACGGCTTAATATGACCTCTAGGGCATGAGATCGGTTCCGAATGCGCTGATAGTCAACCATGCGGTCAAGACCACGCAGGAGGTCCTGGCGGATGGTTACGGTGACGCGATCGCGTTGAGACATAAAATAAGAAAATGTATGAACTACTCTTACTACCATAGTAAGGCACAGATGTCACGAAATATAGGCCTACGGGGATAACTCTTGTTACCTTTTCTTGACATTTGGTAGGGGTTGTCAGTATGGTGTTTCCAATGGTTAATATTATCCAAACAGCGACCTATCTATGGCTCTCACCACGCCGTGCTTTTGTCATGCTTGCAACTATTAAGCACAGCCTGAAGCGCCAGGAGTTTGGATTATCAGTCACGTAATACGTACACACGACTTATCCCAAGCCCCTGGCACTCGCCAGGGGCTTGTTCGTTCTTAAATCCTTTTATCAAAACCATGAATAATCGACCGAAAATTCAATCTCCAACGTATCTATGGCATCTACTCGGCCTAAGTTTTGTGCTGCCAATGTCTGCTATTGCGACCAAGCGCACTACTTTGCCCGGAGTTTATGTAAGAGCCCTATAGATACGTAAGGATAGGACCCTCACACAAGCCCCTGGCATTCGCTACGGGGCTTGTGTGTTCTTTACAACGAAAATGAAACGAGTTGTGATTCCTTTCCAAGGAGAAAGAAAAGATGAGCGTACTTCAAGAAGTTGAACTAAGTGTCAGCACGGCCGCTGATGTTGTTGAATCCTTGCTGTATCTATTGCAGTGCCGTCGTGATGACGACAGCGCTGCATTTGCTAGTGCGTTAGAAGCACTTGGTATGTCGGCAAACGAAGCACAAAGTTATTGGGAATTCCTCGATTCGCCAAGCGAGTTGCTATGGAATGAGGCTAAGGACAATACGGAGATTACCCAGCGGTTCGGTCTGGCCATCAGTAGCAGGCCAAGTACGCCGCGTAATTGGTTGCTCTATCGTGTTGTTTCGCTAGCGTTGCCTGATATCCTGCAGTGCGAGCTTGTCGGCACGAGGCATATGGGTGGAGAAGAGAGTGCCGACAATCCGGCTGATCGTCTGCGCATCATTTTCGACAGGTTTCCGACGGATGCTTCGAGCACGAAGGGCCAGTTGCTATCGATATGGCGATTTCTGCAAGGCGCTGCCGCAACGCAGTTCTCGCAAGCCGTGGTTCGAGCGGCTGGGTCGCTCCGCGAGGAGCTCGGTGCCGATCTCGGTTTGCGGTTTGCGGAGTTGCTGGTGGAGCAGAAGATGCTGATTCCACAGCCGCGGATGGTTGCCCTGGTAAGTCGCGTCTTGAAGGCCGGCCTGGATGGCCAGCAAGTAACGTTGGCCGGGGCGTTTTGTCCTGACTACGCGTATGAGCGCACGGAAAATCCTGACCTGCCCTATCGCTACACGTTCGACGGGCTCGGTGATGGCGTCGGTTTGGTGGCGCAACAGTTCACGCGCATCCTGCCCGCTTTGTCGGCCTTCTTGACCGACCTTGGCGTGGAGCACCAGGTTGTCCTCGGTATCGGCGACTTTGAAGCTGATAATCAGGATATTCTCGATCAAGTGGGTGTCGATCGCACTGAGTTCTTCGCTCGCTGCCGACGCTCACTAGAAGCTTTTCGGCAGGCGGTACCAGAAACGGTGCCACTGCAGCTGGAGATGTGCTGGGAAGATCGTGCGGGTGATCGGCTGCGTCCGTATAGCGACGCCGCGTTCGAGCGGATGATGGCTGGTGATTTCGGCGAGATGAGGACTGTCTTTCCTGACTTAGATGCGATCATTGAGCGCATTCCCGGTCAGTATAAGACGTTCTACGAGCGCTGGTTCGGTAGGGACATGGCTGATCGAGAGGTGCTTGAGGTGATCTTAAAGCAGGCGGGCGAATACGCTGCGTTAGCTCAGATCACTATTGAGGATCTTGGGCGGGATGTGATTATGCTAGCCGGTGATCGTCCGGAAATGAATCGCTTCAACTGCTTTCCGGAACCATTGGCGACTTTGTGCGCGAAGCGCGCGTACTAGCGGTCGCTCACCGTCTCGTTTCATTTCTCGTACTACTACTGTGTGCTCTATGCACGCAGTAGTAGTCTCTTTTTTAAAATAGTTTATCCATTTAACATTAAACGTATGATCAACAAGAAACAGGACGCGGAACAATTTACTATTCCCGGTGGAGTAGAGGGAGTTTTATATCCACCTGGTCCGGGTGGCCAATTTAGTATTGCCGTCGTGTCTCAAGACGGCGTGTATCCGGCGAAAGGCAGATCGATGAATGATGTTTGTACCGAGACCATGTACGTGCAGGAGGGGAGTCTCACCGTTGAAGTCGATGATGCTACCTACGAGTTAGTCGCAGGTGATGTCTTGAGTATCACTCCGGGTCAAAAGTATCGCGTTCGAGGGAAAGCTTCGACCGTGGATGTGATAACGCCTGCCTGGGATAAGAAGCAGAATCATATCTTAGGGGAGGAGGAAGTATGATCCGGCTACTCTACGGCTCCACTAAGGACAGCGATGTGCAGTACATCGTTCAACAAGAGCTACACATTCCCACGTTTCTGATCGATCGTGGTGACACCAAACAACTGTTTCTCGACAGTAGAGAATACGGTGTTATTGCCGACGGCAACAAAGATAAGACGCTGGAATTGATCAAACTGGAGCCATTCATAGAACAGGCACGGAAAGTGACTGCGGTAAGCTCCACGGCTGCCCTGGCCGAGGTGCTGTTTACCGAGTTCAAACTGATGGATGAGGAAGTGGTGGTAGGCAATGCGCTACCGCTCGACGTGGCCGATCATCTGCGGGCCAAGGGCGCGACGTTATTGCCTACCGCCGACTTATATCCTGAGCGACAGCAGAAAACAGCCGCTGAGTTGGACTTTATGCGTAGCGCGATGGTGCGCACGCAGAAAGCCTTCACCTATATCGAACAAGTCCTACGAGACTCGACGATCGACGGAGCTAAGATCATGTATCAAGGGAACGTCCTCACAAGCGAGTTCCTGAAATGGGAGGTACAACTGTTGTTGCTGCGCGAAGGCTTGTCACTTGATGACGGATTGGTTATCTCTAGCGCCAGTCAGGCATCCATGCCGCATCACAGTGGTGAGGGAGAGCTAAAAGCAAACGAGACCATTATTTGTGACATCTTCCCCCGTGATCGAGCAACCGGGTACTGGGCTGACATGACTCGAACGTACGTCAAAGGTACGCCATCGTCAGAGGCACGGCAGATGTATGAAACGGTCATAGCTGCGCAAGAGGCAGTCTTTGGTGTTATCAAGCCCGGTGTGACTCCAGACGAAATACATGCAGCTACTTTGGGCACATTCGAAGCAGCTGGCTATGATTTCTCCCAAGATTGGATTACACATCGCACGGGACACTCCATCGGCCTGGATATTCATGAAGCGCCATCTATCGAAACGGGTGTCGACACGCCGCTTAAGGAGGGACACGTATTTACGGTCGAACCTGGGCTGTATCACCCCGAGTATGGTGGAGTTCGCATCGAGGACATTGTGGTGGTGACAGGTCACGGGTATGAGAACCTAACTAACTACGAAAAAACGTTGGTTAGTACCTAAATCAAAGCCAAGTTGAATGGTTACCCCGCAACGCGATACGATGGGGAGATGACGCAGGAGTCGAGCGATCGCAGTACGTCGGTACCACATCTAGCAACCGGTCTAGCGGTGGCTATCGTTTTAGCAGGATTTGTTGTTGCGGCCACTGTCTTCTCGGTGAAGACTCCCGACCAGCCACCGGCCGAGGAGGAAACTCTCATCACTGCCGTGGCGGGGATAACCTCAGTGGTAGTAGATTCGCATGTGGTTGCGTCTGATCTACAGCTAGGCGACGCCGGCGCGCCAGTCACCATTATTGAGTACGCCGACTTTGAGTGTCAGTATTGCCGTGACTGGCATCGCACAACCTTTCCGGCATTGCGAGCGGAGTTCATCGAGACGGGGGTCGTGCGCTACGTGCATCGTGATTTCCCGCTGCAGCAAATACATGAGAACTCGTTGACTGCGGCCCGTGCCGCCAGATGTGCTGGGGAACAGAATGCGTTTTGGGAGTATGGAGCCGCGCTCTATGGGAGCGACACGTTGGAGACAGGAGTGTTAGCGACCTTGGCGTCACAGCTGGGATTGGCTACCGGTACGTGGGAAATCTGTATGGCAGGCCGGGCTCATAACGCCGCCATCGCGCGACAGTCACAAGAAGCGATCCAAATCGGCATTACGGCCACGCCAGCCTTTGTAATCAACGGGAGATTGTATGAGGGTGCGCTGTCGCTTGAGCAGTTGTCAGCCATAATCGCCGCGTCAGGCAACTAGCCATGAATCATATTGTTGAACCGATCGTGCTGCCACCCGGTGTGGCGCTGGGTATCTTAGCCTTCTTGCTCAGCCTCTTGCCGGCTGCGCTGTTTGTGTGGCTGTGGTATCTGCGACGACGAGACCGTCCCGTGCCTGCGCGGGTCATTGGTCTAGGGTTTCTACTCGGCATGATCCTGGTGGTGCCGGCTTTCATATTGGAACGCATGGCACCCCAGTGGTGGATAGCGATTTCGCCTTCTACCGCGCATTACTTTGATGGCGCGTTGCTGCCAATACAGACACTGGGGGATCTATTCTTACCGGCGATTGGTACTTTTTTGATTGTCGCCACGGTTGAAGAAGGCGTGCGCTACCTAGGTTTGTTTTGGTGGTTTCGCAAGAGCAAGGCGATTGATCAAGTTTTTGATGGCTTGTTAGTTGGTTTGGCGGCTGGACTAGGATTCGCGACTGTCGAAAACACACTTTATTTCTTTGAGCTGTTTAGTACCGGAAGCTTCAACACGCTCGTCTTCGTATTTTTCTTACGTTTCCTTGTTTCCACACTGGCGCACATCAGCTTTGGGGGCTTAATGGGAGCAATGTTGGCCCGCGCCACCTTTAGCATTTACCGCCCCAAGCTGCTGTACTGGTATGCGTTCATCTTGCCCTGGTTCCTCCACGGTATGTATGACTGGTTGCTCGCCGTTAATCAGGTACTCTATGCGGTGCTGGTTTTGGTGGCTCCGCTCATCGTGCTCGTTGTCTGGAGCAATCGTCGTGAGTTCTTGGTGATTAACCGTGACGAGAAGGGGCTTAATGTGCTGCAGCAGGCACCGCGTCAGGCTCCAGAGGGATCAGAAAACTCGGCCTGGAATAAGAACGCACCGTGGCTGGCTACGTTGCGCAGCAATAGCGGGAAGACCAAACACCGCAAGTAAGGTACACTTTGCAGCGCTATGACCAAGAAGGCCCGCAGCCCATTTATCATCACTATCGCAGGCATTGGTGGGGTTTTAGGTGTCTTGTTGATCGCGGTGCTGGCCAGTCAGGTGGGAGGTGCCACGCTGCGTGGAGCCTCTCCATCAGTGAGCTCATTGGCCATTACGGTTCCCGAACCGCTGGTGCGCGGCGTGTCCGTGACAGTTCGCTGGGATGCACAGTCTGCTGCTAGTGAACAGCAAGTGTTCGCAGCGGTGCGAAGCTCTGGTATTGAGACGGAGGGAGCTACGACGACTCTAAATGCGGGCCAAGCAAGCGTGTCTATACCGTGTACCGGTGAGGCCACCGTCACGGTGTTGGTGCGTGATGTGCAAACATACCAAATCCTTGCGAGTCAGTCCGTTGACCTGTTGCCAGCGGGCAGAGATTGTCTGAATTAAGTTGGGGAGCTGCTAGACCAATGTGTGGAAATACTCGATAGTTTTTGGTAAACCCTCCGCCAGGGTGATACTCGGTTCCCAACCGAGCACTTTTTTTGCCAGCGTAATATCAGGCTGGCGCTGTTTGGGGTCGTCCTTGGGTAAATCAGCGTAGGTCAGCTTCGACTTTGAGCCAGTCAGGTCAATGATTTTTTCCGCCAGCTCCTTAATAGTGAATTCATCCGGGTTGCCAATGTTGACTGGTCCAATGTGTTCCTCCTGATCCATCATGCGGATCATGGCGTCTACCAACTCATCCACATAACAGAATGATCGCGTCTGTGATCCGTCACCATAGATGCTGATTGGCTCATCACGCAGTGCCTGTATTACAAAGTTACTAACAACGCGTCCGTCTTCGGGGTGCATGCGCGGCCCATAGGTGTTAAATATACGGACGATGCGAATGTCGACGCCGTTACTGCGGTGATAGTCCATGCACAATGTCTCAGCCACTCGCTTGCCCTCGTCGTAGCAGGCTCGCGGTCCCAAGGTGTTGACGTGCCCGACGTAGCTTTCTGGTTGCGGGTGCACCTCCGGATCACCATAGACTTCCGAGGTCGAGGCTTGTAGTAGACGAGCGCCTGTCCGTTTGGCCAGACCCAACATATTGATCATGCCAATGGTGTTGGCTTTGACTGTTCGAATGGGATTTAATTGGTAGTGGATAGGGGATGCGGGACACGCCAGGTTATATACCTGCTCGACTTCGACATCTAGCAGCGGATCAATAATGTCGTGCTCGCGCAGTGTAAAACGGTCATGGTCGAGCAAGTGCTCGATATTCTTTTTTTGGCCGGTGAAGAAATTATCCACGCAGATGACAGAGTCGCCCCGGTCAATCAAACGATCGACCAGGTGGCTACCCAAGAAACCCGCTCCACCTGTAACTAAAATAGTCTTCATAACTTCATCCTTGTATAGTATACGCCATGTGGCAACGCAAGTACTTACTGGTAACGATCATCTGGATGGCGATAATCTGGTACTTGTCGGCTCAACCAGACCTGAGGACTGATCTCGAACAGGACTTTGTCTTGCGTAAGTTGGCGCACATGTTCGAATATGGGGTTTTGACCTGGTTGCTGTTCAAATCAATCGGCTCAGCCACGGGTGAGGCGATTACTATCGCGGCGCTAGTGGCGCTCGTATATGCCGGTATCGATGAGTGGCATCAAGGTTTTGTTATAGGCAGATACGGAACACCGCGCGATGTTGCCATCGACGCGGTGGGGATTGCACTGGTAAGTGGCCTACTTCTTTTCTTCCTGCGGCGCAGAACTAGGCTTGCTATCGACTGATTTTACAACTTCAGCGAAAATCTTTTCGTGGTCCTTAGCCAGCGTGGCTAGGATCTTGCGATCGAGTGAAATGTCTTTTTCTTTCAGTCCGTGCATCAGCGTTGAATAGGTTAATCCATGAGCACGGGCACCGGCGTTAATACGTACCTGCCATAACTGTCGGAATTGTCCTTTGCGTTTGCGACGATGTTGATACGAATGCTGGCCAGCCTTCAAGACCGCTTCTTTGGCGATCTTGAATACGCGTGAGCGGCGGCCACGATATCCTTTCGCGCGCTTCAGCCACTTTTTGTGACGGGTGCGCTTAGCAACACTGCGAGCAACTCGAGACATAATACTTAGGAGTAGGGCAGTAGTCGGGCAACACGACCTTTGTCACTGTCGGCGATCTGTTCGTCTTTGTGCTTGTGACGAGTTTCGTTGCCAGTAGCCCGGGCATTAAAATGTGCCTGGTGAGTACGACGGCGACGTACCTTCCCTGAGGGAGATACGTGAAATCGTTTCTTAGCTGCTTTTTTTGTCTTTTGCTTCATTCAAATGGGTTTTTTAGGTAAGTGCGGCTCTGGACGCTACTAAATGCAAACAATACAGCACGACTCACGTCGTGTCAATAAATGGGTCTATGAATCTTCTTTTGGAGGCGCCGCAGCCTTTGAGCGGGCGATTACGGCAGAGATATTGTTTGGTGCTCTACTCATATTTCCTTCCAAAGCTGCGCCAGGAATCTCCTTAATAAACTCCAATATCTTGTCTCGAGCCATGTCTGCACGACCTTTTTCACGTCCGCGCAGTCGCATTTCCAACTTCACTTTATGACCTTCATCAAGGAAGCGAATGGCTCGTTCACGTCGTAGCTGTAAATCATGAGCGCCGATTTTGAAGCTAATTCGTACGCCTTTTACTTCACCGCCCTTACTCATCGACTTCTGCTTGGCGTGTTTCTTGCGCTGTTCATACATGTGTTTACCCAGGTCCATAATCCGTACAACTGGCGGATCAGCCTTCTGTGCTACAGCCACCAAATCAGAGTCAACGGCTTCAGCCAGCTCTTTTGCTTTCTCCAAAGTAACGACGCCGAGCTGTTCACCTTCCACGCCAATCAGCCGCACTTCACTTGCGGTAATAGCTGCGTTTGCTGGCGGTTTCTTTAATTCTGGCTTCGGGCGAGCCCGATAGCGTCGTCGTCGACTGGACATATGCTTCTTTAGTTAAAACTGATGCGCTTTAGGCGCATCTGTGGCTGATCCTAGCGTATTAGGGCCTCTCGCGCAAATATGCCTACAGACGTGAGACGTATTTAGCGAGTGTACTCCCGGCCTCTTTTTTCTTAGCAGCATCTTGTGCATTCAGCCATGCGTCCAGCAGCCCATCGGCTTGCTTAACCTGCTCCGCTGTTTCAAACCATTGCCAGTCCGTCAGAGCGTTGCCCTGCATACTGAATGGCTGATCTAGCTCTTCAACTTGCTCCGGGGTTAGCGCTCCCAGCTTTTCAGCAAGTGCATCAGATCCCTCTGGTTTTTGCTCGGCAGCGTCGGTGAGCTTATCTATTGCCGCAGCTAGGCTTTTTCCAGCAGGTGTACCTTCCGAACTTGAATCTGGCCCCAACGGCACAACTGTGCCCGGCATTCCTTCCCATGTGTTCATGCACTAAAGCGTACGTGAAAAAAGCGGCAAAATAAAACTGACTGACCTTTGAATGGTTCGGCGGCGTCAGCTATAGTGACTCGGGTAGACCTTTTTCTTGACAGCAGTATTGGTAGATAATAGGCTGCCGTGTTGGCTCTTGGGGACCGTACATCGGGTCGCTGCCGACTGGGATGACCAGAAACCTTTTTTGGTCATGGATATTACGCATTTGCTACCCATTACCCAGTCGGTAGCATTTTTATAAAAAAACCGCCGCTTGGAAAGCGACGGGCGGTTGAAATTGGGTGGTTCATGCCACTGGTGGCACGAACAAACCGACGTAAACGGCGAATACGGCGAGTCCAGTGGCTATCACTTGTAGATAGCTGCCAGCACCCTTCTGGTCAGTAATGCGCATGTTGTGGCCAACATCGAACATGATCCAGGCGACAAACATAGGTACAAGCTGCCATTTGCCGATCGTGGTGTCGGGCGGCAGGCCAGCCGCAATCAAAACGGCCAGCGTAAGCGTGAGGGCGTGTTTGCATACTAGGTTGTGCACGTGACACTCCTTTTCTGAGTCAGGGGTATATCGATTAGAAGGGCACGCCAACGAGCATGCCGAGTGCCAAAACGACCGCTCCGCTGAACGCCAAAATCTTGAATTTATTCTGACCGAACGAGTGATGATCACGACCGTGCCAGGCAAAGTCGTAGAGGCTGCAGCCGGCAACAACGATGAGCGTTTGCCACCAGAAAAAGTTGACGTTACCTCGTTCGACTAATAGTCCCAAGGCCAAGATCACTACGAGCATGATGGGCACGTTCACGCCGACGATGTGTTGCCAGCTAATGCTGCCGTGGTTGCGATGGGCTATTTGGTGCCAGACGAAGTCCCACACGGCGGCTACCGCCACGGCCGTTGGTACCATCCACCAAGCGAACGGGACGCCGAGTAGGATTGCCCCGCCCATGACGAGGGCCAGAAGCGCGATCAAAACAGTGTCGATAATGTAAAGGTGCTGATACATTGATTCCCTCCGTTGAGTGACTTGTAGGGGTCTAGTCATGTACGAACGACTGAATGATGGGTGCACAAATACAGGCAATAACTATCAGGCATCCACAGAACCGCGCCGGAGTTGCGATATCGAACGTGGGGTCTGGGTAGCTTAAGGATTCACGGCAGCCAAATTCGTAGACCATTATGCCGATCAAGGCAAATAAGGCGAACTCCCAATGAAACGTTAAGGCTGGGCTGCTAGCCAGTAGCATGACAACCAGCAGTAGCACGTACAGAAAGATGCGGTTCATGGCGCATTCCTATATTGGGTTGAGTTGTAAGGTACTCTCGCTTCGCAATTAATCACGTCTATGCCATTATGTCAACATGAAATCACTAGCCCGCAATAAGCGCGCCACCTTTGATTATGAAGTCCTCGATACATTTGAGGGCGGTTTGATGCTGCTTGGCACGGAGGTGAAATCGGTGAAAGAAGGACACATGAGCTTGAAAGGGGCTTTTGTTACTATCCATAACGAAGAGCCGTTTCTGACCAATGCCACGATTCCACCATGGCAACCTAAAAATGCACCGGATGACTATGATCCGACGCGGGCACGTAAGGTGTTATTAAAGAAAAGCGAGATAAAGACGCTGATTGGAGCGAAACAGAACCAGGGGTTGACAATAATACCAATACGTGTCTATACTAAGGGTTCTCGTGTGAAAATAGAAATCGCATTAGCGCGCGGCAAGAAGAAATATGACAAAAAGGCCGCCAAGCGTGAACGTGATATTCAGCGAGAGGTTGACCGCGCTTTGCGCGGCAAGGACGACTAAGTCGTCCACCATACGACGCATACTACCGTAGAGTGTCGCATGGCGGGCGCGTTAGGCCTCGATAAGATGTTATTTCTCAATCGTGCGTGTCGTGTGTCATAGATATCACACGCAAATACCTATCTATATTTGTTACGTGCAAACATTTTCAGCAAGGTGAAGTCTGCTTTTGCAGTCCCCACTTTTGCTACCGCAGTAGCTTAATAACTATTGCCATCGCTTGATATCAGCCGTCGGGTATCAAAAGCGGTGTCACTTTAGACGGTTTGAGGAACGTTTCTGACGAAAGAACGTTTCCTGACTAGCACCCTTTCGTTCGTAGCTATTGGATCTTTGATGCATTGCAGTTCAATAGTTGCGTAATAAAATTCCTAGTGCATCTACACACGTAGACCGATCGATTCAAAACGTTTTACACGTGGGTTCAATTCCCACCGCGTCCACTATTCTAGATTATAAAAACCGAGGTAAGGGGGCTATATGAGGAAAATTCTCATTGCGTAGAGCAGGAGAAATAAAAAAACTAGAGGCAAGTATGCAAGCACGATACTTGACCAAAGAATAGACCTGGAAAAATATAGGTTTGATTTTTTATACCTACGATAGATTCCTACAATAAGAAAGACGTGCAGAATAATAAACAGAAATATTAAAGTAGGGGCTATAAATACTAGGCCTGGCACTAAATAATTTAGAAGTAAGCTCGTAGCCCACAAGCCAACTGTGACTAGGATAAATGTTGCAATCCCCATGGCAACCTGAATCATCTTGTAATGCTTGCTTTCTTTCATGTATCAAACATATCACAAACAATATTAACCACCCATTGCCGATCATGAGGTTAGGGGAACAACCAAAAAAAGCACCCAGCCTCGAAATGAGGGGATACATAAGAAGCTATATTTGTAGGGTCTGTGCCCTGAGTCAGTCATCACCTAGCGGTCGAACAGTCAGCGGCTTTTTTTACCCAAAACACCTTCCTATTTGACTAACCTCACCCAAAATGTGGTTCCAAACGCTTCCCACCTGGTCCACTGCTAGAGGGTTCGCCAGTCAGCTGATGACCGAAACGCAAACTTAGTAGTCATGCTAAAGTAAGGTTGATGATTAGTTAAGGGTTTAAACCCAGGGTATCAGTTCAGTTACACAAGATTATTTACAGTCTCACAGTCGTTATTGATTGGGATGGAGCAAGGCTCTCCGTGAGGGAACATGTCCTCATGTATTTTTGGTGCAGCATGTTTGGTAATTCTGAATTTCAACACAAGCTGCTCGAGTATTATCGGCGAAGTCTTACGTTTGACGAAAATCGCTTTCAGTTTGGCTTATTCATGGCTGCACTAGAAGACCTACGTTTGTGGCTCAAGCATGAACACTGTTCGGAAGCATTAGCCCATTACATTTCCTATCTTAATAATTACCAAAGGATCATTGAGTCGTAGAGTATGAAAATTAAGGTATTTATTGAAAATGAAGCGGGGTCTGATCAAAAGAATCTTTTTGACGAAAAAGCATTGAAGTACATTAGATCGGTTACTGTTTCTCGGAATTACCCTTTTCCGTACGGCTTTGTCCTTGATACTACCAGCGGCGATGGTGATAACCTTGATTGCTTTATTTTGACTAATCGCAAGCTAAAGAGTGAGGAAGTCGTGGAAGTGGAACCCATCGGTTTGTTAGAGCAATTTGAGAATGGCACAGAAGACCACAATATTATTGCAGTATTTGATGATGAAGACATTGAATTCACGGATGAGATTAAAGGTGAATTAACTGAATTCATCAATGGGGTATTCGAGCACCGCAAGGACATGATAGTTAGAGTGGGTATTTTTTTCGGTGCCAAAGAAGCAATGAAACTTATTGAGGAATCGCAAGATACTTAACTCATGAAGCAGCGATGGCATTTAGGGCGGCAATATCAGTGATAATCCGGTTCCAACCGCTTCCCACCACGTCCACAAAAATGAGCCCATCGAGGGCTCTTTTTTGTGCCCCGCATAGCTCCGCCACAGCGGAGCGACGTGGGGCTATAATAAATCCTGTGTATTACGTGTACCTGCTTAAGTTATCAAATGGAGACTACTACACCGGGTATGCAGCGAAACTCCCGCAACGGATAACGAAACATCAGCAGGGAGGCGTAGCCGCAACGAAGCAGGTACATGCTCGTCAGCTCGTCTTTTACGCCGCCTTTAAAACGAAATCCAAAGCTATTGCTTTTGAGAAGTATCTCAAGTCATCATCTGGTTTTGCTTTCCGCAACAAGCGGCTGGTGTGAACATGCCTGGCACCTTCATTCTTTATAGATAAGGACTAGAAGCTATCTAGAGGCCATTCAAACATCGGGTGTTTGAATTTTCCCTCACTAGCAGGTGTACATGATTATCCATGAGGCAGTAAGCCACTAGATCAATGAGACCAGCACCCTCCTTGGTGAGTGAGATGGCGTGCTTAAGTCTGCGGGCAATGGAATAGCTTTGGATAGGTCCTTGGGGGAGAGCATGTATCAGCAGTGCTAGGTAACGCTGACGGTCGGTATTGTCTTTAAAGATAGTATTCTTGTTTACACCCCGAGTGCAGAGATGATAGACCTCACCCGGTGCGAGGTCATCGTAGCGATATGCCATGTATTGCTAGCATAGCTCCTCTAGGGGTTGTTCAAACATCGGGTGTTTGAATTTTTAAACTTGGCACGCATGAAAGTACCTGACACCTTCATCCATCTTCATCCCCACCACACTCAGTCAAAAACGAATAGAAATAACTTAAAAAAGATTAACCACCTGATGATCGATGATACAGATTAGTTGCCTTTATTGCAGAAATTCCAATCCATACCTGGCACACAGTCAACACTAACCCTAAAATGAGAGTGTAATCTCTTTTGTGTAACTGGCATCCCTGGTTGATTTCCATACTAGACTGTTATCTTCTCAGGGAACAGGATCGCCAACTGAGTGTAGAT
>NZCO01000026.1 GCA_002686445.1 bacterium | reverse complement strand
TGCCCCGCTACGGGAGTTAGCTGATGCACACGGGCTGCTATTGATCGAAGATATGGCGCACAGCCTACGCGGTGGCGCAGCTCCCCTGGTTGGCCACATCGGGGTCTTAAGCTTTGGCCGCGATAAAATTATCTCTTCGGTGTTTGGCGGCGCGGTCGTCACGCACGATACCGCACTGCTAACAAAGATCGAACGAGCGCAAGCAGCGCTAGCGCTACCACCACGGGGCTGGGTCGCCCAGCAGCTACTGCATCCACTGCTCATGGCAATAGTAAAGCGCTGGTATTTTATGGGCTTGGGTAAATGGATCCTCGTGGCGGCGCAGCGACTACGTTTGTTGAGCAAGGCAGTGGCGTTGCGTGAACGAGCTGGTGCGCCACCGATATTTCATCACTGGCGCTACTCACCGGCGTTGGCCGTGTTGCTGGTCGGCCAGCTAGCCAAGTTAGATACTTTCACCCAGCGACGCATTACTACGGTCAATCAATATGCCGAGCGGATAGCCGCCGTGCGCGGATGGCGCGACCTGCCGCTGCTGCGCGTGCCACTTCGCGTTAAGGAAAAGACGGCCTTACTCCTGCAAGCTCGGGATGAGCAACTGATGCTAGGTGATTGGTACCGCGTGGCGGTAGAACCTTGCTCGCTTGAGCAATTAGAATTAGTGGGGTATGTGCCAGGTAGTTGTCCGCGCGCGGAAATTGCAGCGCGCGAGGTAATTAATTTGCCGACGCACCCGACCATGCACCCGACCGAGGCACAGCAGGTCATTAATTTCTTGCGCGAGCACGGTAACATCAGTTCATGATCCGAGAAGTTACTAGTCGCGAAGCGTGGGACGAGTTTGTGCTCGCACAGGCGCCCAATACTTTTTTACATACGTGGGAGTGGGGCCAGAGTCAGCAGGCGGATGGTGAAGGGTTGCAGTACCTGGGTATTTTTTCAGACGCGGGCGAGCAGTTGGCCGCGGCGTTGGTGCTCACCATTCACGCGAAGCGGGGTATCCATTATCTCATCCCGCACGGTCCGACCATGGCGGCAGGGGTGGACCCCGCAGAGGTACTCGCTGAACTCATCGCCTATCTCCAACCACTTGCCGCTGCTGACGGAGCGCTGGCCCTGCGTGTGGCTCCCCTGCTCGAATCTACTGATGCGAGCCAAGCAGTATTTAAGGAGCTCGGATTTAAGCCGGCGCCGCTACACGTGCACGCCGAACTGACGTGGGTACTAGACATTCCCCAGAGCGACGACGCGTTGCTCGACGGTATGCGCAAGACGACACGACATGCCGTGAAAAAAGCCATGAACGATGGTGTTGCCACCTCGATTATCCCGGCGAGCGAAATCCTGGATCGGTTCTGGCCACTGTATGAGGGAACGGGTAGTCGACACGGCTTTGTGCTGTACCCTCGTGAGCTCATAGCCGAGCAGCTCACGCAATTCGCTGATAATGACCGAGTATTCGGAGCGGTTGCCCAACATGGGGGTAAGGACGTAGCGGCGGCCATCGTATTTCAGTATGGCCAGACCTGCTTCTACTATCACGGGGCCTCAATACAGGTTGAGCGCATGTCCCCTACTCAACTGCTGCAGTTCGAAGCCATTCGCGAAGCGCGGCGACGTGGTGCTACTACGTATAACTTCTGGGGCATTGCGCCCGATGATCAACCCAACCACCCGTTTGCAGGTATCACCGTCTTTAAAAAAGGGTTTGGTGGTCACGCGATCGACTATATGCACGCCCAGGATTTGCCGCTGGCGTTTGGGTATAAGAGATTGTGGCTAATTGAGCAATGGCGCCGCTGGCGCCGTGGTTTTTAGGGGTTCAGCATGAATCACAAACGGCTCACTCTGCGGATGAGCCGTTTTTTTGTATACTGAAGGCATGGCTGATTTCTGGACTGGCTTATATACGGGCATCGTCATCGGCGCGGTGATTGTGGCAGCGGTGATCTGGGGTCGTCGCATTCGCGTCGTAACTCCCGGTGGGCGCTCGCTCGCGAAGCAGCGAGCCAAGCTAAGCGCCACCAGGCTAAAAAATCACGACGCGGTGATCGCCTACGTGCGCGAACACGGTAGTATCACCAACGACATCGTCGAACGCCTCGTCGGAGTTTCTGACGCCACAGCTACTCGATACCTCGACGATCTTGAGGCTGAAGGGATTGTCATCGAACAAGGCGCCGGCCGCGGTATCTCATATCGCCTGGTGGAGTAGGTACTTACATCCGGTGGATAAAAAAGCTGACGCCTAGCTACTAGTCTCGTACGGTGTATCCGGCAAGGCTCTTTTTCTCGTAGGAACGGAAGATAGAGCAATGGCGGAGAGTAAGCACAAGTTTGCCAGTCAGTACGACATGGTTCGGCGCGTCCCCATGAAGCTACGTCATAAGGTGCGGGGACTAACGATTCAAGTCGGTCCGGGAAAGACGGAAGATGACCCGCTACAGGTCATCCTAGCTGGTCAGGCGAACAACCTGAATACGAAGCTTGAGGTTGAAGCAGCAGTACGAGCAATGTGCACAGCCGAGCAGCAGTTCGTCAGCCAACTGCGACATTCGTAAACCGGCTGACCTCAAACTACGAACGAGCGGACTTGTCCCCGCTCGTTTTCCAAAAAAAAACGCCGCGGGAGGTTAGACGGACAACATTGAGACCGAAGGATCGAGCGAACTCGCAAGGCGAATAGTCAACGATCGATGAATGTCACAAAAGCTGTCACTCCCGCAGCCTCGTATTTGTTGCATATATAGCTAGTCGCTGGCAAGTTTGTCGTATAAAAAACCTCTTGTCCAAGCAATCGACGGTGGTAGGGATGCGTGCTTGGCACAAGAGGTTATTGAGGGACAGCGTCGGGGCGTAGGGAATACGCCAGGTAGGATACGATGGCGTATCACTCGAGCGATCAAGCGGTCTGTAGCAGACATGAGTGACACCCCGACGCTGAAAAAGGTGCAAAAGTCGACGCTACCGAGGCTCTGAAGTTACTCAGCTCAAGCTTCGAGCTTGAGTCCCACCCGAAGCGGAATTCTGAAACAAGCGGCGAAGCCTCGGTAGCTGTCGCAAGGATAAAAAATTTATACCACCCCTATATCTTTTTGTAAAGGGTTGGGGTATGTAGTGCTACAGCGAGCCCTGCAAAAATCCAATAGAAGGCGTTGGTTGGGAAGATGTCCCATACGTCGATGAAGAGAGCTTGGACCATAAATGAGATCGTGAACGCGATAGTGGCCACGCCGATGGCCAGTGCCACTGTCTTCCCTCTTTTCGCTAGTTGCCAGGCAGCGCGGATAGTAACGACGTAAATCCAGAGGTAAATGAGTAACCCGGCCAGACCAAGTTCAACAAACGTTTTTAGATACTGGTTGTCGACTAAGGTGGCATCCTTGGCCAGCTGCACCGAGCGAGCAGCACCGCTAGCAATATCAAAGGTAGCGATATCAATGGTGCGAAAGTTCTGTACGACGACATCACCTAGGCCCGAGCCGATCAGGGCAGCGGTAGGCGTGAGTGGCGCGATCAAGCGAGCCACAAAATCGAGGCGGATGGCATTGCTGGCATAAGTGGGATCAAAGCTTACGCGCACGAACGTCCCGACTGGCGTTACGAACATCAGAGCCAACAGTACAATGACGATCCCCGCCACGGCCGGAACTATCCAGCGTCGAATTGTTGCCCATTGCGCTCGGCCCTTACTCCTCGCGAACCACCAGACCAGCGCGGCTGTGCCAAGCGCTGTCACGAAGCCAAGCCAGGCGCCACGCGAGTACGTCAGGAACACAAATGGCAGCGTGACCACTCCCAGCGTCACCCATGCTAGTCGCCAGCGCGTAGCCGTAGTTGCTATCACTCCGGCGCACAGTGCGAGCACTAAGGTGATCAGGTATTCACCAAACACACTTGGGTGCGCAAGCGTACTTGAAATGCGAGGTATCCATACTTGTCGGGCGGGGTCGAACCTTAAGATCGCGCTGTCGGCGGCACCAAACCACTGATACACACCGAGCAGTAGTACGAGTACGCCGGTCACCAGCACCCCGCTAAATAGTTGGCGCAGGTACTTAGCAGTCAGTGGTAGATACAGCACAGCGAGATACAGCAGCACATACAACGCGATGTCACGGGCTCGAAGCACGCCGAGTATTAGCGAGTCGGCCCGCACAACATTGAGCAGTGTCCAGATAGCCAGGAAGAAAATAGGAAGGAGTAAATGATTGCGGCGATACGGCAATGTTTGTTTGAGCAGCGGGTACAGCACCAGCTTCACGAACATCGTTAGTATGATGACGTCCTTAATCAACGTAATGGAGCCACCACTCTGGGTGAACTTGAGCAGTGGTAGCAGCGGGGCTAAGACGACAAACAGGATCAGTCCGTTTCCGGGCTGCTTCCATACCCACCAGGCCACGGCGGCAAACAAGAGCGCCAGTACGCCAATCTCTAAGCTAATCACAGCGGCTAATACGAGCGCTATGAAGACACTGATGCTTCCCCAAGCTAGTGCGGGCCTACTCATAGTTACGTAGCGCTTAGACGTTGCTGGCTGCGGTGAATCAATGAGGTTGGCAGGGCCAAGGCCAAGGCGAATGGAGCTAACAGGAGAAAAAGAGGCCAGGCCAGCGGAGTGTGTTTTCTGATATACCGGAGTGAACTTTTAATCCACGGCTTGGTGCGATTAATACCTACGAGCTGATTGAAGCTGACCCCACCGTAGTGCGTGACTCGGGGCTTCGGCGTATACACCGTCTGCCACCCGGCTGCTTTGGCGCGCTTACACAGATCAACTTCCTCGAACCAGACGAAGAAGCCATCGTCGAGCCCACCGAGCTGGTCCCATACTTGCCGGCGTACGAGAAAAGCAGCACCCATTACTTGGTCGACCACTTGCGTACTCGAATAGTCGAACTCGCGCATCATGTACCGCGACCACGATCGCGCCCCGGGCAGCAGTCGTCGTAACTTGAACCACAAGAATAGGAAGTTGATGAGGGTTGGAAAACGACGGACCGATTCCTGGTGTGTGCCGTCGGGGTTCTGCAGCTTGGCGCCGACAATGCCGGCTTGCTTGTCGTTGAGCGCAGCGAGCATGCCCGTAAGAGTCCCGTCATGAATTTCGGTGTCTGGGTTCAGCAAAAGGATGTGCGCATCTGAATCTGCAAGTACGGCGACCCCAGCCTGATTACCACCGGCAAAACCGAGATTAGCCCCCGGAGCAATAAATTGAATTCGTGGGTCGGTCGCCACTGCTTTTGCTTGGGCCAGCGAGTCATCGTGCGAGTCATTATCTACGACCAACACGGCTGAGATTAGGTGGTGATCATTAGCAGCCTGAATCGACTCCAAGCACTTGGCTAGGAGTTGGCCTGTATTCCAATTCACGATGACGATAGCGACCCCCGGTGTGGCCGGTTGTTGCGTCAATGACATGGGCAGAGTATCAAGGATATATAAATAACTCGCAAGCGCTAAGTCACCACCTCAAAATAATTTCCAATCCTTTGCCCACTCTGCACTCATCTATGACTTTTTCTCAATCTCAAAACACTCACCGTAGTGTAACTACGCTGCGTATTTTGATCAATCGAAAAAGCCATATCTGGGCACAGCTTGAACAAAATCTTAGGAAATTATTTTGATGTGGCGCCTATGAGTAGTCTATCAGAACTCGTCAGTTGGCTGGATTCCTATCTAGAAATAGGGGCTATTACCGACAGTTCGTGGAATGGCTTACAAGTGGAAGGCAGCACTGAAGTCACTAAGGTAGCTCTAGCCGTTGATGCGGGCCATGAAGTATTTGTGAAGGTTGCCGCTAGCAACTCGCAACTGATGATTGTGCATCATGGACATTTTTGGGATCGCGTTGACCCGTCACTGACGAAAGACAGCAGACAACGGTTAAGTCCCCTACTGGATGAGGACATTTCGCTGTACGCGGCACACCTGCCACTGGATCGTCATCTTGAGGTCGGTAATAACGCAGAACTACTGCGGGTGTTGGGTGCCAAGGTCGCGGATCCGTGGCATTTCCATGAAGGGATCAACGTAAGCTGGCTCGGCGAATATACTGATGGTCTCCCGCGTCAAGAGTTGCTGTCTCGGATACAGGAACACGTCACACCTGATGCGCACGTACTGCCTTTCGGGCCTGATGCTATCTCAAGAGTAGCTGTTATTACCGGCAGTGGTCGGTCAGGCGGCTTCTATGAAGCAGTGGCCGCTGGCGCCGACACCTATATAACCGGCGATCCGGCATACGTGTATCACGCCGCAAAAGATATGGGCGTAAACGTGATCTTTGCCGGTCACTACGCAACGGAAACATTCGGCGTTAAAGCACTCGGCGTAAAACTTGCCGAGCAATTTGGCGTGGACACCGAATATATTGATGTACCGACCGGAATCTAAGTAGACTCGAGTACATTCAGTGTTTGTTTGGCAGTAGCTTCCCAGGTGAACTGCTTAGCTCGGGCTAAGCCCAGTTCGCGATACTTTTGTTGTTGCTCTCGCGCTTGCAGTACGCCCTCGGTTATTGAGGTGGCGTCATGTGGGTCTATGAGTACAGCGGCGTCGCCTGCGACTTCTGGCATTGATGACACTTTGCCCGTGACCACAGGTGTGCCACAGGCCATGGCTTCTAAGATAGGCATGCCGAAACCTTCATACAGACTTGGCAGCACGAAGACGTCCGCGTGCCAGTACAGTGCGCGGAGTAATGACTGTGGAACGCTTCCTAACACATGAATCCGGTCTCGCATTG
>NZCO01000025.1 GCA_002686445.1 bacterium | reverse complement strand
CTTGTCGCTGCTGCCCTGGTTCGACTTCACACTTGGCTTCATGGCTGTGGCCGTGATCGGATCTATCCTGCCAGACGTAGATATGCTCATCTACTTGCTCTTCGGTGGCAAGCTGGACAAGTGGGCTCATCGCCATCGCGACATCTCACACTACCCGTTGCTGACCGTGCCTATCTGTCTATTCATCGCGCTGCACGTGCTCGTGTGGCAACAGGCTGTAGTATTAGCCGCAGTGATGCTTATGCACTACGTTCTGGACTCACAGCATGTGGGCTGGGGAATTCGGTGGACGTTCCCTGTCACTCGCACATACTATTGCCTCCGGACCCCTGATCCTACGTGTGAACCATTTATGTTATATGCCTGGACTAGGCGCCAGCAGGATATGATGGTGGAGCGTTACGGCGATGATAGCTGGGCGAAAGACCGCGGCCAGTGGATATTTGAGGGTTGTCTGCTTGCTGGCACGCTCGCGGTTGCTGCCTTCTTCTTGGCCAATAACTACCACGTCTGGGAATACTGGCCGTAGATCCACTCGTTCATTCCGTTCGCCGCGATCCTAAGATCGCGGTTTTTTTTATACCAAATGTGGACCTGCGCCATAGTTTGAGCGGTTATGCGATATGCAGTATCGTTAGAAGTGTTGAGTAGTAATTCGAAGTGCGGCATATGAAAAAGAAGAGTAGTAGTCCCACGGGTAACCAATGGTTGATAGTCGGCGGTGCGGCAGCGTTTATTCTGGTCTTGGCGTTAATCGCCATCGCGGTGCAGCCCACAATCTCGAGCACGATTCGAGCCACTATCCCTGACAGACATGTAGATCCGGATCCTGGCAGCGGAGAAATTGATCCGCTTGATCCGGGCGGAGACATGAACGAAACAGATCCGATCGAAGAGCATAGTGAATTCCTTACTGAGCTGCTTAATCCTGAGCCCCCGGAGGAAGAGCCGCACCATCCTTTATTGAGCTTGGGTGATGAAGAGGAAGAGGAACCGCCGCTTGGTGAAGAAGAGCACGATGGGCTGTTGACCATCGTCGGGCCGCCGGAGGAAGAGCCGCTCGACACAGACCTACCACCACTGCCACCCCCGCTGGAGCCACCCGAGGAAGATCCGCATGATTCCATTCTCAGTTGGCTTTGGCCGTGGTAACTACCTTGATATAGGACACATAGATCGCGGCCTAGGTCGCGGTTTTTTTTATTCAATCGCGGCTTTGACCGCCATGACAGTGACCCTTCGACGTGGCTCAGGGTAAACAATCACAGAGCGCCTGCATGCCGCAGGCATGTTCTTGCTCTTCTAATTTCATGCGGATGAATCTATTGTTTTGTGAGGGACTTCGCTCTCCTATTGAGATGGCGGTGAATTCCTAGGATGGCAGCTCCTAGTAGTATGGCAGGTACAATTGCCACAAATATGACCTCTTCTGAAAACGACTCACCAAGGTTTCCTATTACAAGGGACGCTTCTGCAATGAAGATTGCGATAATTAACAACTTCGCACGGAGAGCAATGCCGCTGGCTGGGTAGGCGGCAAGCGATCCAATCACCGCCACGGGTATGGACCACAGAAAAGCGCTGTCGGAGAAAAAATGCAGATCCGAAAGCTCAGCCGCATTGCCTACCAAGATAATGAACCACGCGCCTAATCCAAAAACAGTGGCCAGAAAGTTGATTTCCCTTTTCATCCACTGAATTGTACCACTGCCACTATTTAGTCGCTGACTTCACGGCCATGGTGGTTGTTATGGCAGCGCGCTTGCAGGGCGAAGCCCTGCCTACCGGCAGACAGGCTTGGCGAAGTCCGGTTCTTGCTCTAGTCAACTTCATGCAGATGAATTTATAGGCGACCAAAATGCGCTTGACAGGATATGGCAGGTATGCTAAGGTACAAGCAGTACATCGTGGTACCCCAAGCAACTTCGCAAACTCAGATCACCAGGGAACGCTGGAAGAAATAAAAACCCTAGCAATTCTCCTCCCCACTCTTTAGAGTGGGTTTTTCTTACTCGATCGCGGCTTTGACCGCCATGACAGTGACGATCGCGGCGCGTTCTTGTTCTTCTAGTTTCATGCGGATGAACTTTGCTGTCTTAGATAGCTGAGGAATCAAGACATGTTCCAAGGCGTTGACTCGTCGACGCGTTACCTCGATCTCCTGGGCTAACATCTGCGCTGACTTTTCTATAGCTGCGAGCTCTAGCAGCTTCGGCAGAACTTTCTTAAAGGCCACCATGCCGTGGTCGAGTTCGGCGGAGGTCTCCCACACGCCGTACTTCTCCCCTGTCTCTGCTAGCTCCACCTCAAAGTCAGGGATCTTCACGCCCATGACATTCTTTTCGTCTACTTTAAGAGACGCTCGTTGTGCTTGAATGTAGCTGACTAGGTGCACTGCCTGCGGCGTCATGGAGGCTTGAGCGAGTACGAAGTGCTTTAACGCTTCGGCTAACTCTTTATCAACTTCTCGACGCAGCTCTTGAGCCGTGCGGATTATCTTTAAGAACTCTTGCATCAAACCATCCCGCTTTTCCTTAAGCAGTTTGTGTCCCTTCTTGGCTAGCTGCGTGCGCTTCTTAAGCCGCAGCAGTTCCATTCGGGTTGGATTTACTCGTACTTCAGCCATAGCTAGACGTTAAACGGATTAAAACCAGACTTGAACAGGTCGTCGTAACACGCAAGCAGTGGCTTGGGCATATCATCCCAGGCAAACCACTCCCACTCTTCACAACTGTCAGGTTCCATCACTTCTGCCTCGCCTTCGGCTAGGTCGGCGACAAAGAAGATGGTGACATAGTGCACGCGCTCGTCGATGTCATTTTTAAACATCTCTTGCGCGGCGGTTACTAACTTCAAGTTAGTAACGTCTAGCCCTGTTTCTTCTTTGACTTCACGCGTAGCCGCTTCTGTTAGGTCTTCCCACATTTCGAGGCGGCCTCCAGGGACACCCCACTTGCCAGCACCGCGGGTGCCTTTTCGTTTGCCCAGCAAAATTTTGCCATCCCGACGGATGAATGTGGCAACGGCAACTTTTGGCAGATCAGCCATACGTTATGTCTACGCAGCTGCCTGTTCTTCTGCTTTAGGCGCGTACTGCTCGATGTGCTCGGGCTTCACGCGCTTAAGCTCATTATCTGGCAGGATGCGTAGCAGCTTCCAGGCTAGGGTCAGTGTGTCTTCGATAGAGCGGTTGTCGGTAGACTCTTGGCGGACGAACTCATCTTCAAAGCGCTCTGTGAACTCGAGGTACTTCTTATCGGTGTCTGTCAGCGCACCTTCACCAAGGATAACGGCCAGGTCACGGACTTCTTTACCACGGGCGTAACTAGCGAACAGCTGGTTAGCTACACCGGAGTGGTCGTCTCGTGTTTTGCCTTCACCAATACCTTTCGGCATGAGGCGAGACAGTGAACCAAGTACATTGGTTGGCGGATAGATTCCCTTTTGGTGGAGATCACGCCCTAATACAATCTGTCCTTCGGTAATGTATCCGGTAAGGTCAGGAATAGGATGAGTGATGTCGTCTTCTGGCATCGACAGGATTGGAATCTGCGTGATACTTCCCTCTTCACCCTGCAGGCGACCAGCTCGTTCATAGAGCGTCGACAAGTCAGAGTAGAGGTATCCAGGGTAACCGCGGCGACCAGGAACTTCTTTACGTGCAGATGAAATCTCACGCAGCGCTTCAGCGTAGTTGGTCATGTCTGTCAGGATCACCAAGACGTGCATGCCTTTGGTAAACGCCAGGTACTCCGCAGCCGTTAAGGCCATACGCGGTGTAGCGATGCGTTCAACTGTTGGGTCATCAGCGAGGTTGATAAACAACACACTGTGCTCCATGGCTCCACGACTGGTGAAGTCGTCGATGAAGAATTCTGCTTCCTCGTAGGTGATTCCCATGGCACCAAACACCACTGCGAACTCAATGTCCTTAGCCGATGGCACAGTTGCCTGTCGGGCAATCTGCGCTGCCACCATTGAGTGTGGCATTCCAGAACCTGAGAAGACGGGCAGCTTTTGTCCCAAGACCAAGGTGTTCATGCCGTCGATGGTAGAAATACCTGTTTGAATGAAGTCATCAGGGTAGGCACGCGCCGCTGGGTTAATAGAGGCGCCGTTAATATCGAGCTCTTCGTCTGGTACGATCTCTGGTTTGCCATCAATTGGCTTACCAGAACCGGAGAAGGTGCGACCTAAGAGGTCAGTTGAAACGGGAAGTTTCAACACGTCGCCAGTGAAGCGAACCTTCGTTTCAGGTACGTCGAGACCAGTTGTTCCTTCGAACATCTGGATGACAGCCTTCTCGCCGTCTACCTCAAGCACCTTACCGCGACGTTCCTCGCCGGATGGCATAGTCACGTCGACTAGTTCGTCGTAGGAAACTCCTTCGACTTTATCAACCACTAGTAGTGGTCCCGTTACTTCTGTAGTTGTTTTATACTCTTTTAACATAATCTTGTAGTTAAGTAAGACGCCTAGGCGTTGGCCACCGCAGTCTCTTCTTCTACTGGCGCGTCCGCGGCGACTTCGTCTTCGCCCGTTAGACCCTGCACAGCAGTGGTGATTTCTTGTTCTAAACTATCGAACGCTTTAGCCACTTCCTTTTCTGGAGTCATCTTCGCTCGAGCGATCGTTTCCCATACTGGTAGTGCTAGCAGATCGGCCATAGAGTAGTCAGCTTTGTTCAGGTGCTCTTTAGCTGAGCGGTACAGATGCATAATGCTCTTGAGCAAGCGGTACTGCTTCGTCGTTGAGGTGTAGGTATCGATCGGATCGAAGCCGTTCTGTTGGAGGTAATCCTCTCGCAGAGAACGAGCGGTGTGTAATAGCAACTGTTCTGGCTTCGACAGGGCCTCAATACCAACCAAGCGCACTACCTCTTCTAAGGCTGCTTCTTCTTGGAGGATAGCGAGCGATTCCTCACGGAACTGCGCATAGTCACTGCCAGCCTTGTCCGCGAAGTAGCCTTTGAGCTGATCGAAGTACAGGGTGTAACTGGTCAGCCAGTTAATGGCTGGATAGTGACGCGCGTAGGCCAGTTTTTGATCCAAACCCCAGAACACCTTCACCACACGCAGCGTATTCTGCGTAACTGGTTCAGATAAGTCGCCGCCGGGTGGTGATACTGCACCGATAACTGACAGTGAACCTTCGCGTTTTTCAGAGCCCAGCATGGTGCCGGCACCAGCGCGCTCATAGAACTGAGCGGTGCGGGAACCCAAGTACGCTGGATATCCTTCATCACCAGGCATTTCTTGGAGGCGACCAGATATTTCACGCAGTGCCTCGGCCCAACGAGAGGTAGAGTCGGCCATCAGCGCCACAGAATAGCCCATGTCGCGGTAATACTCAGCAATCGTGATGCCGGTATAGATCGAAGCCTCACGCGCCGCTACGGGCATGTTAGAGGTGTTAGCGATCAATACCGTACGTTGCATGAGTGACTTACCCGTTCGTGGGTCTTCTAGCTCGGGAAACTCGAGTAAAACGTCAGTCATCTCATTCCCCCGCTCGCCGCAACCGATGTAGACGATCACATCGGCGTCAGCCCACTTCGCAATCTGTTGCTGCGTCACTGACTTACCAGAACCGAATGGTCCAGGGATGGCGCAGGCGCCACCTTTGGCCATCGGGAAGAAGGTGTCGATGACACGCTGCCCAGTGATTAACGGTTGACTTGGGACTGTCTTGTTTGCCAATGGTCGTGGCTGTCGGATTGGCCAGCGCTGAGCCATCGTTACGTCATAGTCCTTACCGGCGGCCGATAGCGTGACCACGACGTCAGCAACGGTGTGTAGTCCAGGCGCAATCTTTTTCACGGTGAATTCCGTATCAGTAACGATAGCGCCAGTGAGTGAGGGTGGCACCATGACCGTATGCTTAATACTCTCCGTTTCTGGAACAGTGCCTAGGGCGTCACCGGGAACGACTGTGTCGCCTTCCTTAACGGTGGCCGTAAACTCCCATTCCTTGGCCATGTCGAGCGAGTCGACAGAGATGCCACGAGCGATGAATGCACCGGACATTTCTTTAATGACTCTAAGTGGGCGCTGGATACCATCATAGATGTTGTCCAACATGCCGGGCCCGAGGGTTACTGACATAGGTAGACCCGTGGTTACCACCGGATGCCCTGGCTGTAAGCCCGAGGTTTCCTCGTATACCTGGATCGACGCGGTGTCGTCTTCCAGCTCAATAATTTCTCCCACTAGTTTATCGGGGCCGACCTGGGTCACGTCATACATCTTGGCACCGCGCATGCCAGTAGCCACGACCAGTGGTCCCGCCACTTTTCTAATTTTTCCAGTTAGTTCACTCATAGAATTAAATATGATCGAATTATGAATTGAAGATGTCGCTGCCGACAGCCTGCACCACCAAGTTATTCATGGTTTGTTGGGTCAGGTTCTGCGGATTCGCTGGATTGGGCAACAAAACGATAGCAGGTATCGTTTCGGCATTCAGTTTTTCAATATCTGCCAATACTTCTGCTGCCAATCCTTCGTCTACGAAAATGATGCTGTATTTGTTTTGCTCTTTATATTTCTTGATGTGCTTTACCACCTCGTCGCTACTGGTGACTTCGGCTACGTCGATACCAGACAAACGAAAACCCAGGCCCGCTCCTACGGGTCCGACGTATACCATTGGTGATGTTTTAGTTTCAGTCATAGTTTAGTGTTCGCGGACAAGATTACGGACTAACGGGCGAATATCCTCTGGCTTACTGCCTTGTAGCTTGGCGGCTAAGACCAAGCGGATGGTGCGCGCTTCTAGCTCCACGGTCAGCCAGTGTGCCACGACTGGGTCATACCCAACCGGGTCACCCGAAAATTCTCGTAGTTTTTCTACCAGTTCGTTATCCCATTCACGTTCACTGGTGAAATCTGCCGTCAGTTCCTCGCCACGACGCTTCTGATCGTCGACAAGACGTCTCTCGGTGAACTCTACGTACCACTTCATGAATGGCGTGGTCGCCAGTTCATTCATCTGACGAACAACGAACATTTCACTGCGGGTTAGTAGCCCGTTCTTCCAGTCTGCTACCGAGCTATCGTCGCTCGGCAGTTGCTCTTGTTCGGAGCGGATGAACGCTTCCCACTCTTCGCTTAACTCATCATGTCCCAGTTGGTTAAACACGATGCTTTGCACAAGTAGCGGGTTGATTGCTCCTAGCCCAGAAAGCTGCGTTGGTTCGGCCGCGCCTGCCTGAAACTCTATCAAGGCGGTTGCTAGGTTCAGAGCGTCATACCGCAGCTGCAAGAAGTGCAATACATCGGTATCAACCAATGTATCTACCAGCCAGCTTTGTAGGTTGACCAGCCGCTGGGTTAACGCAGTGAACGCTTCTTCGGCAGTATTGGCCTCCAGCCACGCCCCGTAGGGCGTGTCGACCAGTACGCGAATGGCCTCACTGTTACCCGGCGCCTCGATCAGTCGTGTAAACTCATCTGATTGCAGTAAGCCCTGCTCTTGCGAGCGGATAACACCGATTATATAGGGGGTGTCGACGGGCATACTCATATTAGAAGAGTTGGGCGGCAATCGCGGCGCGATGACGGATAAATAGTTGGGCTACCAGGTGACGAATTGTGAGGTTTACTTCCTCGTTTGCTGCGCGGGCGATGAAGCCCCCGTCGCCACTAATCGTCTCGCTGGCTACGTTTTTTGCACCAGCTTTCTTGAGCGCGTCAGCGTGCTTCGCACCCGCGGTTAGTTCCGCATCAGCGGGAGCCAGCTTAAGCAGGTGCGTTAAGAGGTCGCCGGTAGCGGCCCCGTCCCAGGCTAGAATCTCATCGACGACCTTCGTTTGGGTCTCATCGAGCTCCTCCTGCTTAGCTACCAAGACATTCGCCTTAGCCGCTAGCTGATGCTCTTGGTGGAGCCGGCTGGCTTCTACTTCCCCCAAGCTTTCCGCCTGCGCAATTATTTCTTCCTCAGCGCCCTTCGCCCGTTGGGCGATGCGCTCTTTTTCCGACTTCAACTGGTCGTTAAAGCGCGCAGCAACTTCGTCCGCTTGGGTAGCGGCTTCAGTCAACAACGCGTCTTTTAATGATTCGTAAGACACAGTTTCTTATCGTGCGCCTTAGCCGAAGTCTAGGCCGTTCACCAATAGAATGGTGACCAACAGTCCCAAGACCGCGTAGGTCTCAACGATAGCGGACAAGATGACCGCTTTACCTGAAGCTTCAGGCTTCTTCGCTGTGATGTTAACACCGGCAGCTGCGACGCGTCCCTGGTACATACCAGAAAACAGGCCTGTGATAGCTATCGGCAAGGCAGCCATTAATACTGCCAGACCACCTGCTATGTCGATCTCCACTGCGGTACCACCGAGTAGGCCGATCTTATTAGCGATAATGATGGCGGCTAAGAATCCGTAGATTCCCTGTGATCCTGGAAGTGCGGTTAAGAGCAGTACTTTTCCAAACTTGTCGGGGTCTTCCGCGACTAAGCCTGAGCTAGCCTGTCCTGCCGTACGTACTCCAAGAATTGATCCAACACCTGCTAAAGCGGCCGCCAAGGCTGCTCCTGCTAGTGCAAACATTAATCCGTATGCCATAAGTTATACGTAATCAATTAAGAATAAGGAGAGTTACTTATAAGTAGGCAACTCGCGGGCACGTACGTGGTGTACACGTACCTGCCCGCCAGGTGCTTACCCGAAATCGCGAGGGTTATCGACGTACTTACTGACTCGCCCCAGTGGTTTAAAGGGAGTGCCGCCACCCTCCATAAACTTAGGGAAGAACTCAACGAACTGCAGTCGACCAGCATGGATGAATGCACCCAGTGTGTTGATTGCCAGGTTGAACACGTGGCCTCCGAGTAACACGATTACCGCCAAAAAGACACCAACTACTGGGATCATTTCAGTGACCATGCCGCCGATGAGGTTTACCACCAGGCCGATGATGCCAGTGGCTAGGCCTAGGGCGAGCAGTCGAGAGTATGACAACACGTCACTTAAGAAGGAAACCAAACCATAGAGGCTTAAGACTCCTGAGCCAAGCCGCAGTAGTGGGTTCTTGTGTTCTCGACCCTGGCTAGCAATTAAGACTATGGCGTTAGCGGCCATAAACCAGAGTGCGAAGGTGCCCACGGCCGCGGGTACTACTCCCTGGCCACCAGCCACCCATACGAGAATAGATATCACCATGGTGATCCAGGCCGCTGCATCAAGCAGGGCGGAGCTCTTCTTCCCTTTGCGCCACAGGTCATAGCCATTTACGCCCCAGGCGAATAAGAGTTGGACGATACCGATAGCAAAGGCGACTCCCAGCAGGGTTATCGGTGATGAGATCGGGTCGATGAGTTTCACCTTAAGCAGTGTGTTGACTACGGCGTTCGCCGGTAGGTTTTCCAAGACCAGTCCAAACCAGCCACCGGTCAGCGCACCAAGGATTACTGTGGAGAAACCTGCATAGAATAAGAGCCGCACCATTTTGCGCATGCCCAGTTTGAGATTGAAGAAGCGTTCGGCTCCAAAAGTAGCGGCCATCATGATCAAACCGTAGCCCGCATCACTTAAGGCCAGCCCGAAGGCAACTAAGAAAAAGAGTGACAGGGCGGGTGTTGGGTCCAACTCGTCGTACTTGGGTTTGCCGAAGATATCGGTGACGGCCTCAAACGGTGTGATTAAGGCACTGTTTTGAAAGGCCACTGGTGGCACTTCATCTTTATCTGGCTCAGTTGTCTCCATGGCGGCGCTTGGGAATACCTTGGCTAATTTCTTCTCTGTGGACTTGAGTTGCTTAGTTGGCACCCAGCCGCCGATTACAAACGAGAGTGGCATGCTAGCTGTAGCCGCGTCAGTTTGCTCACGCTCTATTAGGTGGAGTAAGCCGTCATACGCGAGCTTGAGATCACGTTCGATACTAATGAAGTGAGCACTCTCTTTAAGTGTGCTGGCATACTGCTTCGTGAGTGTTGTTAACTGGTCGATGAGTTCTTGCGAACGCTCGCTGATGGTTTGGCCGCTTTCGACCGGAAGTGTGACGAGTACGGCATTGGTATCCTGAATCACTTTAAGGATTGCTTGCTGGTCATCGCGGCTCGTTACTACTTCATAGTAAATAGTCCCTGTTTTCTTGGTGACGACGCGCTTCACTACTTGCCAGGTGGCTGTGGGCACGTTTTTTAGACTTTTTAGCCAAAGTTCCTCTTGGGTCAGCGTTACGGCGACAAGGTTGAGGGTGCTGTTATCGGTCCCCGCTAGCTGCGCGCCAGTAATTTGTAACTGCGTCCAGGGAGCAAGTTCGTCGATAGCTTGGCGAATGGTCTGTTGCTCTGCCACCACGCTACCTAACGTGTCGGAGGCCGTCGTTATGTCTTTCACTACGGTGTCGAGGTCTAGTTTTGCCAGCGTGGCGTTGAGTTCCTCTAAGGAAGCAATTGGTTTGCCGGCAAACATGTTCTTGAGTGATCGCTTCGCAGTCGCACCTGTTTCGGCGCGCAGCCGACTGATGAATTCCAGCGCAAACTGTACTCGCGCTACGAGATAGCCAGTATCGGTATCCCCTACTTCGCCAGCTCCGGTCAGAGGTGCGACGTGGATAACCTCTTCATCTTGCAACCATGACAGCAGAGCCGCTTGTTGCGGGGCAGCAATACCAATTTGCACTTTTGTCATCGGAGCGATCATAGGCTTAAGAAGAAGTAGCGGGACGTTAGTTCTTCGCGAGGTAGTCAGTATTGAATAAATTAATTACAAACTTGATCGCTGCTGAGCGGTTTTGCTTAGCAGTGTCGTGAATAGTGGCGACAGACTTGTCTTCCTCTTGATGCAAGGCATTGAGTGTGCCTTTGGCCGCATCTACCTTCTCCTTTACTATCGCCTGTCCTCGTTTGGTAGCAGCACCACGTACTTCTTCAAGTACTTGCTCCTCGTCGGCTACTAGTTTATTGATATTGTCGGTACCGGCATCACGCGCAGCTTGGATTTTTTGCTGTGCGGCTGTTTCAATTTTCTCAACTTTTTGTAGCAGTGTTTGCATATTTCTTTAGTCTTAATAAAACCAATAAATAAATCCGGGCTCAAACGAGACCGGACTTTTTGACGGAAGATAATGTACTCCCGTCAACGTTCCCTGTCAACGGTGGCTGCTGTTGCTATTTTATGAAAATGTGTCGTAATCAACGCAAACTCAAGTCCAGGACGTATAGTAAGGCGATTATGGCTAGCAGGATGCCACCAATTAGTAATCGTGTCGTGGGGCGCATACGCCCTTGCTGGAGCTTGTTATCTCGCGCTGACATTGTTGGCTAGTACTAGCGAATAAGGAGTGGCAGCGCGGACAGCTGACCATCTGGCCGAAATACTTGTAAGTTATAGCGTCCGGCCTCGGCGACACTCCAACAGCAATAGCCGCTTGTAGCCCCGGTGATCGTAAAGGTGGCTGGCTCCAAGGTGATAAAGGTACCGTCGTCTCGGACCAGTCGCACCCCTACGCTTGTTGACTCTTCGGCGGCCAGGTTAGTAACGACGCGCAGCGCAATGGCTTCACCCGGGGCGTACTGTGGCTTGGTGGACAACTGGCCACGCGCTGAACGCGACTCGGCGTTTGTGCCCACGGGCGTGCCAACGATAAGCTCTCGAATCTGGATGGTAGATTCCTCTCCATTGTTTACAGTCGCTGGTCCCACGCGCACGGCGAGCGCCGCGACTATACCTGCCAATACAGCTAAGGTCGCCAGTATCAGGAAGATCCAAGCACGAGCGACCATATACCGTACTGCGTGTCTACTTCGTTACGGGAGTTGGCGGTTTCTCTCCAGCCAGTACTGCAATAATGTTATCGGCCGCCAATTCCGCCATGGCCGAGCGAGTCTCAATGGTGCCAGACGCAATGTGTGGCGTGATGATGACATTGGGCAACTCTGCTAAGCCAGGCTTAAGCTTTGGCTCATCTTCAAACACGTCGAGCGCTGCGCCGCGAATAACATCATTTTGGAGCGCCATAACTAGAGCGTCTTCGTCGATAACCGGTCCGCGGGATGTATTCACCAGTAGCGCTGACTCCTTCATCGTGGCCAAGCGATCGGCGTTAATAAGGTGGTGGGTCGCATCAAGTAATGGGACATGGACAGAGATCGCATCCATCTCCGGCAACATATCATCGAGGTTCTCGTAGTACGTGGCCTCCGTTTCTGCTTCGAAGTCGGTGTTCGGTTTCAGGTCGTTGTAGGCGATCTTCATGCCGAAGCCATTCTTAGCACGCTTGGCTACTTCGCTGCCGATGCGACCTAAGCCAACAATGCCCAGTGTCTTACCGGTCAGGCTGGTGCCCATGAGCAACTGTGGTCGCCACCCTTCGTACTTGCCGTCACGAGTAAATTGATCGGCTTCTACCACGCGTCGCGCCAATGAAACGAGCAAGGCTATAGCATGCTCGGCCACGGCGTCATTTAACACGCCCGGCGTGTTGGTGACGGTTATACCCTTTGCCGTTGCGGCCGGAACGTCGATGTTGTCGTAGCCGACAGAGTAGTTAGCAATTACTTTAAGTTGATCGCCGGCTTCGGCGAGCTCATCGGCTCCTAGTTTCTCCGTTAAGAGCGTTAAGATACCGTCGTATTCTTTGAGCGCTGCGGCTAATGCCGCTGGCTCGATTAAGGCTGAACCTTCGTGAACCGTTACGTCGTGCCCAGCGCCGCGAAGCTTTTCCTCCCCCGCCTCCGGGATTTGATATGTAATGAGGATTTTAGACATGGCCTCATATTAGCCTATAGATAGAACTTGACATAACTTCTATATAGTGCCACTATGATAGAAGTACCCTAAATAACCCCGCCGAGGGGGAAGACACACCCTTTGCT
>NZCO01000024.1 GCA_002686445.1 bacterium | reverse complement strand
GAAATTCGCGTCGGTTTCCACAACAGCCGATGCTTGCCGTGGTCTCATCGGGCGTGACAGGTACAGTTCTTGATTCGAACCAGTCTTCGGCACTCAGAGCCTCCCTGACCGCCTCTTTGACCATCGCGCCAATAACCGAGCCATCAACGTTCAGGATGTTGTTGTTGATGATCCCTAGGCAGCAATTGCCAGAGTGCACATGAGGAACTTCCTCGGGGCTCGGTGCAGGGAGTGGTTTCGGTGGCGGATTGCCATACCCGCGCCGACGAGGCTCAGGTTCCCACGGAGGTGTCGGATGTACAGGTTGCTGAGGTTGCCGGTCGCTCGGATGAGCTCGAGGCACACCAGGTTGCTGTCCACCACCAGGATGTACGGGACCGACATTCGATCTCGGATACCCCAGATATCCCCACTGACCACTGATCTGATCCCAGACGGGATTCAGTTGCGGCGGAGAAACACCAGGATTGGACGCAACGCTAGATGGCATCAGTGGGAAAGTGACTCCCGCCGTACCTGCAGCGAGACCGCCACCTCGAGTGCGAGGCACTCGCAGTTGCAGCCCGCCATTGGCGTCATTGTCGATTTCGTTAAGCCGAGAATCAGTTGAAGTTGCAAAATCACTATTGACTTGATCCTGAGCTCGGTCGTATCGACTAGGACGTCCGCAACCGAGGGCAAGCGGAACTAGCAATAGACAGAGAATCGAAATGGTGCGAATCATCGCAACCTCCCTTACTTTGTGAGTGAACGAATGTTATCTAGCGCATCGGTTGAACCCGAGCCGCTAGATAGTACTGTAACCACAATGATGAGTAGAAGTACACCAACCACGACGACACCAGCGGTTAGTAACAAGGGAATCAGAGAACTTTTCTCCTCATCCACCGGTTCGCGGGTGTCCGCGTGCTCGTCGTGCGTACTCCATCGGGTGTCGCGGACACGTTCACGAAGCGGAGTGATAGCGGCCTCAACCTGACGAATATAGGCGAGAACATCCTGCTCCGTAGACTTTGCTCGAGCCGCCGCCGTTGTCTCAAATATCAGCAAATGGTGCTGACCGTTGAGGTGAGTCGCAGCTAGTTGCGTTAGCTGTGGTAATAAAGTGACGGTCAAATAGTGCCATGTCCTGTCTTGGACTGGATCATCATTGACCACGACCTCTGGCTCGACTTCTTTCGCAGGCAGTTGCCTGGCTGCTTCCAGCAGATCTTCAGTGTAACGATCGACTTCAGCAACCGAAGGCCAGTTAGCGCTCGTTGTCCTGATTTCGTCTAGCGTGACCAGTGATTGCAGAAGGGCATGGTTGGTGATACCTCGGTCATGGCAAGCTACGCCCAGTGCTTGTTGGGCAGCAAGCAACCGAAGCCCGTTACTACGGGGAATAGTTTCGCCGAACTTGTCGGCCGGCGCATCCTTCGTGGTGGCATCTGCTTTAGTTGCCAACAGCGCTCTGATCCGATTAATTTCTTCATCGATGCACTCGAGTCGCTCGGCTAACACCGTCTTGGTCCAACCTTGACTACGGTCCTTGATTGCCGACGCCCGCAGCTTTCGCCTAAGTGCTCGATTATCAGTACTGAGTGTTTCGCCTCCGCCGAGAAGCTCGTGCAGCTCATCTTGAGCGGCCAGAAAGTCCTCGATTTCATGGACGGAAGGCCATTCGGTTTTTTCAGTCACAGGGGGGCTCCTTTCGGCTTCAGGTTGAGGAGAGGCTGCTACCTCTCCGGGTGGATCATGTACTTGCGCCAATGGCGGCGACGCCTCGAGCGCGGGAACTGCAAATAGGTGCATGTTGGCAACGATTTGCTCAGCGAGTGTTAGAGCGGTTGTGGTTTCCCACGCGACAGCAGCAAACTGCTCCTGTCGATCTGCTCCGACGCCAATCTGGTTGATGCCTTCGACGATGCGAGAGAGATCTCCATCGACGAACGCAGCCATCGCAACGAACAATGGTGTCCGCTGCAGAGTTTCGAGATGCGCTTGTCCTGCGCTGGCTAAGATACGCTTAGCTTCGTCTAGAGGGTCGTTATCAGCCATGGTAATGGCTCCTATTTCGAGTATTTGGTTGCCAAATGTTCTTATCAGAGCCCGAATTAGACATAATTCGAGTTGCCTTATTAATGCATAATATATTGGTATTGTCAATAGTAGTTATCTGGTAAAGAAAAAACCCATGATACGTGGTGGCGTACCATGGGTTTGGTTTGAGAATGTTACTTGGAAGGTGCAAATAGTGACGAGTTAGGCCATTACCCTGGCGGATTCCAATTGGAAGTTGGGATTAGTGGCAACGAACGCTGCATGGTCCCGCACTACCTGAACAGACAACTTCGACGCTGGGGTGTCCTGCTCTGTCAACGACATATTGAACAGAAACACGCCGGCAGCGTCGAGCTCGTCTGCACGGTCTTCCGCTTTCGGCTTACTGCCGCAGTACAGAAACCACGGGCTGTTGAGATAGCCCGGTCCTCGCGTCGCGAGAAAGAAGGGATCGGTGACAACGCGACTACTACTGGCAGCCGCCTGCTCTTCGAGTTGGAGCAGGTATGCCAGTCGGTTTAAATCGAACAAGCAGCCTTTCTTGATAGAGATAAACCATCCGCCGGCCAGTGGAGTACCTGCAGGATAGTGTTGCAACACCACATCGGCACCACGAGCACGAGCAGCCGAAGCCGCCTGCGCTGAAGCAGTCTCCCAGTAGGCAATTTGCAATTGCTTACCATCAGCAGGACCAGCTTTAATCACCTCGGCGCCAGTGGGGTACGCATTATACGCCTCTTGATGGCCAAGCTGAGTTGCCAAGGCGGCTTCGTTGCCGAAGCGCAACCACGCAGCTGGCGATTTGAATAGCCAGCGCTGCCAGTCGCTCTCCTTACGCATGTTACGGTTCATCAAGTTCGACAAGTGCAGAATGTCGAAGTTCTTTGGGCCCCATTTGGGCTCGTGGTACCGGGCGTCGAGCGCTTGCGACACCCATTCGCCCACCATGGCGTAGTGCTCATCCGTATCGACATCAATTGTCCGCTCTAGTTTGCCATCAGCCTTCCACACCATAATCGGAATGTTGTAGCGCCATTTGACAATGTGGGCCACGCGCAAAAAGAAATCATCGGCGCGGCCATCACCGGTAGTGTCGTCATGCACGGCGTAGCTAAGGGTTTTTCGTAGCCGTGGGTGACGGTCTAGTGGCTGGACTCGTCCGCTCTTGCTGCCATTACTTCTCTTAGTGAAGGTAAGCGCGCGAGCGACTAAACTTGCTGTGCAACTACCTTCTTTGGGAACGATCAAGGTCAATCCGCCGTCAGGCGTCTGCTCATAGTGGCCGCCGTGCTCGTCAAAGTCCTGACCGCCAATACCCAACATCACTTCATTGTTTGGGCAGTATCGGGCGACGAACGATGGATTGGCGAATCGACTGACCATCCAGCGGGCGAACCACTCATCAAAGTGGGGACGGCGATGGTAGGTGCCATCCAAATAATGTGTACCAGGGTGGTTCAGGAGTCGAATGCGGTCTCGATAGTCAGATCGCGATCGTACTAGGGGGAACGTTGGCATTAGTAAGCTCCTTACTTCGCTTTCGGGGGCTATTTGGAAACAACGGCTATAGGCATACGCAGCCTATAAGCTCGATGCCGATAGTAAAGTAATAATTGGCTCTTGTCAAGGACACCCACCTATGATACAGTGTCTCGTTTTAGTCATAGCTTTAAAGCAATGCGTATTCTCTTCGTTGGCCAATTAGGACTCCCGCTGCTCTCGCGGCGAGAACAAGCAAGTGCAGAAACTCGGGTTGCTGCCTTGGCGACAGCGCTCGCAGCTAAAAATCATCGGATACTGGTCTTGGGTACCGCTCCGTATGTGACCGGAACGGGCATGAATTATCACGGGGTTGAGGTTAAACGCATTGCTTCACTGAACCCCGAGCGACCTGGTGGTTGGTTCTATCTGCTGCGATCAGCGGCGACTGCTCTGACCTTTCAAGCCAGTGTTATTCACCTACAGGGAGCTCGCGCGGCCAGCCTGGCGCGTTTGATGCGACTGGGAAATCGTCACACTACTCTAGTTTGGACCCAGGACGATGCAATCCAGATGCCTGGGTTTCTAGCTCGCTGGATCGCTCGTGGCCTGGATGAAATCACTGTGCCAACCAGGCAGGTGCAATATCAGTTGCTCACCACCTATGGTATTCGCGCCACATACATTCCAGATGGATACATAGCCAGCACGTTACCAGCCGTAGCTCCTCGGCACCTTGGTGTTAAGGTAGTGAATTACAATGTGCTCCTGGCTGATTCCGCCGCAGCTGTTGGTCGGGTGGCGAAAGCCTATAAGCAAGCTGGTGTTCGAGCCAAGCTAGTCGTCTTGCAAGACGCGGCCGGTGCCTACAAACGTCTAGCCAAGCAGTATCGCTTCCTACAGTTCGTGGGACCTGTAACGGGTCGGAGTCGCCGTTCATTGATTGCTCAGGCCGGCCTCACTATTACCGATGAGGCAGTCGAAACACATGTGCTGCTCGCGAGTATGGATGCAGGGGCTACAATCGTGGCTGCCAATCACCCGTTGCATCAAGAATTACTCGGCACGTCAGCACTGTTTTACAATCCACGGCAAGTCGATGGTTTGGTGAGTGTGCTACGTGAAGTCACTGCCGACGCCAGCGTCGCAAGTCGGCTCGCTCGAGGCGCACGTAAGCGAGCGCGCACTCATTTCACATTGACCCGTACGCTATCTGAATACTTAGCTAGTTATCAGGCGTATCGCCAAGTGGTTTCACTTGATTCAGCCAAGCAAACAAGCTTTACTCAGTTACCAGTGGCGTAACGCTGCTATACTTAGAATAAGCCGGGGTGGTGGAATTGGTATACACGCATGGTTTAGGACCATGTGCCGCAAGGCGTGCAGGTTCGACCCCTGTCCCCGGCACCATCGGAAAACACTCACTTTGAAGTGAGTGTTTTCGTCTGCTACGGTACTATGCCGTCTAGTATTGACAAAATGCACAAAATGGTTTATATATAGGGCACTGTTTTAACCCCTTTCTGGGAGCCCCTGAACGCTCCTTTGACAATTACATAAGGAATAACCCATGGATCCTGAAGTTAAGGTCGTCGTAATCGGCCTCGTGCTGGTTTATGGCTTGGCGACGCTGGCAGCAGCATTCTGGTATTTCCATACCAGGCTGCAAAACAGTGTGACTGTGCCGTTTACTAAACTGACCCGCGCCATCCTGTATGACACGCGCTCTGAAGAGCGCATTGTCTTAGGTCCTGGTACGCATTCGCTTGCGCCACGTATCAAGCTGCTCACGCGTATTGACACTAACACGCACTTAGTACCTGAGCCTGGTGGAGAAAGTGCTTCACTAATGGAATTAGTGCGCGCGGAGCAAGTGGAGTTCGACGTCAAGTATGCCTATCAGGTGCGCTACCGTCGCACGCCCTCTCCACAGGAGTTGGCTGCAGCGGCGAATGTTGATGCGGCCGAGCAAGAAGCATTGTCACGCCATGTGCTCATTGCTTACGAGCGGTACGATGAGGAGGAAGAGCGACGCGCGGCAATTCAGCAGGCAATGTCTCAAGTTTTGGAGGAAGTTGTGCGAGCATTCTCGCCCAACCAACTTGCAGAACCGAAAACCTATCCCTGCACGGCTTACTTTCGGCGGGACCCCGTTGACGGGATGATCGCTGAGATTCTGAGCGTCACGGATGGGGACGTGACTGCTGCTGCGCCCATCGGCTTAGAGGCCATCTTGATAGTGTCCTCCCATGACCTACTACCGTTTCTGGGACAAGCTATTCGGGACATTGTTGACCGGCAAGCAGCAGCGTTCGGAATGGAAGTTGTGCGCGTGTTCGTGCAGGACTTGCCCTATCACGACGAATCGCTCCAGCGGCAAGCCGAACGAGTCTTCGAAGCTCAACGTATTCAGGTAGCAGCCCAGAGGTTGATCGATGATGGTCATTGCACTACCCCGCAAGAAGCGATGACGGTTGCTCTCGGACAAGATGCTCGCTACGCAGATATTGTCATCCAGCAGGGATGGCAACGAACCGTGGCTGAGGTTGCAGCGCGATTGACTGGCGCGGGTGGTGGCATTCAAACCGCCCTCGCTCCGCTAGCGCAAGCTGCATCCGTACTGTTACAAAACCAGGGTGGCGGTGGTGGGCAGGGTGCCCGCGGTCGTCGTCCATAACCACAAGGAAATCTGACATGAATAACGCAGCGCCCATTGCTCTGGCGGCTATTGTAGCCGTCGCTATGATGCTGTTGGTCGGGTTTATATTTGGCGGCATACCACTACTGGCGGCATTGCCCGTTATCGGTGTGCTGGCCTTTGTGGCCTACCAATCGGCGAATGTTGCCATTGCTGCACGTGCCCCGGGCATTGGTGGCGTTACTACCGGTAACATTAATTGGTTGCTGATCATCGGTCTGGTGGTTGGCACATTTGTCCTCGCCGGCATGGTGGCGGCGCTCTTCGGTGCGGATGATGCCACAGCCAGCTCTGGCGGCGGATCTTCGACTGCGTCTGTGCCCACGGTGGAGCAGACACCACTCACCCCGACGAAGAAGGATCAGCTGGTCGGTCACTATAGTATCGATCCGCTGGCTGACGTGAACGGATGGTGGTGGTTGGGGAACTCGTTCGAGATTAAAGTCGATCGAGCTACGCCCAGTCGGTATCAGCATCTGCGAGTACTCGACTTTTGCCGAGCGTTTGACCTGCGGGTCACCAATGGCAATTTCGGTCGAGGGTTTCGCTATCCGCTGAAGCTGCGCTACGAGCCAAACGGCGCGTGGGGCAGTCGCGTCCGAGCATTCACTGCGGCGACAGACGCCGTAGCCAAAGCACAAACGTTTCGTCCCTCTGGCGATACGGCGGTGCTGGAAGTGATGCAGGATCATCGGCAACTGCCCGAGGCAGATGCAGACCGCGAGATATTCCTGAAGATCGACAACGTTGTTGAACATCAGGATCGAGCGGTGATCCGCACCGAGCGGTTGCTACTGCCTAATGAAATTACCTACTGGGGTGAGATTCCCCGAGGTATGTACAAAGGGCGGCCGCTCCAAGTTCGTGGTCGAGTTACATTCACCACTACAGAAGGAGTGATGCAGACCGATGGTACAAACAATGGACGTGTTGTGCCGCGCGAGGCATTTGTTAATCCGGCGAAGGCGCCGGTGCTGTGGTTTAGCGCGATTGATCCAAGTGAACCCACGCTTGATGTGGCACTCCGAGCGGAGCCGCCGATCATCATCGGGCGAGCTGCCGGGATCATAAATGGGCATGATGACGCTGGGGCAGGACCGCTGCTCTACATCATGATCCCGCCTGACTGGCCGCCAACGTATGTGGCTATCTGTTGGGAGATTCGCTAGATCGTCTGTTCTTTCAAAGTTCTTTAACCAAAAACCAGCACTGTTGCTGGTTTTTTTTATGTAAAATCTGGTGCTTTGGGCTTACCGAGATACAGTAGAGGCAAGAGCGAGATACATATTGACAAAATAGACAATTTCCTGTAAAAAGAGCAGTTATGAATATAGTCGTCCGCAAGTCTACGACAGCAGCCCTGGCCATTCTGGTGGCACTTACTGCTGTGCCAGCGTTGCCAGCACCAGTTGCTGCACAAAGCGGCTACAGATTATCAACCACTGTGGCTAGCGGTGGTGCTCGTTTAGTGATTCAAGGTCCGTTTACGACCAGTGGCAATGTTGTCGAGTTCCGAGGGGCGGGAGGTGCAACTAGTCAGGGAGCAATGTCGTTCAATGGACAGTCAGTTATGCTTGCGGTTCCGCGAGTACAGGAAGGTCCGTATGAGGTGGTAGTAACGAACGGGTCTGGCGTATCGGGATCAGCCGGCACACTGACCGTCGTGCCATTTGGACAGCGCACAGTTGTGGTACCCACCCCTACACCTGTGCCACCAGCTCCGGCGCCATCGCAACCACAGCCTACTCCACAACCAACTCCTCGACCTACTCCACAACCAACTCCGCCCGCCGTGGGCGAGCCAGTCGTCATTACCAACATGAGTCCGCGTATAGCTCGCCGCAGTTGGGGTATTCGGATCCACGGTCGCGGCTTTTCGACATTCGGCAATGTTATTACCATGTCAGCACCCGGATACACCCGGACTATGGGCGTTACCTCTATAACGGGTGACTATGTCACATTTGCGGTTCCCTATAACGCGCCCTTTGGCGATTACATTATCCAGGTTAGCAACAAACAGGGCATTACGAGCAGCGGTGAATCATTAACGGTTGTTGATTACGGTGTACCGACTGCTCCGAGTCCAACACCGTTGCCGACTACGAACCCTGGCCCACAACCACAGCCGACACCTTCAGCGCAGACTATTACACTTACGTCAGTTACCCCAAACCCAGCCCACCATAGTGAACGAGTTGTGATTACGGGTACTGGTTTTGAATATTCGGGTAACGTCATTCATCTAACAAGTGCATCCGACTCCACGACCATTCCAGTTGTGTCTTTTGGTAATAAATCACAAGTGATCTTCGCGGTTTCTCCTCATTTAGCATTTGGTACCTATGACGTTTCTGTCACTACTAATCGCGGTGGCGTCAGTAATGTATTGTCGCTCACCATTGATGAACGTGCACGACCAACCATTCCGCTACCGCAACCTTGCTTGTTTGATAAGATTCTATGCCCGTCGACGCACAACTATGTCGTCTTAGGTGACTCACAAGCCGTTGGCCTCTCCGCTTTGCGAGGATATGTATTTCGCTACGAAGACTACATCGAAGACGACAATGCCGGCGTCGTAGTAGATCTCGATAGTTTTGCTCGTAACGGTGCTACGAGCGCTCATTTACTGCAGACATTGCAGACAAGTTCCAACACACGCACAGCTGTGACGCATGCAGATGTCGTGACCTGGAACATCGGCGGCAATGATTTACGACTGGCGCGAGACCGCTACCGAAACCGAACCTGCGGTGGGACTGACAATCAGGATTGTTTACGCAACGCAGTCACGCACCTGAAGAGCAACTTTACGGCCATTACCGATACTGTGGTAACACTTCGCCGAGGTTCACAAGGGCTAGTGCGCAGCATGGACCTCTTTTATCCCTTCGTGAACGAGGATCGAGCCCGTGATACCTGGCAGGGAGATGGCGGCAGCACTGATTTAGATGAGCTCATGCCCTATGTCCAAGAAGTGAACGCTCATATTGCCTCTACTCTGACTGAGCGCGGAATTTCCTATGCCCGGGTGTTCTCCGCCTATAACGGCAATGGCTCACGCGACCCTGGCGATCTTGGCTATATCAGCTTCGATGGCTTTCACCCTAATGATGCGGGGCATGAAGTGATCGCTACTCTATTGCGCCGCCTAGGCTATGCAGGGCTACGGCCCGGTACGCCTGGACCAGGACCGGCACCGTGTGTGGCGAAATCATTCGCTCCCTGTCCGCCGTTTCCCACCCCCCGACCTATACCTATTCCCACTCCCCGGCCGCCAGTACCTTGCGCCGCGAACGATTTCCGCTTTCCGTGCCCAGGCCCACCACTGCCACAACCGTGTCCTAACCAGTACGTCGTCGTGAATGGCAGCATAGTGCCTGCTCCGCACCCGAACCCTATTCCACCAGTCCCGCATCCTAACCCGATTCCACCGGTGCCACATCCGTGTCCTATTCCAACGGTCCCGCCATTCCCTGGCCCATCACCATGTATCGTTTGTAGTCCGGCAATAGAGCAAGGGGAGACGACCAATTCCGTCACGAATCCGGTAGCGAGCTAAGGCTCGCGGCACCCTGCAATAGAATTACTAGCTACTCGTCGAGTACAATAGAAACATGGCTTTGACTGCAATCCAACTGATCGTAAACAGTGCTCTGCTACTCAGCTTGTTTGTCCTGGTGGTTATAATGCTGCGGCTCGGAGCGCGATTTGATTTCAACTATGGTATTGATGAAATCCAGGGACCGATCAAGCGTCAGATGATGTATCTCATTATGGCGATCATTATTATTGGTTTAGCAGGAGCGGCCTATAATCTCATCGTAGCGTTCATCTAGAAATACGCTTGATATAAAACGATCCATTCCCACCCCGTGGCCAGCCGCGGGGTATGCCCGGCTCCCAGTAAAAAACACCCCGCTACGAAAGCGGGGTGTTTTGTTTCGAATCAAGGCTATGGCCTACGGCCCGCCTCCGCCGACTCCGCCGACTGCGCCTCCTGCGCCGACTGCGCCCACGATAAAGTTAACAACAACTGCTGCTAGACCGATCACGATGAGACCGATAATAGCGTACAGAATAGTATTCTTAGCTTTAGCTGTCTGTTCTTCATCACCCTGTGAGAAGATGTAACGGATTCCACCAATCAGGAGGAACACCATAGCTGCGAGAGCAGCTAGGATCAACAAAGCGTTCACTATGTTTAGTATCGCAGCTGGTAGATCGGCACCAGCTTGTGTGCCTGTAGGCTCAGTTACTGGTCCTAGACCCTGTGCTAGGGCTACGGCTGGTGTTAATACCAGCATCACAGCCAAGACAGTCAAGAACGTATGACGAATGTTCATGTGCTCCTCACCTCCTTCGTAAGACGTGTTCGTTTCATGTCCATATAATAACACAAAATCAAGCTATGTGATGACTTCGCTAGCGGGCGTTATGTGTTGGTATGGGCTGCCTAGAAGAATCACCCTTCCTCTCCACCACCACCACCGCCACCGCCGCCACCACCGCCGCCGCCACCACCGCCACCTCCGCCACCTCCGCCTCCGCCTCCGCCACCGGCGAAGATGTTGATAACGAAGTTGACGACCACAGCGGCGAGGCCGATGATGATCAAACCGATAATTGCATAGAGTAGGATGCTTTTTGCTTGCTG
>NZCO01000023.1 GCA_002686445.1 bacterium | reverse complement strand
CCCGCCGGTTCTTTTTTTGGTCAAAAAACCGGCCCCCCGCCGGTGGCGGGGAGCCGTTTATAAATGTAGAGTCTATGACTTGCCGGTATCAGTTACGGCCGGCTTCTTCTTCGTAGCCCCGGCTCGAGATTTGGTTTTAATGCACTTCACGCAGGCGAGGACTTTCTTGCCTTCGAACATGGTCTTCTGGAGGTTCGGCTTGAATACTCGCTTGCCGGTAACATTGCGGTGGCCACGCAGTAACTTCCGGTGGTGTCCGGTCATCTTTTCCTTACTACAGATTGCGCAGTCTCTGGCCATGGAGCTTTTTATAACGAACAAATACGTATTTTGCAAGTAAGTGATTGTTTTAGACGCCTGCCCTTGGTAACCTAGGCTCTAGATATGACGAACGTGCTCGAATTTTTGGTGTCTAGCTCACCGGAAGCGATCTTCGCCCAAATAGCAGGCTTTGCTATCGCCATCATTTTGCACGAGGTAGCTCACGGCTATGTGGCGCTTCGATTGGGAGACCCAACGGCATATTATGCTGGGCGCCTGTCGCTTAATCCGATCAAGCATATTGATTTGTGGGGCTCGATCATTATCCCCCTCGTCCTCATTCTGTCGTCGGCTGGCTTTGTGTTTGGTTGGGCGAAGCCGGTGCCCGTTAATTACTACAACTTGAGGAAAGGTAAGTACGGTCCAACCATAGTGGCGCTAGCTGGCCCCGCGACGAATCTGGTTATTCTTATCGTCTTTGCTCTCTTGGTTCGTGTTTCGCCCGAAGGCACGGCGCTGCCAGCTTTCTTCTTCACCGTGGCGGCTATTAACGGGTTCCTGATGCTGTTTAATCTGATCCCGATCCCACCGCTGGATGGCTCGAAAGTACTCTATCTCTTCTTAGAAAACCGTCCCGATATCATTACCTGGCTGGAGCGGTATAGCCTCTATATCCTAATCGGCATCCTCATCTTCGCTAGTTCGCTCTTATCAGCATTAGTATTCGTTCCCGCCTTGCGCCTTACAATGCTGATCGCGGGAGTGACCGGTTTTTAAGGTATCCTGCCTGGATTTTGACTTTCGGGGGTAACTATTCTATCCTAGCTCCATTGCACCGCCAGTCGGTGCGTTTAAAGATTTCACTCAAATGCCGACAACAAACCAGTTAGTTCGTGGCGCTCGCCGCCGCAAAACCAAGAAATCACGAACACCTGCACTGCAGGGGAGTTTTAATGTTTTGAAGAATCGACCGGTTAAGTTCAAGAAGGGTTCTCCGTTTAAACGCGGCGTATGCCTACAAGTTAAGACGCTCACACCAAGTAAACCGAACTCAGCCCTGCGTAAAGTTGCCCGTGTTCGTCTGACCAATGGTCATGAAGTTACTGCCTACATCCCTGGTGAAGGACACACCCTCCAAGAGCATTCAATTGTATTAGTGCGTGGTGGTCGTCGTAAGGACCTGGTTGGTGTGCGATATATTGTTGTCCGCGGCGTGCTTGATACGGGTGGTGTTGAAGGACGCCGGAACGCTCGGTCTCGCTACGGTACTAAGAAACCAAAAGACTAAGACTATGCCACGACGTAAACGAGTATATAAGAATAAGAAATTTTTGAGGCCGGATCCTAAGTTCGGGAATTTACAGCTGTCGAAGTTTATCAACTTCATGATGCGGGACGGCAAAAAGAGTGTGGCCCAAGCTATTGTGTACGGAGCGATGGAACGTATTTCTGAGGAAACGAAGAATGACCCATTGGTTGTATTCGATACTGCCATGCGCAATGTGTCCCCGGCGCTGGAAGTGAAAGGACGGCGCGTTGGTGGCTCGAATTATCAGATTGCTATTGAAGTACGTGGTGACCGAAAAGAAACACTGGCGATGCGCTGGCTCCGCGATGCCGCACGTAGTCGCAGTGGCCATACAATGCCAGAAAAATTGGCGTCTGAAATCATGGACGCTGCCAATAAAGAAGGTGGCGCGATGAAGAAACGAGCCGATGTCCATCGTATGGCAGAAGCGAACCGCGCTTTCTCCCACTTCGCCTAAACGGGCAACAATTTTTTTAATCTCAAATCCGAGTAACTAGTATGGCCGACGAAAAATTCCCTGAAGTACCAATGGATAGGGTACGCAATTTCGGTATTATTGCTCACATCGATGCGGGTAAAACGACCGTGTCTGAGCGCATTCTTTTTTATACCGGCCTGACGCATAAAATTGGTGAAGTGCATGAAGGTGAAGCAGTTATGGACTGGATGGACCAAGAGCGCGAACGTGGCATTACGATTACGTCAGCAGCCACGACTGCGTATTGGGCTGACCACCGATTGAACCTGATCGATACGCCCGGGCACGTTGATTTTACGATTGAAGTGGAGCGCAGCCTGCGCGTCCTTGATGGAGCTGTAGTTGTATTTGATGGTGTAGCTGGTGTGGAGCCGCAGAGTGAGACGGTTTGGCGCCAAGCTGACAAATATCAGGTGCCGCGCATGTGTTTTATCAATAAGCTGGACCGTACTGGTGCTGACTTCATGAAGGCGGTTGCCTCTATTCATGAACGACTAACTGAGAAGACGGTAATCATGACCTTGCCCGTCGGCACCGAAGACAACATGTCTGGCATTATCGACTTAGTCTCGGAAAAGATGCTGGTGTATAAGGGTGATATGGGCGAAATAGTTGAGGAACAAGACGTACCGGCCGACATGGCTGACGAGGTTAAAGCCGCCCGCGAGGAAATGGTGGAGAAAATCGCTGGTCTGGATGACGCGCTGACCGAGAAGTTCCTTGATGGTACGGACATGACCGTTGATGAGCTAAACACCGCCTTGCGTAAAGGAGTTATCGGTAACGAAATCATCCCAATTTTCTGTGGCACCGCCTTAAAAAATAAGGGAGTGCAGCGCGTGCTCGACGCGGTCGTTGCCTATCTACCAAGTCCGGATGAACTCCCCCCCGTTGAGGGAACAAATCCTGACGATGACGAAGAGAAACTAGAACGTGCTGCTACGGAAGACGAACCCTTCTCAGCCCTGGCGTTCAAAGTGGCGACTGACCCGTTTGTCGGACAGATCACCTTCTTCCGCGTGTACTCAGGGAAAATAACAGCTGGCTCATATGTGTTGAATAGCTCCGAAGGTAAGAAGGAACGAATCGGTCGCATTCTGCGCATGCACTCAAATGATCGCGAGGAAGTTGAAGAAATTGGCGCCGGCGGTATTGGGGCATTGGTGGGCATGAAGCACACTACGACGGGCGACACCTTGTGTGATCCAGAGAATCCCATTTTGCTTGAGCGCATCATTGGTCAGGAGCCTGTTATCTCGATTGCTGTTGAGCCAAAGACCAAGGTTGATCAGGAGAAGATGGGCGTTGCCCTAAAGGCGTTGCAGGGTGAAGATCCTACCTTCCGTGTGAAAACTGATGAAGAAACACTGCAAACGATCATGCAGGGCATGGGGGAACTGCATCTTGAGGTCTTAACCGAACGGATGAAGCGCGAGTTCGGGGTGGAAGTGAATGTTGGTAAGCCGCAGGTAGCGTACAAGGAGACCATCCGCAAAACTGCTGAAGCTGAGGGTAAATATATTAAGCAGAGCGGTGGCCGCGGACAGTATGGTCACGTCTGGCTGCGAGTAGAGCCTGTGAAGCAAGACGGGGCTGTTACCTACGAAGACACCATCAAGGGTGGAGTCATTCCGCAAGAATACATTGGACCGATTGGTAAGGGTGTAGAAGAAGCAGCCACCAATGGTGTGCTCGCCGGCTATCCGGTGGTTGATATCGTGGCTACGGCCTATGACGGTAGCTTCCATGATGTTGATTCCTCTGAAATCGCCTTTAAAATTGCTGGAGCTATGGCGTTCAAGGCTGCGGTCAAAGTAGCCGACCCAGTACTGCTTGAGCCGATCATGACCGTTGAGGTATCCACGCCTGATGACTACATGGGAGACGTCGTGGGTGATCTTAACTCCCGCCGTGGACAAGTCGACAACATCGAAGACCGGGCCAACATGAAGGTCATTTCTGGCAAGGTGCCACTTGGTGAGATGTTTGGGTACGCGACGAGCTTACGAACACTCAGCTCAGGTCGAGCTGTGTACACGATGGAATTCCGTGAATACGATGAGGTACCGAAAAATATCCAGACTGAGATCATTGGCGCCAACACAACCGACCCGAAGAAAGACGAAGAAGAGTAAAGTCTGCGTAGAGCACCTGGTAAGAACATCACTTGAGCAGTGGTGTTTTTTTAGATAGATTTAGACGATGCTTGCGAAACTACCACTTGAGGCAATTACCCTCGTATTAAAAGACCTGAAAGGTTACTTCACGTTTGCGACCGTTCACGGTGAATACGTCGTAGTGCGCAAAGAGGACTTTGCTCAACTGCAGGCGGCCGCCGCTGAAAAACAGCTTGTGCTCCCACCGGCTGAGCCGGAGGTACCGGCCGCGCCCATCGATTTAGCTGATCATGGATTTGAGGAGTTTGATCCCGTTGCAGATCCGGCTATGCCAGAGCCCACTGTTTCGGCAGAACCCATCGTGGGCGGGTTCGATGACTTAGCAATCGACAGTGGGTCAGCATCAGTGCCAGGCAAGAAAGTTAGCTTTGAACCGTTACGCGGAGACCTCCCGCCGGAGCTCCAGGACTGATCGGTTAGCGCAGCTGCGAAAATCTGACCAGGCTGTTATGCTTAAAAGCAGGTTCTTTTTTGTCACGAGGCTTATTGCACCGACCTTGAGGTAGGAGAGTGAGCGATGCTACAACACGAACGTCGGGTGATTCTGATTCTACATGTGGATGCCGCTCCAGAGCAGGCCGTCAGCCGAAAGCCAAAGTTAGATAGGCAACAGCGACATGCCTTGGCGATGAAAGTAGCCATGCGAGCTGGCATATTCTATCTGGTACTGATGGTAGCGCTTATGCAGATCGATACGCATTTCGGCGTGGATGTCCTGCAACTACTGCGCGACTCCATCACGAGCGCCATTTCCTAGAGCCACCTAAGGCTCTTTTTTAATACTTGACACGAAGGTCATAAAAGCGTAGAACTGTAACAGGCAGTTTACGTTTGTTCACTTGGGAATTACATATTGGAGCAAGGAAATGGCGAAACATGTATGGAAGTGGTGTCTGGTGTTGGCAGTGTTATTTAGCGGACTGCAAAGCGCACGGGCCGAGGACCTGTTTCTCGATGAGAGCTGGAACGTTGACCTAACGGTCACGCACCTGAACGAGCACGCCTATTTGCGAGTGATGCGGAAGTACAATTTCGCCGACCTGCGGGAGGCTCGTCTGGAGAGTCTGAATGAGTGCTTAGCGGCGATGCAGAAGGCTGAGTTGCTTATGCCAAACACTGACGAATTCACGGAAATACCGGATGACGTGACGCGGCTTGAAGGGGCGTGGAAGTCAGTGGATGGACTGCATTCGGTAACGATCCACTGCGACATCGGCAAAGATTCAAAGGTTCCAAAGACGCTGACGGTAACGGCAAACTGCAAGGTGAGTCGATTCGAGCGGCCAACCAGAATGCTGAAGCTTCGAAACGGCCAGCTGACTGTGGAAGTGAACCTTAGTGAGTTTGCCCTACACGGAGTGGAATGGGGACAGGGCGAAGACGCGAAGCGCGTGCCGGACACGGTATCAACGTTCGACTCGAGCGTTGCTGTTAGTGGCCGCCTTGATGAGCAATCGCTCGCTGCAGTAATCGCTGTAGACCGACTGGTTGATCCGGTGTTAAGCGGTGGTGCGTTCGGCTGGAACCTGTTTGATTGTCGGAATAAGACGGCGCCAAACAACCAGCTCTTCGTTAAACACGGCTTACATGTCCGCACTGATTTGACTGGCGAGCGACCGGGTCACTTCACTTATCTGATACGGGCTCCGTCACAGGAACCGACCAATACATGGTTGCAGGTTGGCAACGAGGGTTGGCCGCTGCATTTGCAGCAAACGCATCAGGTGGGTCGAACGAAGGTAAGCAATTCCGCCGTGAAAACGTTCCTGCACGTGACGTTGACGGGTAAGTAGTTCGATGGTCCAATTTCGTTCACGGCTGATCCCAAGTGGTCAGCCGTTTTTTTGACTTTAATACCCCAATTTGGTATAAATTTTGACAAACCTCGACGGCCGCTTATTGGTAGTGGTTGGTCTATAAACGTCGGAGGGATTTTCTAATTATCCGTAACTAAAGACATATGGCCGACAAGTTTGAAAGAAATAAGCCGCACGTCAACGTTGGAACAATTGGACACGTTGATCACGGGAAGACCACCACCACGGCGGCAATTTTGCACGTGATGGCAATGGCGGGAGGAGCTAATAAAGAACTCTCAGTTGAAGAGATCGATAACGCGCCGGAGGAAAAAGAGCGTGGTATCACTATTTCAACTACTCATTGTGAGTATGAATCTGAGAACCGACACTACGCTCACGTAGACTGTCCAGGACACGCCGATTACATCAAAAACATGATTACCGGCGCAGCCCAGATGGACGGCGCAATCCTAGTGGTT
>NZCO01000022.1 GCA_002686445.1 bacterium | reverse complement strand
ATAGCATTGGCGGCGAGCTGCGTGACGCGTCGGGTTCACGCATGGATGAAGGGGTGGCTATCACCGTCGACCACTTACCTGAGGACAAGCCTCGCTACCTCATGGGATCAGGATCTCCGGTTGATGTGGTGCGGGCGGTACGTCGCGGCGTGGATCATTTTGATTGTGTGTTGCCAATTCGTGATGCGCGTCACGGGAGACTGTATCGTAATCTCAATCACGATGAGCTCCGTGCCTGTTTGGCCGACACAGAGCGCCCAGTTACCGCCGCGCAACTGTATGAAACCTTTAACATCTCGCAGGCATCGCATGCCAGTAGCCGTGAAGTATTTGCACCTAACAACCCAGCGATTGGTAAAGCCTACACAAGGGGCTATGTCCACCATCTACTGCGAACCGAACCACCTTCCGGTTATCGGTTGGCTGTGCTCAACAACATTTTCTTCTACCTGGAGCTCTTCACCGCGATGAGAGAGTTGATAGAGGAATAAATACACTCTTGCGGGAGGAGGGCGCCTTGCGGGATACTTGAGGCATATGGCGATTGGCTTACGTTTTCGAAGTCGTGGCGGAGGCAAATCTTTGAGTCCAGACTCGCGGGCTTCTTCACGTCGCTCGAAACGCAAGGGCCCACAACGAGCGCAGGGTGTGAAGCGTGGTGACCAAGCTACGCAGTGGAAGCGGGGCGATCCAACACTTGGCTCGGGAAAGCGAGACGCCGCATCGCTCTTTTTTGGCCCAGCAAATTCCGGAAAGAAAAAGGCCACAGCGCCGGCCAGCGCCCTGGACGTGTTAACCGGTCGTGGCACCCACATGAAGGCATATCAAAAACAGCGTAAGAAAATTTTTCATGAGTTCATGAAAGAAAAGGGTAAGATGCTGGCTCGACAGCGGCGACAGGCAACAAAAATTCGTATGGACTTACGGAAGCGGGACGCTGATGTATATAAGGAGTATAAGATCTCGGCGTCCATGCGACCGGGCAAGCGTGGCCTGACTGAGGACCGCCAGAAGGTACTGGCGCGAAAGGCAGCACGAAAGATAATGCAAAAGGTGCGAGTTGCACAACGAAGCGAGTTACGAACGCTGCAGAAAGGCCGAGAGAGTCAGATAAAAGAAATGAAGCACAAGCTGCGCGAAGAAGGCGGCTAGAGCACACAATAGGCCTTGCTCGGCCAGTCGTATATGCTAGGCTAAAGCATCTATGAACAAATCTGCAGTGACTATGGATCAGATAGTGAGTCTCGCGAAGCAGCGTGGCTTTGTCTTTCCGGGCTCTGATATTTATGGCGGGCTGGCGAACAGCTGGGACTATGGTCCGCTGGGATCACTCTTGAAGAACAACATTCAGCAAGCCTGGTGGCAACGATTTGTGGAGCGACGTCGCGATATGGTTGGCGTGGACACCGCGCTGATAATGAATCCAAAAGTGTGGGAGGCCAGCGGTCACGTAGAAACGTTCGCTGATCCGCTAGTCGAGTGTAAGAAGTGCCATACTCGCTTTCGGGCTGACCACATTGATACGGACAAAGCCTGCGAGTCCTGTGGCGAATCCGGCCAGTTTACGGACCCGGCTGCCTTCAATCTGATGTTTAGAACATTTATTGGTCCGAAGGAAGATGCGGCAGCGCAAGTGTACCTACGACCGGAGACAGCCCAGGGAATGTTTGTTGATTGGCCGTTGATTCAGCAAACGTCACGTAAGCGCATCCCGTTTGGTGTGGCTCAGATCGGACACGCCTTCAGAAATGAGATAACTCCAGGCAACTTTATTTTCCGCACCCGCGAGTTTGACATAATGGAACTTGAATACTTTATACATCCAGACACCTGGGAAGAGCACTTCGACGCGTGGCTGCAAGAGATGCGAGACTGGACGGCTCTGTGTGGGATGGCGCCTGACAGTCTTCATGAGGTTGAAATCGCCGGGGACGACTTGGCTCACTACTCAAAGCGGACGGTTGATATCGAGTTTGATTTTCCGTTCGGTCAGGAGGAACTGTATGGGTTGGCTTATCGGACTGACTTTGATTTGAGCAGTCACGGTGAGGCTTCCGGTCAAGACATGGCCTACACGGATCCGGACACTGGTGAGCAGTACATCCCACACGTCATTGAACCAACCTTTGGCGTGAATCGCACATTCCTGGCAATGCTAGTATCCGCGTACACCGAAGAAAAAGTGGAAGATGAAACGCGAACGGTGCTGCGTCTACCGGCCTGGGCCGCGCCGTACAAGGTAGCGGTGTTGCCATTGTCCAAGAAGGAGGAACTTACGAAGATAGCAGAACCGCTAGCGGATGAACTGGGAGAGCACTTCAGTGTTGATTACGACATTACCCAGTCAATCGGTAAGCGGTACCGGCGCCAGGATGAAATCGGTACGCCCTACTGTGTCACAGTTGATTTTGAGTCGCTAGAAGATAAGCAGGTTACTATTCGTGAGCGCGATACGATGATGCAGGAACGAGTACCGCTGGCGGACCTGCCCGCGATTCTACAAGAAAAATTGTCTTAGTACTTAACGTATTTTTTTATGGCTAGTTTTCGTATCCAAAATAAGCAGCTTAAGAATGGTTTGTCGACCGTCTTAATGCCGAGTGATGACGGCGGGACAGTCACCTTTCTGGTATTGGTTGGTGTTGGCTCTCGCTATGAGACACCGCGCCAATCTGGATTGTCGCATTTCCTGGAGCATATGTTTTTCAAGGGAACCAGTAAACGGCCGACCACGAAGGAGATTAGCGAGGCTGTTGATAACGTCGGTGGTGAATTCAATGCGTTTACCAGTGAGGAATATACCGGCTATTACGTGAAAGTAGCCGCGGCCCATCTTAATCGAGCGGCTGATGTGGTGTCCGACATTCTGCTGCAGCCATTGTTTCCGGCCGAAGAGATAGAGCGCGAACGGGGCGTAATCATTGAGGAGATCAAGATGTACACCGAAAACCCAATGCGTCACGTGCACCAGTTATGGATGCAAGCGTTGTATGGCAAGCACCCACTTGGGTGGGACATAGCGGGTACGGCCGAAACGGTATCTGCGATGCAACGGCAAGACTTCGTGAACTACACCAGTGAGCATTATCACACCGGCAATGCCGTCATTGCTGTAGCTGGTAACTTCAATCCGAAGCAAATGACCGTTAGGCTCAACAAGTTGTTCGCCAAGCTCTCGGATGGCAGGGCAACACGGCCTAAGAGCGCACCGAAGCGGCAGAGCGTGCAGCGGTTAGTTCATGAAGCGCGGCCATCGCTTGATCAAACACACCTCATGGTCGGCGTGCCAGGACCAGCCATGGGCAGTAAAGACCGCTGGGCGTCAGCCATCTTAGCTACGGTCCTAGGCGGTGGCATGAGTAGCCGCCTCTTTTTACAAGTGCGAGAGCGGCGGGGGCTGGCTTATGCAGTGCGCACGAACACGGACGAGCTTACTGATACAGGTAGTTTCGTAACTCAGGCTGGCGTGCGAACCGATAAGGCAGTAGAGGCGCTCAAGGTGATTTTAGAAGAATATGATCGTGCAATGGATGAGCCAGTTGGAGAAGAGGAGCTACACAAGGCGAAGCAAATGTTGCGCGGACAGCTCCTCATTGGCCTAGAGGAGACCAACGCGCTCGCTATTTTTGGTGGCATGCAGCAGCTTCTCAAGGGCAAGGTGATGAAACCCGGTGAAATAGTGAAGCAGATTGATAAAGTAACGGCCAAACAAGTCCAGAGCTTGGCTCAGAAACTACTGGCCCCAAAAAAGCGTGCCTTGGCGCTGCTCGGTCCACAGAAATCCGCAGGACGCTTTGAGAAACTACTGAAATAGGCGATAGTATAGGTAAACACTTACGTTTTCCTATGACACGTGGATCGGCCCAAAAAATTGAGATTGGTACAGGCACTATTTTTCGCATACTGATCATTCTGCTCGGCCTGTGGTTTTTGTATGTGGCCTGGAATGTCGTCATGATGCTGTTCGCGGCAGTAATAGTGGCCTCGGCACTCGGGCCTCTAGCAGACTGGTTTGGTAAGTATAAAATTCCCCGCGCAGCTACGGTCATTGGTGTATATATACTTGTCCTGTTAGTGGGCCTAAGCGTGGCTGGGTTAATGATCCAACCGCTATCACAACAGGTCCAACAGCTAGCGTTGGCGTTGCCGGGAGTGGTAGATAGTTTGTTATCGTTTGTGCCGACTATACAGGTCGATCAAACTGAGGTTGTGGCGGCATTCCAAGACGGGTTGTCACAGTTTAGTAATGACATAGCGAATCTGGGACGCAATGTATTCGTCGGAACCCGCACCGTGATTGGTGGCTTCTTCACCGTCTTGTTTGTCTTTGTGATTGCCCTATATTTGGTTGTTGAAAAAGACGCTCTCAAAAAGTTCGCTCGTCTAGTAACTCCGCGTGAGCATCGGCGCTATGTTGACCGTGCGGTTAAGCGCGTCGAGCGCGGGCTTGGTCGCTGGCTTCTTGGCCAGCTCGTACTAGGGCTAGTAGTCGGCTTGATTATCGGCCTGGGATTGCAGTTTATGGGCGTGCCTTATGCCTTGCTGCTCGGTATCTTGGCCGGTCTGATGGAGTTTATTCCGGTGATCGGCCCAGTCATTGCAGCTATTCCAGCCATCATTGTGGCGCTAGCTCAATCGTTTGTGCTGGGCATCATTGTGCTGGTTTTCTATATCATCGTGGCGCAAATCGAAAGCCACGTGCTGATACCGAATATTATGAAACGGGCGGTGGGCCTGCGACCCTTGTTTACGATTATTGCCGTGTTGCTCGGAGTTCGCCTAGGCGGGGTGGTCGGTATTATCTTTGCTGTGCCTGTGGCGACTGTGATCAATACTGTTGCGTCCGATATCTTCAAGCCAGAGTAATCACTAGCAGGGCGATTACCGCTAATACAATCTGCCAGACCAGTCCGCGCGCGACGTCGTAGGTCTCGTGCTGCAAGCCGTTGTGGAAGGCAAATGCGGACTTGACCCAGCGCGGTGCCCGGCGCGTTGTTCGCTTTGGCAATAAATCCCAGCTGGTATGCAGGGCATCAGGAAAATTTCCACCAGCTATCGCGACCAAGATCGGCAGGGTAAAAGCAGTGCTCCCGAACACGACTATAGCCACGGCCAGACCACCAACTACATCAAGGGCAATCAGCAATGCAGGGAACCGCTTCATCTCATGCGGATAGATATTCCAGTGCAATAGGGAGTCAGCAAACAGATGAAACACAGCGGCGCTGATGAATATGAGCACGGGGTTTTCCAGCACAATGCTGAAGGGCAAGCTGATGAAGGTGTGAATGATAGAAAGCATGGCGCTGGTCAATGTCTGTACCGTATTCTACGCTACAACAACATGGTAGGCACTGTCTCAAAATAACTTACCCATCTCTCGCCCACTATGCACCAATCTATAACTTTTACTTCGTCCCGAAACACTCAACGTAACAAAGTTACGCCTTATGTTTCGCTCGGTCGTAAAAGTCCTATCTCGGCACATATTGAACGAGATATGTCCAAGTTATTTTGAGACAGTGCCTTATGCTTTTCGACACTCACGCCCACGTTAATTTTTCTGCGTTCGACGATGATCGAACGGAGGTCATAGCGCGTGCTCGCGCCGCTGGCCTAGTCGGTTGGCTCGAAGTAGGCACTGACGTGGCGGTCAGTAAGCAGGCGATAGCGCTGGCAGAGCAAGAGGAGGGAGTAGTAGCCTCAGTCGGAGTACACCCGAGCGATATAGGGGAGCTACATGACGATAGCTGGACGCAGCTGTCCGCACTTCTTACCCACGAGGCCGCCGTAGCTATAGGCGAAGTGGGACTCGACTATTATCGCGGTGGCACCAAAGATGAACAGCTACCAACATTGCGGCGCTTCCACGAGCTAGCTGTGGCGCATGATTTGCCAATGATATTCCACATTCGCGATGGGGAAACTACGAGCGCCAATGATGATGTATTGGAGTGGTTGGAATCGCTACCCAAAGACAAGGTACCTCGCGGTGTCATGCATACGTTTAGTGGATCAGTAGAGCAGGCCGAGCGTTATCTGGCCTTGGGACTGTACTTGTCATTTTCCGGGGTGATCACGTTCAAGAACGCCGGTGCTAGCCGCAGCGTGGCGCAGATGATGCCACTTAACCGGATACTGATAGAGACCGACAGCCCGTTTTTAGCTCCCGAGCCGTACCGGGGTAAGCAAAACGAGCTAGCCTACGTAGCCTACGTGGCAGAAAAAATAGCGGAAGTGCGATCAGTGCCGGTGGCAGACGTAGGCACAGCAACGACAGATAACGCGCGGCAGTTATTTAACATTCATCAGTAAAGAAAAACGGCCCCCGAAGGACCGTTTGGATAATTACTATGAACAATATGGTTCGGGGGCAGCAAGGGTAGTGTTGCTATCGGACCTGGACGCGGACGTGCAGCGGCATACCAAGGTCGGTCAGCACCGAGAGCTTCTTGCCTGTTGAAGACTCGCCTGTCTGCAGAGTTCCGCGACTAACTTTGATAGGCTCGTCTGCCAGCTTCGGTCGGTTGCGGAGCAGTGATCCTATCAGCTCTCCGGGCCACAGATCAAGATTGTGGGCATCAGGAATCCTAGCCGGGAGTGTCGGATACAGAGCCGCAGCACTTTTCGCTACGCTCTCGATCATGCCACGTATGTAAGCTGCAGCTAGAGAGGGCACACCGAAGAGTTGCAAGACACTGTGGTGGTGACCATCCTGATCAATCGGCACACCAAGGCACATGCCGACTAAACCATCGTCGTTAGAAGGTAGCAGCGCTTGGACATACTCATCGACGGTCGGCGCCATCTGCAACTCAATGTCGTGCAGACTTTGAGATGCCGAGTTGCTGCCGCTCAGCTTCTTTACTCTCTCCACATCTTCCCAGACCTGTGTCTGGTCGATGTGGATCGACCCGCAGCACACGAACGAGCTCGCAATTGACGTTGCGTCACCGTTTTGCAGCACTGGACGGGGTGCACTTGTTTCCCAGCGAAACTGTTGTGCACAGACAACTGGCAGCTCGCCGCTGGTGTTGCCAGCTATGACCACACTGGCTGGCACCATGCGATTCTGTGACAGACCAGGAATCCCAGTTCCTGCCGGAATCATTATCGGCACTTCACCACGGTTGTGTACGAGCACTATTGGTACGTCTGGGTCTGGCTTCTCCTTGATTTCCAAATCGCCACTGGCCCGCGCTCGTCCGAACGAGAAGTAGGGGCTGGGGTGCTGTGGAAATCGACTGGCTGCGCGAAGCGGAATACAAAACATGTTTCTGAAACGAGTGACCGGACCCGGCTCGACCTGGTAGGCAAGCCTCTCAAGAGCAGTGTTTTCAGTGACTGGCATGATAGTTCCCCTGTAATTGGAAACGAACGTCTCATGTAATAGCGAAAGCCATCACACTAGATATAATGCATATATCGGCAGCAATTGCCAGAGATCTTGGCCAAAAAGAGCCAGAAAACGGCCTGCAACGACCTTTTGGGGTAATTCGCAGCTTGACAAAACTTGTGTTGCGATTAAAGTGAGTCGGAGGCGCAGGAGCCTTGAACAAGCACATTTTATTCCAAGAACGTCAGATTCTTGGTTAACCAATTAGGGGAGGCGCGCATGTTTAGATGGTTACTTACTGTTTTGGTTGGACCTGCTCAACCAGGACCGACATCGCGTGCGTGGTTAGTGACCACGTATGAACTTGATTTACCGGCGGATGCGTCGCTGGTGACGGCGAAATCTCCGTACTCACGGGCGGCCGTGTACGCCATCGTTGCCCAGCAGGTGGAAGAGTGCCTGTGCCTTGAAACCGATGATGGTGAAGTAAGGCGACTGAAAACCCTCATTGGCGACCTCGGTACAGAATCCATCGATTTCCTTGACCTGATTTTCCGTCTAGAACAGGCGTTTGGCATCGAGATCCTGCGCGAAGACCTGCATGCCCGGGACATTCTCGAGAGTCCGACCTTTGTTTCTGGAAATAGAGTGAACGATCAAGGCCTTGTTCGATTGCAGAACCGCATGCAGTGGCGCGATCTATCACCCTCGAGCGCATTTGGCGTAAGTCGTAAGACTGAAGACCTGGACGGGTTCTTGACCGTTGGTGATCTATGTCGCTGTGTTGAAAGCAAAGTGGCAATGCTCGCATAAGAGACTAACCACACATAGCCGTATTCATCTGAATACGGTTTTTTTATATCTGAGGCTTGTCACAAGCCCAGCGGGCGTTTAGAGTATACTGTTGCTATGGCCGAATATAACCCTAAGGAGATTGAAGCGAAGTGGCAGCAGTATTGGCAGGATAATGCTCTGTTTCGCACGCCAGCCAAGCCAGATCCGAAGAAAAAGAAGTATGTGCTAGTTGAATTTCCGTACCCGTCCGGTGATGGACTACATGTTGGACACGCCAAGATCTATACTGCCACCGACGTAGCGGCGCGGTATCACCGGATGCGAGGGTACGACGTCCTGCATCCTATGGGATGGGACGCGTTTGGTCTGCCCGCTGAGAACTCGGCTATCAAGTTTGGCGTCCATCCGGCTGAGCTCACCGAAAGAAATACCACTAAGTTTAAGGAGCAGATGTTGTCGCTCGGTCTTTCCTACGACTGGGAGCGCGAAATTAACACTACCGACCCTGATTACTACAAGTGGACACAGTGGATATTCTTGCAGCTGTTTAAGCGGGGCTTGGCGTATGAAGATACCATCCCTATTAACTGGTGTCCGTCATGTAAGACGGGCCTGGCGAATGAAGAGGTTATAGATGGACACTGTGCTCGCTGCGGTCACGTCGTTGAACAGAAACCAATGCGGCAGTGGATGCTCAAAATTACTGCCTATGCTGATCAACTATTAGCTGGGTTAGATGATCTGGACTGGCCGACTTTCATTAAGGATATCCAGCGCAACTGGATTGGTCGCAGTGAAGGCATCAACATCACTTACGATATAGTAGATTCGACCGATACAGTCACGTGCTTTACCACCCGACCCGATACAAATTTTGGAGCGACATTTGTCGTCGTTGCCCCAGAGCATAATCTCGCTACCCAAGTTGCGGCGGACAATAAAGAGGTGGCCGCGTACATAGACCAGGCGAGTCGGAAAACGGAGCGCCAGCGACAAGAAGAGGATCGGATAAAGACAGGTGTGTTTACTGGGAGGTATGCCATTAACCAATTGACGGGAAAAAAGATGCCAATTTGGGTGTCCGACTTTGTTATTGGACACTTTGGAACAGGAGCGGTGGTGGGCGTGCCCGGTCACGACCTGCGGGATTTCGAATTTGCACAGACCTTTGACTTGCCGATTATTCGTGTGGTGGTGGGGCCGGATGGGGACACAACGTCGGTTACCAGGCCCGAGCAAGTGCAAGAGAAAACAGGGGCCATGATGAACTCGGACTTTTTAGACGGACTACCAATTGACGAGGCGACAACACGAATGATGGACCACATGGAGACTGAAGGATATGGCGAGCGAGTCACCACCTATAGTTTGCGCGACTGGGTGTTTTCTCGGCAGCGGTACTGGGGTGAACCTATTCCGCTGATTCATTGTCAGGAATGTGGGATCGTGCCCGTGCCCGAAGCCGAATTACCCGTGACGCTACCAGAAGTCACCAGCTACGAGCCGACGGGCACAGGAGAATCACCCTTGGCAGGGATTTCGGACTGGGTGAACGTGTCATGTCCGACCTGCGATGGTGCGGCGAAGCGAGAGACGAACACGATGCCACAATGGGCAGGCTCTAGTTGGTACTGGATTCGCTTCACTGATCACGATAATACGAAAGCGCTAGCTGATCCCAAAAAGATAAAGCAGTGGCTGCCGGTTGATATTTACGTGGGTGGCGCCGAGCATGCCGTACTGCACTTACTGTACGGTCGCTTCTGGAACATGGTGTTGCATGACATAGGTGCTGTAAATACCGCCGAACCCTTTACCAAGCGACACATTGTGGGGCTTGTCTTAGGGGAAGACGGACAAAAAATGAGTAAGTCACGAGGCAACGTGGTGAATCCAGATGATGAAATAGCCAAATATGGTGCTGACACCGTCCGCATCTTTGCGTCATTCATGGGTCCGTTTGAAGGCTCGGCGGCGTGGACCACGGCCGGCATCACCGGAAGTGAGCGGTTCATGAAACGGTTGTGGCGACTTTTTATGGAGATGCCGCAGGATGAGGCCGCACTAACTGCCGACCTGAACCTAGCCGTTCAACAGACCATTAAGCGAGTCACTGAGAGTATGGAGCACTTCCGCTTCAACACCGCCGTGTCGTCACTAATGGAGCTACTCAATACCTTTGAGAAAGATAAGGCGGTTGCTCCGAGCGCCTTACAGACGTTCGCGCTGTTACTATCGCCACTGGCGCCGCATTTGGCCGAGGAAGCGTGGCAAAGCTTGGGCAATGACACGTCAGTCACGTTGCAGCCGTGGCCTGAGGCCGACGCGGAAGTACTGGCAGGTGCTCAGGTAACCATACCGGTTCAGATAAATGGGAAAGTGCGCGGCACCTTAACAACCGATTCGGGGCAAGATGAAGCGGCCGTGGTCGAGGAGGCCAAGGGGCTAGAAAACGTGACACGGCATCTCGAGGGTAAAGAAATAGTAAAAACGATCTACGTGCCGGACAAATTGCTGAACTTAGTAGTCAAGTAGAAAAAAACCGATCGGTTACGATCGGTTTGAATTATGGTTCGAGCGGCCTAACTTCGCCGCGGAGCTCAATGTTCACGCCTAGAGGATAGTCGGGGAAGGACTTGGGCCAGCGCTGTAGGCCTCGAATGAGAACGTTTAACAGCGCTTCAAAGCCGCTCGCGCTGGCTGCGTCGAAGGGTGTAACAATACCTGCCACGACGATCCCATCTGGTCGCGCGGAGAGAGTGACATTGCATTCAACTGCCAGGTACGGCAGCTCCTTAAGCGTATCGCGCGGACCAAGCAGTAAACTATGCGCCGTCGAGCCTTCTACGCTCGGGAGCGGCCAATCCGGCATCTGCTTGAATTCGAGAACGGGCTTTTCCGTTGTTTTGAATCTGAGGCCAGCGGCTTTAAGTGTTAGCCGTTGGTCGGTCTTATCATCAACCTGCAGTGTGCTTTCGACATGTTGACGATTGCGGATACTGATTCCTGTAATAATCGCCATCGCATATGACTCCATTTGGTAGAGAACTGATCAGTTACGGTAGCTGCAGCAGTATGATGGTCGGAGCGAATTTGTCAACAGGTACCTGTAGATCCTTAGAGACAAGGAAGAATGCTACTATACGGCTATGGCTGGACACGCCAGATTACGGATTAGACGGCGCCGAGCGGCGCTGTATAAAGCCCTGCCGCTGCTGCGCAGCACCATAACGACGCTGCTGATTATTGCGGTAGTGGTTGGTGGCTTGCGCTGGTTTTTCGGGTACCGTGACGTCGGCGCGTTTGATTTCACGCCGCATGTTATCGGCATTGAGACTGGCGCCGTTGGGGTGCAGGGAGTAGAGGTTGCCGATCTCGATGGCGATGGAGATGACGATGTTATGACAGCCGGGAGCGACGGGGTCATCGTCTATAGAAATGACGACAACTACAACTTCTTGCGTGACCGCAAAGATGACAAGCTGGCCGAGCGACTGCAGCTCATTGATATCGATGATGACGGTGATGTCGATGCGTTAGTTACGTTTCCGGGTAGCCCAACGGCCGTGCGCTGGTATGAAAATACGGGTGACTTGAACTTCACCGCCCGTAGCCTGGGTGCGACAGGAGACGATCCAGTTGCGTTTGCGGCGGATATTGATGCTGACGGTGCGATCGATATCGTGACGGCCGGTAGTGACGGTGGACCTATTACGCTGCGCCGCTGGATGAATAACGGTAGCGAGACGTTTACCAGCACGACGATTGCATCCGATACTGGCATCACCGCGCTGACTATTTCCGATATCAACGGCAATGGCTACCCCGACATTATCGCCGGTGGCACAGCGGGCTTACAACATTGGGATACGAGCAACGGCGCGAGCTGGACTCGTGCCGACATTGATGATTCAAAGAGTAATCGGACATATATCAGTACGGCTGAAACTGCCACAGGGGGAAAGTGGATCGTCACGGCAGATCACGTGGACGACGAGGTGGCCCTGTATCGATCTGATAGCTATGGCCGCTTGTTGGTCAAAGGCTCCGTGGACGCCAAGGTCGCCAAGGCGATCGACATCGAGGGCGATGGCGACTTAGATCTCCTGGTAACGGCTCAGGACGACAACAAGGTATTATTATATAAGAACGACGGCACTGATCAATTTACGGAAGAGACGATCGCTATTGGACTACAGAGCGTCTATGGCGTCGCCACTGGCGACCTTGATAATGACGGCGACCTCGATATCGTGGCCGGAGATCATATGATGGGTACCGTCTACGCGTATGAACGACGACGTACGAAGCCAGAAGCCACCACCCCCGACAATATTACCCAGGGTACGAAAGGAGCCGGACTGGTGACCTTTGAGACGACGGTGTCTGACGGCGATGGTGACGAAACGCGTATGCGCATCCAGTATTCGCTTGACGGTGATCATTGGTACAAGCCGTGGCTGACGAAAGTCACAGCCGATGTGGGCACGGTTGATCTCAAGAATAGCAATCCCTATCAGGTTGGCACGGTAGATAAGATTGATACCAACAGTAACAACAGCGTCAGTCTTACCTTTACCTGGGATACCAAGTCCGTTGAAAATACCGGCGGTCCTATATTGACGGAGCTAAGTACCGTGCAGCTGCGGGTTATTCCGCGCGACAGTAAGAGCATCGGCGTGGCAAACATTACGGGAAAATTTGAGGTTGATAACGCGCAGCCAACCGGGCTAGCGGATTTAGCAATTGGCTCGACTGCCGACACGCAGATAGTTCTTACGTGGACCAGGCCGGCGGATAGTAACGCCTATACCTATATGATCTACTACGGTACCAACCAAACGCAGGTGCTGGAGAAGAAATCTGACGTCTGGACGACTGAGAACGACAGTGCCCTAGGTGACGTGGAAACAACCACTACAACCATAACGGATCTGACCAAGGACAAACTGTACACGTTTAAGATTTTTGCCACTGACATCTTTGGGAATGAAGCGGCCACCGCCAGCGTACAGGGTAAGACGGCAGTTCCGGCTACGCCAACACCAACGCCCACCGTCGATCCTAACGCCACGCCAACGCCTTCTGTTGCTCCCACGCCAACGGGCACACCAACTCCAACTCCTGGTGCTCCTACCCCGACTCCAACTCCGACGGTCACACCAACCCCAACTCCAACTCCACCACCGGTTACGCAAGATAACCAACCGCCGGTTGCTGATGGAGGTCCTGACCTGGTAGTAAATCCACGAGCGCTCGTTATTCTGGATGGAGCGGCCTCGTTTGATGCCGACGCAGGTGACACTCTCAATTTGCTGTACCAATGGCGACAGCTCAGTGGGCCTGAAGTCGAGCTCCTCTCGGACCAGACGGCAACGCCTTCGTTCTCAGCCGGGGCGGAGAACGAAGTATACATATTCTCACTCACGGTGGCTGATAAGGCCGGTGCTTCGGCCATCGATACGGTTACGGTGGCCACTAAGGCCTTAGCACCGATAGCCCCTACGCAAGTAGTGGTGCGGCCAGACACTGGAGTTACCCAGGCCCCCTCACGGACTGCGGGGGTACTGCGTACTGGTGCGCGCATGTTGGACTACCTGCTCTTTATCCTCGCGGTCTTAACCACGATCTTGTTAGTTTCCGATCGCGTATTGCAGCGCGTCGTGCGGGGACGCCAAGCACGCGCCTCCGGTGGTTCGGTTATCACCTCGCTCCAGTCATACAGTCGCGTGGTTCATTACCTAACGGGTAATCCGATAGCGGGGGCGCAAGTCTTGATCTACGGCGCCGATAAAAAGTTACGCGGCCAGAAGCGAACAAATGAAAAGGGGATGTTTGAAGCATCCTTCCCAGTGGGTGAATACACTATTGATGTACGCGTCGCGGGCTTTGGGTTTGCGCCGGCTAAGAGCTCATCCTTGTCACCGAGCGACGGCATCATTTACACGGGAGGCAAGATTACAGTCAAGGATGATAACAAACCGCCGACCATTGTGATTCCGATGAAGCCGATCACGGCAGAGATAACCACGTTCAAAGTGCGTGTCTTAAAGACTTGGCAGGTGTTGCTGCAGAGTAGTCGGGTCGCAGCCTGGCCGCTATTTGCCGCTGGGGCGATCTTAAATACCCTATTGATCTTCTTTGCTCCTTCGGCCGCGCAGCTTGTGCTTGAAGTGCTCTACGTGGTGTTAGTAATAACCAAGATCGCCACTGAAGTGCGTGTACGGCCAGCCTATGGCCAGGTGCGGGACGCTATCACGCACATCCCGCTCGACCTGGCTGTGGTGCGCTTGTATGAGCACAGTACTAACCGTTTGGTGATGACACGGGTAGCCAATAGTCAGGGTAAGTTCTTCGCGCTGCCGCCGGCTGGCACCTATGTGGTGACGGTCTCGAAGCCAGGGTATGCGACGTTCACCAAAGAAGGCGTCGAGATTGAGTCGGATCGTGACACAACGCTGCAGATGACTGCTGACCTGATGCCAGTGATACCGCAGCAACTTGGTAGCTTAACGAGAGCCCGCGGAGCCACATTGTGACCATACCGGTTGCGCCGGTATGACAAGGTATGATAGAACGAAGGCTACGCCTTATTGGGCGTCGTAATACTCCGCCACGAGCTGCGGGGTATGAAGACGCTCTCTAGAGTCGCGGCGGCGGCCGCATCCGTGCCAACAAAACGGCCCGGGTTCGATCCGTCGCGTCAATACTCCGCGCCTTGGCGCGGGGTGGGCGGATCGACCGTTTTATTATTAGAAAACAATCATGAAAGCAGTTATTTTAGTTGCCGGCAAAGGCACGCGCATGGCCAAGCATTATGAAGGCCCTAAGCACTTACTGCCGGTGAATGGGAAGCCCCTTATCGAACACTTTTTAGACGAACTACCCGCTGAAATAGATGGTCTTATTTTCGTCGTTGGTGGGCCGCACGAGCAAACCATACGCGACCATTTCAAAGACAACTACAAGGGGCGGCCGGTGGAGTATACGGTCCAGAAAGAACAGCTGGGACTGGCACACGCTTTCTGGTCAGCGGAGGGCATGACAGAAGGACGGTGGTTAGGTGCTATCGGTGATGACCTCATTAGCAAAAAAGCGATGCATGCGTTGCTTGCGGAAGATACTGCGGTCTTAGCGCATCGTAGTGATCATCCTGAGAACTTTGGGGTTTTGGTTGCGGACGACGATGGTAACTTAGTTCGTTCAGTGGAGAAACCTCAAGAGTTCATCTCCGACTTGGTCTGGACGGGGCATATGGTGATGGACCAGGATTTCTTCCAAGCACGAGTAGAGCCTTCAGCTCGCGGAGAATATGAGACTCCCGACGTCTGGACGAAACTGAGCCAGGAATATGGTAAGAAGATCAAGATTGTTGAGTCAGACTTTTGGTTACCGATTAATGACAAGGACCAGCTAGAAGCGGCCGAGCAGGCGTTACAAGAACGAGGACAGTAAAGAAAAACTGCGAGTGTGCGTACTCGCAGTGGTTTAGGGTCAGTTATCAGTCACCGACGTGGTCCGGCCACTTACGAGCACTTCGCCCAGTGGTGGTGTGAAGTTGTATGTAAGTTCGTAGGCCTTTGCTGGCATATGGTCCACCATAATGCCGTACGTGAACTCGTACTGATGAAGGTCCCAATTCCCGTTATCACGCACAGATCCTCCCTCCTGTTGATTCAGGAACTGCACACCTCCAGGCGGTATCTTGCGGCCGGTTTTTTGTTCGAACTCAGACAAAAGGGCCAAAATCTTCTCCATGTGCACGCTGGGTCGGCCTAGCACCTCGAGCGGCAAGAACGCCCGGGTTTCATCCATCGTAATCTCGAGCATCACTGTTTCGTCGTCAGGGTCACTCTGCTTTTTGAGCACATAGAGCTTACCGTCGTATTGCGACGGAGCAACAACGTGGAGTGATACGGCAGACGAAGCAGGCGTTTCTTCACCCTCATACAGGCCAGTCGGATCCATTGATACGATGGTGCATCCCGGGGCAACTACCAGCAGCAGTGCGACGTAGAGGTAACGTTTCATTTCATTCTCCTTTTCCGAAGGTGGTGTAATTACTCATCGCCTGAGGTAACAAGTCGGATGCGGTTTGGGTCATCCCACGTGTAGTCATCTAGATCAGCCACACCGACGGCCAAGAATGGCAGCAAGGTGGCGATGGTCATACAGCGAACGCACATCAGTACTTTGAGTGCGAAGCGTAACTTCATGACTAGCTCCCTTATTAAGTTGGCAAGGAACTTGGCTATAAAAAAACGGCCCAGGCGGGCTGCTTTCTTTGGCGGTGTTACTTCTTGAACACCTGTTACCAGCGTAGAAAATATATGCTTTTTGTCAATGACGGGGCTCTTGTTAGACGAACAGAAAGATGACCTAATATGGCCTTAACAAAGCAAATAAGTAACATATTGTCTTTGGAATAAAAAAAGGACCGCACTCAACTTGTTAGAGTGCGGTTGGTTGTGGAGAAGATCGTGCTCAATCGCGGGGATCTGAGGCGATGTGCGCCGCCGGGGCACCTTCTGCGTTCCCGGCATCGACGATAGCCGTCATCAGCGCTGTCATGGCATCACGAACGGCGGGTGTATAGACCACTCGGTCGAATCGGATGTTCACGTGCCCAGCAGCGTCTGCTTTTTGGATACCGAATGTAGTGCCATTGGATTTTGGAATGATGGTCAGTTGTGACTGATCGTGCCATCCCACCAGCGTCATGTCACCATATTGACCGAACTTGGGTCTCAGGTGCAGCTTCAGCCCGACCAACACTTCTTCGCTTGAGTGCTCGCCAGTCCACAGCATGCCGCTAGCTGCCACATCCGTGTCCGTTTGGACGACAGCCAGCTTCTGGTGGTGTCGCTCGAATTCACTTCGTGCTGCAGCCATTCGTTCGTTGTTGAGTGTCGCTTTGCCGCTAGCGTGTAGCGGGACGTAAGCCCACTCTTCGTTATCGTCCACCGTCACGATAAGCTGCTGCTTTTGGAGCAGGCCATCGGAACCACCATATTGCACCTCGAGTTCGCCGTCGTCGTTTGCGGCGATCTTAAGTGGGTAGTCTGATGTCGGCTCCTCGGCATCATTACGGTGGTGGCGTTGGTCTCGGGCTGGCCTTGCTTCCCCTTCGCCGATGTTGAATGTCGGCAGATTGCTGTCAGCGACGGGGTGGGACTCAGCGCAACCCGACAGGGCAGCGACGCCCACGAATAAAGCAATAAGTAACAGTGAAGTCCTGAATTTCATCTTCTTCCTCCATTTCCTTGGTTGGAAAGTACTTGCTTGTTTGGTGTCAGAATCCTGCTTCTGAACGTGCCCCCATAGAATAGATGCACATCGAGATTTGTCAAGTCAGGTAAGGCGTGATTCAGGGATCAGGTAAAAAAAGCCGCCCGCCTCGAGAGAATCGAGAGGGGCGTTGTGAGTTTCAGTGGTCGCCGTAGCGGCCTTTTGTCAGTCCAGTACGGAACTGACCGCATTTTCGATCAGCGCGGCCACGCTAGCGTCACCGGTGGGTGGGTTCGCGGGGACCGCCGCTTCTTGCGCGTCGATACGATCGTTGCCAGCGCTGGACCGAGCGTAACGAATCACGATACCTTGCAGCAGCGATTTCTGGTGGGGCTGCGCGAGTTGCAGCTTCGGTTCCCAACTGAGCTCTTGCCACCCGATGTGGCGTTCGCTGCCGAAGAATCCGACACGAGCCGCTTCGCAAAGCCGCACGATTCTGCCGAAGTCCATTCCGCTCACCGGTTGGTTTAGCGGGATATAGACCAAAGCCTTTCCTTCGTCATACACGAGCATTTGCGCTTGGCTGGTGACCGGTGCGTCGTGGGCGTAGTCCTTGACCTGGGCCCATTCTTCACCGCCGTCGGATCCGATGAAGGAAACGATCAGTCCACCGGTCGGGTCGTTCGCCTTCGGCACAGCATGGCCGTGCAAGATGATCTTCCCGCTGTCCTTTGCCAACGTCACGAACTGCGTACCGTCGCTGGGGTGTGCATTCGGGTTGCCTTCGTTCCGCTTGGCCTTGGCGTTGCGAGCCTCGGTAATCCACGGTTCTTCGCCAATCGCGCTCACGTCAAGCCGTACACCATAGAGGTAGTTTTCCCCTCCATCGGTCGAAATGTACTGATACGGGTCGTGACGTTCGATGATCTGCAAGTCTGGTCGGCCCTTTTGAAATTCCGTGATCGCAAGTTCCAGAGCCTGCCGTTGCAAGTGCTGGTTCGTCTGCTGATAGCGGATTGGGCAGGGCACGAACACGTTACCGTTGCCGCGGACCACCTGGTATTGCGGATGGCCCACCACTTCGGTCGCGCCGTCGAATGGTTGGTGCGTGAAGAGGTACTCGGTCGCCTCTCCCTGTACCCGTTGGTAGTCCACAATCAAGCGACTGTTGCCACCGACGACCGCTTCCTCCGCGCTCACCCATACCTTCTGCATGGCGTTTTGGCCGGAGAAGGCACTTATGCCCATATTGACGGCCGGCCATCCAAGGCCCACGACGATACCAATGACGGCCAGCACAACCAAAATCTCGACGATGCTCATGCCTCGTCTCGTCTTCATAGAACAAGATGTTCTCATCACGACGCTCCTTCCTTGGCTGCACGAGGCAGCTCACACGGGGAAAAAATGAAACTGTGTTGTAACGAACTTTCGAACTGTATTGATGCTTGTACAAAAATACCCCTTCCCTCCATAAGGAACGAGTAGGCATATACAAGTACACCTATGGCTATACATTACGGATAGCAACATCTTTGTCAAATGCTTTCTCATCCCCAGTTGACAAGATGGCATATACTGTGCTATTGTAAAGATACAAGAGAAGGAGTATGCCCCGCTTCGTGCGGGGCGTATTGTTTTTTAGTGGCTTTACAAGAGCTTTTCTGCTCAGGAACACAGGGGCAGTTACCCTCGTCCGACGCTGTGATATACAAATCCAAGCTTCTCCATTTCCTTCGGTTGGTACATGTTGCGGCCGTCGATAACAATCGGGCTGTTGAGCAATTTGTGCACTTTTTCCCAGTCCGGTTTCTTAAACTCATCCCAGTCGGTAACGATGATGAGGGCATCTGCATCCCTAAGTGCTGCATCCTTTGAGCTCATGTATTCCACTTTATCTCCCAGGACTAGCTTGGCTGTGTCGGTTGCCTCCGGATCGTATGCTTGGATGGTTGCTCCTTGTGCGTTGAGCGCTTCGACAATCTTTATTGACGGTGCGTTGCGCATGTCATCAGTGTTGGGCTTAAACGCCAATCCCCACATCGCAATTTTTTTGCCGCGTGTTACCCATAGTGCTTCCTTAATCTTTTCTAAGAAGAGATCGCACGCGTCGGCGTTTACTTGCTCCACTGCCTTGAGCAGATCGAACTTGTAACCCAGCTCGTCAGCAATGGCGATAAATGCTGAGACATCCTTTGGGAAACAACTGCCCCCATAGCCAACTCCGGCTTGCAAGAAGTGGGGACCAATACGGTGGTCGTCGCCCATGCCTTCCACGACTTGATCAATGTTCGCTCCTGAAAGTTCACAAATGCGGGCTAAGGCATTGGCAAACGATATTTTCATGGCCAAGAATGAGTTGCTAGCGTGTTTAATCAGCTCGGCACTCTTCACATCAGTGACAATAAAAGGAGCGTCGATTGGCGCGTATATCTCACGCATGATCTTCTCCGCTCGCTTATTCTCCACCCCGACAACGATGCGGTCTGAATTCAAGAAATCATCGATGGCAGAGCCCTCACGTAGGAATTCGGGGTTACTCACAACATCGAAATCGATGCCTTTTTTGTTATAGCGGGCAATAGTTTCAGCCACGCGTTCGCCGGTCTGAACCGGCACGGTGCTTTTATCTACGACAACTTTGTAATTATCAGCTACCTCAGCGATTTCTCTCGCTGCGCCAGCGACGAATGACAGGTCAGCCTTGCCGTCAGCCTGCGGAGGAGTGTGCACGGCGATAAAAATGACTTCGGATTGCTTCACGCCATCGGGTAAGCTCGTGGTAAAACTCAATCGTTTTGCTTTAACATTCTTTTTCACCAGGTCTTCCAGGCCAGGCTCAAAAATAGGGATTTCTCCCTTCTTCAATTTAGCGATCTTCTCTTTATTATTGTCCACGAGGATCACCGTATGACCGATCTCGGCCAGGGCGGTACCCGAAACGAGCCCCACATATCCGGCGCCGATGAACGCGAGGCGGCGGGCCTTAAACTTTGTTTTTGGCATGGCCTATTTATACCCACGGTCCCAAAAATGTCAAAGGCTGTAGTACACTAAAGGTCCAACACTATTTAGCTAACGCATCATGTCATCCTCACTTGGTTTCTCAGTGCCGTTTTTCAAAAGCATGTTTAGCATGCATCCGCGCCGACAGCTGAAGGAAATGTATGTGTTCTTGCTGCTGTTTTCCTTTGCGGCGTCACTTATCACCATCTTCGAGCCGGTATATTTTTATCAGGCAGGGTTTTCACTCTCATTGATTGCTGCCTATTACGGGCTTCACTACACGGTATACGTTTTGCTGATGCCGTTTGGCGCCAAATTTGCTGCTCGATTTGGTTACGAACGGTCCTTGACCGCTTCAACGCCGATCTTCGTCTTCTACTTCTTGCTGTTGGCCAGCCTGGCAATGATGCCGGTGCTCTTTTGGGTAGCGCCGATCGTGCTCGCGTTCTTCAAGATATTGTATTGGCCGGCATACCACGCCAACTTTTCAGCTTTCGCTGACGTCAAGAATCGAGGCACCGAACAATCTTGGATTCGGATGGTCACGTATGGTGCCGGTGTGATCGGACCCACGATTGGTGGTTTGTTAGTTATATCGTTTGGCTTTCCAGCGCTCTTTATTTTAGCCGCCGCGGTGGTGGCTGTAGCAGGAATACCGTTGCTGCGAACGAAGGAACGTAGCAGTATAAAAAAATTCAGCTACGCTTCTGCGTGGCGGATCATATTGGCGAAGCGGCACCGCCGCATGGTCTTGTCGATGATCGGCTGGGGTGAAAACCTCGTCCATCTCGTGTTCTGGCCGATCTTTATCTTTCTGATAGTTGAAAGCGACCTCGTGCTGGGGCTGATCGCATCCTTGAGCATGTTGGCTACTGCCATTTGGGGCTTTTTTATAGGTGAGCTGACTGATCGGTGGTCACCGCGTCGCGTGTTACGACTGTTCGTACCGCTGACGGCAGCTAGCTATATCTTTCGAGCGCTGTCGGGCGCACCGCTGGCTATTGTCGGGGCCGATGCTTACGCCCGTATCATGCAGACCAGTGTCAGTATTCCTTTTGTAGCCAAGCTCTACGGCACAGGTCGCAGCGCCGGAGCACTGCAGTATGCGGTCGCCTTTGAGATTGTACTGGCGATTGTTAAAGGATTGTTCGCGTGGGCATTGGCTTTACTGTTCCTATATGTGGCAGCCCCGATGGGCTTCATGATTATGTTTGCCGTGGCAGGTGCCTTAGCCTTTTTCTACTTGTTCCTCTAGATCTTAATCCTTGGTGATACCAACAAACTGCACGAATTGTGCGGTTTTCTTCGAGACTCGGATATTGTATCGGTCTTGTTGGGGCGGAACTTGTTGGATGTGATATGTATGCGCAGTAAATCCAAGGTCACTTATCATTTCTGGCACGTCCTGCGCGAGCGAAGGAATAATAGTCACAAACATCGACATGAGATATCCACGGTCTCGATAAATTGATCCGTCGGTCTCGAAAAGTCCTCGCAGACAGTTTTTGCTGTAGGCTCGATTTCTTTTTATCCAGTCCGGCACGCCAACTCTTTGCACGTATTTTGATCCGCCATGCGCCTTCCAGCCAAGCAGCGACTCTAGTCTGTTGGAGTGGCAATACACATCCAGGCAATTGTCCGGCCGTTCCAAAATACTAACTTTATTGGTAGGCAGAATAGTTTCTAAAGCATTGACGATTCTTCGGATGAGGTTCGGGTACCTGGTATCACATGTAATACGTAGCTTAGTAGCCCGGCCATTTGGATTCGACAAATTACCATCGCCAAGAGCTAGGCCCACCACATAGGCGAGTGCTTTCAAATCCACTTCTTGTGGTGTCTGTGCGTTTATTTTACCAAGCTCGAAACCATTTTCAAAATCGCAATTAAGGAAGCGGAGCAAGCAAAGCTTGCGCTTTCTCTCGCGCCCCGCAGGGCGCGAACAACGACAATCCCACCGCGCCACCTCGCACTCCGCTACGCTGCGTGCGACCGCCCGACCAAAACCATTTCCTTACCTTTCGTATTTTTCGGTGGAGGGGTCTGGGGAGGAGCCGAACAAAACATTGAAAGGAAATGGTTTTGTCGGTCGGGTTCGCTACAATAACTACAACGGACTTTTAATGTTCTTTAACTTTGGATTGGTCACCTGTGTGTACACTTGTGTTGTGCGGATGTTGCTATGCCCAAGAAGCTCCTGCACATAACGCACATCTGTTCCGTTTTCCAGTAAATGTGTAGCAAATGAATGTCGCAGAGAATGGAAAGTTGCTGGTTTGCTAATTTCAGCTTTTGCTAAACTTTTACGAAACATTTTTTGCAGAGATGTCGTGGTGAGTTTGCCACCACGATTGGAAGCAAAGACGTAATCATTTGCATTTTTACCAGCAATGGTATTTCGCAAATCATTCTGCAACTTCTCAGGCAATACACTGATTCTATCTTTTTTGCCTTTTGCTCCTTTGATATGCACGACAAGTTCATCAATATCCAAATCTACTACATGCAGATTTGTGACTTCGCTCACGCGCAAGCCACAGGCATAGCCAAGCGAGATCATGAGTTTGTATTTTGGATTATCGGTTGCTTCAATAATTTTCTCAATTTCCGCTCGCGACAAAACGATAGGTAATTTTTTATTTCTCTTTGCAAACTTCAAATCAATTTTTTGCGGATCTTTCAACACTTCCGCATACAAAAACTTCACGGCATTAAGAGCGAGATTGATTGTTTGTGGTGACTGTTTGCGTTTGTGCTTATCAAGCAAAAATTCTTCAATGGCTTTCTGCTTGTTTTTGATACCAGCGTTTTTTGAAAATCTGATATACTCGTTTATGTACAGCAGGTATGCTTTACATGTTTTGGGCGAGTAGTTTCTCAATTTCAAAATTCGCTCAGTTTTGTCCAAAATATTTTCCATAACCAAAGAATAACAAAAGTTTGCATAACATACAAGATTTTGTTACACTTAGTATGTAAAGGTTGGATAAAAACCAGTTATGTGCAATATTACTCGGTCAGCCCCTTTAAGAAACATTTATTAAAGTCACATGAATTCAATATATTATGGAAGAGCATTTGAAAAAAAGACCTCAAAAAAAGGTTTTCCAAAAAGAAGAAATTGATTCACTTAGAAATCAAGCCATTGAAAAAACAAAATCAAAATTACTATCTGATGAAAAAATAAACAAAATCATATTAATTGGTTCATCTGTAAAAAACTCTTTTGGAGAATATGAACCTCCTGGATTTAGAGGAAGTTTATTTTCAGATTTTGATTTTATTGTCTTTGTAGAAGATGATTTTGAAATCCCTAAATGGCTTGATAGAGAACCAGATGGAAAACCTTTTCCAGATGATAGCATGAATTTAGCTTATCGTAATAAGAAATTCATTGAGGATAAATATGATGTTGAGGTCTTTTTTATTAGAAAATCAAATGCTCAAGATTCTAAAATACAAGAATTAGGTGAACTTGCAGGAATTCCTATGACTTCAGATTCTAAACATAAATATTTAATTGTTTATTCTAAATATTGATGCGGGGCTGACCTGCGTCATACTGTCGCTCCATTTCATTCCGCGATTTTTTCTTGCAGAAAAAACACATAACAAGGATTTAGAGATTTCGCCTTGCAGGCTCCATCCAAATTTTTGCTTCGCAAAAACTTCTCTAAACCCCGATGTTAGGCGAAATAAATTTTGACGCGCTACACCAGAAAACTTTATAATAGATTTTGTTTTTAAATATATAATATGGCTTTATCCAAAAAAGAAGAACAAATTTTGAAATCAATTGTTGTGGCTTCAGAAAATAATCCCAACAAACCTGAATTTCCAGCAGATAATCCTAAATTTCCCGCTACTCCAACCTATAAGATTAAAGTTCCCGGATTTTCTAATGTGTGGTTAAAAGATGAAAGTCATAATCCAACAGGAACCCATAAAGATAGGATGGCTTGGGAAATTATTGTCACTTATAGAGATTTTCTGATGGCTAAAAAAAGAGGTCAGATCAAAGGAACACTTCCAGCAATGTCAATTATTTCATCTGGCTCTGCTGCTGTTGCTATTCAAACTCAACTTAAAAAATACAATCTTCCTAATCTAAAAGTATTGGTTGATGTTAATATTGATTCTAATGTTTTCAAAGCCATGAAGAAAATAGGTTGTGAGATTTATGAATCTGATTTAAGCAAAAAACCATTTCATTGGAAAGAAATTCTTACCTTAACTCACAATCCTGATGGCTTTGATATAACATCAAGTGAAGCATTAGATCCAACTACCAGATTTTATGATTGGTTGAGTTATGAAATAATTAATTCATCGCCAGATTATTGTTTTATTCCTTTTGGAACTGGAAACTTATTTGAAAATGTTTTGAATATCAACAAAAAAGAAGCTTCCACTCAAAATCATGATCCCAGATGCAAAGGAAGGCTGGAAGTGTTACAAAGATGTAATTTTTTAGGAGCCACAACAAATAATCCTAAATCCAAAGCAGATAAGTTGTATTCTCCACATTTGCCATTTGTTCATTTTGATGAACAGTGGATAAGATTATATCGTCATGCTGGTTTTTGCGGTTCCGAATCCAATGTTATCTTAATTAAAGAACAATTTTTGGATAAAGCCATGAAACTTGCTAAAGCACAAAATATTAATTGTGAGCCGTCTGGAATTGCAGGATTAGCACTTCTTCTCCAGATGAAAAACAAAATCCCTAAGAATAAAAAAATTCTAATTGTTAGTACAGGTAAAACCAAATACCCATAGACGCGCGCCAAAATTTACTCAAGGGGACGTTGCACTTTCGCTCGTACCTCGCTCACCCTCGCCTAACACAGTATATCTGGCTCGCTCGTGCCCTCGCTCGACCCATATTTGCTTTCACAAAATAAATTGATAAAATAAGGAATGAAAGCAAACATCAGATATGCTGAAACGTTAGCTGAAATATCCCTTTTCTTTTTTGGGCTATCGCCCGTTTGTTT
>NZCO01000021.1 GCA_002686445.1 bacterium | reverse complement strand
TGGTTGATCTCGTTGAAGAGGAAATCCGTGAGCTATTAACAAAGTACGAATACGACGGTGAAAACGTAAAGATCGTTCGTGGTTCTGCCCTCAAGGCGCTGGCTGCAGACAAGGCTGATCATGAAGACGCCAAGCCTATCATCGATTTGATTGCTGCGTTAGACGAGTCTATTCCTGAGCCTACTCGTGAAGTTGATAAGCCATACCTGATGCCGATTGAAGACGTCTTCTCTATTGAAGGCCGTGGCACAGTGGTGACTGGTCGCATTGAGCGCGGTACCGTTAAGCTCAACGAAGAAGTTGAGATCGTTGGTATTCGTGACACGCAGAAGACCGTAGTTACTGGAATCGAGATGTTTAATAAGCAACTTGATGAAGGACAAGCCGGTGATAACGCTGGTGTGCTGATTCGTGGTTTGAAGAAAGAGGATGTTGAGCGAGGACAGGTTTTGGCTGCTCCCGGTTCAATCAAGCCGCATAGCAAGTTTGAAGCAGAGGTGTACGTATTGACCAAAGATGAAGGTGGTCGTCACACTCCATTCTTCAAGGGTTACAAACCGCAATTCTACGTTCGTACTACTGATGTAACTGGAGCTGTCGAACTGCCTGAAGGCACTGAGATGGTTATGCCTGGTGATACTATCAGCATCAAAGTTGAACTTGGCTCACTCGTAGCTATGGAAGACGGCATGCGCTTTGCAATCCGAGAGGGTGGCAAAACTGTAGGTGCTGGCGTGGTAACGAAGATTCTCGGGTAATTTCGCACATAGCGAAAGCACTCGTACCTTTTACAACCACTATGGCAACCAAAGCAAAGCCGAAGGCTAAAAAAACACCAGCCAAAGCAGCAGCTAAGACTAAGGCTAAAGACAAGAAGGAAGAACCAGCTGTTGACGAGACAGGGAAACCACAGGTGCCTCGTATTCGCATCAAGCTGAAAGCTTATGATCACAAATTAATTGATCAGTCAGCTAAGCAGATTGTGGACGCGGTAGAACGTGATGGTGCTAAGATCGCGGGTCCCGTACCGCTACCGACTGGTAAGAAGAAATATACGGTAAATAAGTCTACCTTCGTGCACAAGACGGCTCGTGATCAATATGAGATTCGCGTCCATAAGCGTTTAATCGATATTGTGAACGCCACACCGCGAACCGTGGATACGCTGATGAGCCTTAGTTTGCCCGCTGGAGTGGACGTATCGATGAAAACGGGCTAGTTTCGCACTGCTAAACACATAAAACCCCGCCTTGAGGCGGGGTTTTTGGTGGGCCTAAAAGCCGTTAATTTGCCTTTTTTGCCCATCTACACTATATTTTTAGCAACCTTTGACACGTCACGGATGATGCCGTAGGGCCTTAACAGGGCCGCGCGGAACAGTCCTGGGCCACACTCATCGGGGTATCTAAAAAAACACGCTTGGACGATGTAGCGCGTTTTTTGTTTTTATAACAGATCGCTGTGAAAGCAATTCTTGGTCGAAAAGTTGGTATGTCGCAGACTTTCAGCGCCGATGGCGCGGTTGTTCCTGTCACTCTGATTTTGGCCAATCCGAATACCATTACCGTTCGTCGCACCGACGCCAAAGACCCCCACAACGCTGTCCAACTTGCTCTCTTAGCAAAGGAGAAAAAGAAGGGACAGCGTTTTGCTGCGCGAAAGGAATTCGCTATTGAGGTTGCGGATGATGCTACCCAGGTTGATGTCAGCCAATTTACCCCCGGGGACATTGTCGAAGTATCCGGCATCTCCAAAGGAAAGGGTTATCAAGGAGTAGTGAAGCGTCATCACTTCAAGGGTGGCCCAGCCTCTCATGGTCACCGGCACGCATTGCGACAGTCTGGATCGATTGGTTCAGGATTCCCACAGCACGTGTTTAAGGGTAAGCGCATGGCCGGCCGCATGGGTGCAGATCGCGTTACAGTAAAAAACCTAGAAGTCGTATCCGTTGATCAAGAGGCGAACTTAATAGCAATAAAGGGAGCTGTTCCTGGCAAACGAGGTAGCATCGTTGAGATTCGCTCGACGGAAGAAGTTGCCGATAAGGAAGACAAGAAATAGGCTATGGCTACTACTCCAAAAAAGACTCCCGTAAAGAAAACCACAGCGCCGCAGGCTGCAGACAAGTTAGCTGTGGCTACATTTGGTGGTAAAGACGTTGATACGCTAGCAGTGCCAACCTATATGACCACTACTCCATCGCCGAAACTTATCGCACAAGTAGTTCGTACCAGCGTCGCTCGCAATCGTATTCGTCGCGCCCACACTAAGGGCCGGAGTGAAGTGCGTGGTGGTGGCCGTAAGCCTTGGAAGCAGAAGGGAACCGGACGCGCTCGTGCTGGATCACGACGATCACCGATTTGGGTTGGTGGCGGTATTACCTTTGGTCCCCGCAGTCGTCCGACCAAGGTGGCAACTATTCCCACCAAGTTACGTCGTCGGGCATTGTCTGGTGCCTTAAGTGCACGTGTACGAGACGGTAAAGTTGTCGTAGTACGGTTTGAGAAAGATATTCCGGTTAAGACCAAAGAGGTGGCAGCAGCCATTGGTGACAACGCTCATGGCTTACTACTCGTGATGGATCCAGAACGAGTTAATGCACTAAACCAAAGTGCGCGGAATATTCAGGGCTTGACCATTCGGTCGGTAGTTAATGTCACTGTCTTAGACGTAGCGCGAGCCACTACTATCTGGATAGACGAAGCCTCGCTACCAGTATTAGAGGCACGGTGCACGATAGCCGCCAAGAAATAGCTCCTATGTCATTACTCTCATTCGCAAAAAAAGTAGCTGGTACACCAGAGAAGAAAGCCACACCCGCCAAAAAGGCGGCAGCTAAGGACGTGGCTGCCAAGAAGCCAGTCAAGCAGGCGGAGGCTGCGCCATTAGTTACTGGTGCTATCTACATCGAGCCTTTGATTACTGAAAAGAGCCTGGCGAATGATGGCGTGTACGCGTTTCGAGTACGTCCCGAAGCTAGTAAGGGGCAGATCGCGACGTCAGTAGAGGCGCGGTATAAAGTGAAGCCGAAGATGATTCGTACGCTGATCGTTCGACCGAAGGCACGCCGTCGTGGAGCAACCACTGGCTCGACTACGTCTTGGAAGAAGGCGTACGTGACGTTGCCCGCGGGTAAAACTATTGATCTAACCGCCTAGCCATGCCTATTAAAGTTTACAAACCAACGCGCGGCGCCCGGAAGAAAATGTCGATTGTTGATCGCTCGGCTATTCACCGTGGCAAGCCAAACAAGAAATTGTCGAAAGGTGCGAAGCGAATCTCAGGTCGTGGTAAGCAGGGAAAGATCACCATCCGTCATCGCGGTGGAGGCGCCAAGCGTAAATTGCGTTCCGTTGATTTCGGCCAGGAAAAGATCGGTGTATCCGCCCAGGTAGAGCGCGTGGAGTACGATCCGAACCGAACCGCTTTTCTAGCATTGCTCAAGTATAACGATGGCGATCGGCGCTATCGGTTAGCGTGGGAGGGCGCGGTGCCTGGCGAAAATGTCACCTGTGGCCCAGATGCACCGGAGAAACCGGGCAATCGATTACCACTGGCCAAGATTACTCCAGGTACTACGGTCTACAACGTTGAAATAAAGCCAGGCCGAGGCGGTAAGCTGCTGCGGTCAGCAGGTTGTGCCGCAGTTGTCATGGATGTGAAGGGAGCTCACGGCCAGCTTAAGCTAGCTAGCGGTGAGATACGCTTGATTCCTAAGGACTCATATGTCACCGTGGGGCAAGCCAGTAACGCAGATAAGTGGTTGGAACGGATTGGTTCCGCTGGTCGGCAACGCCGTCGCGGTCGTCGCCCGCAGGTGCGGGGCAAGGTGATGAATCCCGTCGATCACCCACACGGTGGTGGTGAAGGGGCACAGCCAATCGGTATGAAACATCCCAAGACGCCTTGGGGTAAGCCGGCCTTGGGTGTGCGAACACGTCGCAAACGTAAGTATTCAGATCATTTGATTCTTAAGCGTCGCTCTCGTAAGAAGCGTAAATAGCATATGAGTCGATCACTAAAAAAAGGACCCTTCGCAGACGCTAAGCTGCTCAAGAAGGTAAAAAATATGAAACGCGGTGACCGCACGATTATTAAGACGTGGTCACGAGCCTCAACGATATACCCCGAGATGGTAGGTTTTCGCTTTGGGGTACATAACGGTAAGGATCATATTGAGGTCTTGGTTTCTGAGGACATGGTTGGTCATAAGCTCGGCGAATTTGCACCAACACGCAAGTTTGTACGACATGGCGGACGAATGCAGAAGGAAGCTGAGGCCGCAGCAGCGCAAAAACCCACCACTAAATAACTATGGAAATTTCGGCCAAACATAAGAACGCCCGAATGGCACCACGCAAGTTAGCGTTGGTGCGTGAGGTCGTGCGTGGGTTACCAGTGGCTGAGGCGCAGGCACAGCTGAAGTTCATGTCCGGTAAAGCGTCTGACATCGTCGGTAAGGTATTAAACAGCGCCATCGCGAACGCCGTCCATAATAATGAGTTAACAAGCGACGAGCTCGTCGTGCGTGATCTCGTTGTTAACGCTGGGTTCACGATGAAGCGGTTTAATCCGGTAAGTCGAGGAATGGCGCATCCGATTATCAAGCGTACTAGTCACGTAACGGTTGTATTGGGAACCACTAGTGATGTGAAGAAGGGGAAGAGCGCTAAAGGCACAAAGGCCAAGGGCAAGAAAGAGGCAGCAAACATCGAGACCATTTCAGCAGCTGAGCACATTAAGCGTGAAGCGCAAGTGGTTACCGATGAAGCTAAGGCTGATACGCCAGAGGCCGACACGGGCCTATCGCAAGCTACAGCCAGCAAGTCTGAAATAGCAACTTCTAAAATTAAGTCTGCTCAACAGGGCGGTGATCAAGGGAAAACGCACCGTCGTAAGAGCATGTCAGAAAAGTAATCCTATGGGCAGAAAGACTGGACCAACTCTATTACGTATTACCACCATCACTCGGACATGGGATCCGAAGTGGTTTAGTGATCGTCCACCAATGTTCCGGAAGAACCTGAACCAGGATCTACGTATCCGGAAGTATTTTGCAAACGAATTAAAGCACGCCTCTATTTCACGGATTGAGATCGTTCGCGATCAAAAAGAGATCGTGCTGACCATCCACACCTCACGACCGGCGGTTGTAATCGGACGTGGTGGTAGTGGTATTGAAAAGATACAGAAAGACCTGAAGCAAGTTATTGGGGGCATGAACCGTGTACGCATCAACGTGCAAGAGGTTAGTAATCCTGACACCGATGCCGCCGCGATTGCCACCCAGGTAGTTGATCAGTTAGAGCGACGCATGCCGTTTAGGCGCGTGCTGAAGCAATCAGTCGGGCGAACCATGCAAGCTGGCGCCGTTGGTGTTCGTGTATCAGTTGGTGGACGTCTCAACGGAGCCGATATTGCTCGCAAAGAGTGGTTGGCAGAAGGTAACGTGCCACTGCACACCTTCCGGGCTGACATTTCCTACGCGAAGCGAACTGCCCATACCACTTTTGGCACCATTGGCGTCAAAGTATGGGTTAACCGTGGCGACTTGAAGGTCGGTACTACGAAAGAAAAAGAGCAGGAGCAGGTCAAAAAGCCGACTCGCCGACGTCGCCGCACCTCTTTGGCCGCTAAAGCGAAGGTTGGTAACCAACTAGCCAAGAAATAGCCTATGTTGACTCCACGCAAAGTAAAACATCGCAAACACCAGCGGGGCCGTGTAACGGGCCAGTCAAAGGGCGCTACCTCAGTGGACTTTGGCCAGTATGGCATCAAGGCAGTTGAAAGCCGCTGGGTAACTGCGCGACAGATTGAGGCGGCTCGTCGAGCCATGACTCGTTTTGTGCAGCGCAGTGGAAAAATTTGGATCCGTATCTTTCCCGACAAGCCAATTACCGCCAAAGGAGCGGAGGTACCGATGGGTAAGGGAAAGGGTGCTGTCGATCACTTTGTGGTCCCAGTACGACGCGGACGAGTCTTGTTTGAAATGGATGGTATTGATGAAGACACGGCTAAGGAGGCGTTGCGCTTAGCGGCGCATAAGCTGCCAATGAAAACCAAGTTTATTAAACGACACAGCTAGGCTATGCGTGCTCACGATTGGCGAACAATGGATAAAGAAGAGGTAGGCTCTCGAATTGAGAACCTAGTTGCAGAGTATCAAATGGCTAGAGAGGACGTACGATCAGGTAAACAAAAAAACCATCGCCAGCTGCGTGCCTTGCGCGCAGATATCGCGCGAGCCCGTACGGTCTTGCAAGAATTGTAAATAAATTGTATATTAATCGCTTATGTCAGAGAAAAAAACAACTAAACGACAGACCCTATCAGGCACAGTCATCAAGAAATCTGGTGACAAGACAGTGTCTGTTGTGATCAGTCGCGTAGTGGTGCATCCGCTGTACGGCAAACGCCGAACGGTGACGAAGAAATATCTTGCGCACGACGAGAAGAATGAAGTGGAAGTAGGTAGCACAGTTACGATTGCGGCTACTCGACCACGCTCAGCCCGGAAGCGCTGGGAAGTGGTTACTGGAGAAGAAAAATAATTTACATAATCTAACAGCCGTGGTTCACGAAGAAACAAAATTAGCAGTCGCTGACAATACCGGAGCTAAGATGCTCAAGGTGATTCGGGTATTGGGAAATACTGGACGACGCTACGCGTATCTAGGTGATGAAATTGTGGCCACTGTAAAAGTCGCTGAACCACGAGGCACGGTTAAGAAGAAGGAAGTTGTACGTGCTGTAGTCGTGCGGGTGCGCAAAGAGCAAAAGCGTCCTGATGGATCAGCTATTCGGTTTGATGACAATGCGGCTGTGATAGTGAACAAAGAGAACAAAGATCCGCTTGGTACGCGCGTGTTTGGGCCAGTGGCTCGTGAACTGCGTGGCCGCGGCTATCAGAAAATTATCTCACTTGCACCCGAAGTATGGTAACCAAACGCACTGAAGAAAAAGCAACGCCACGTGTCAAAAAAGGTGACACTGTTCGAGTGCTGCTCGGTAAAGATCGCGGCAAATCAGCCAGCGTCCTTGGGGTACTGCCAAAGCGTGGCTTAATTGTCCTCGATGGCTTGAACATGGTGTTCAAGCACGTACGCCCGCGTCGCGCCGGCGAAAAGGGGCAGCGAGTACAAGTAGCCGCACCGATGAATATTTCAAATGTGCAGGTTGTGTGCCCAGCGTGCAAAAAGGGTACGCGGGTAGGCTACCGCTTCGACGGCACCGACAAGCTACGGGTATGCAAACAGTGCGATGCCACTATTCCTACTAAGAAAGCAAGTAACTAGCCATGACTACAGAACTTACAAAGCAATACGCTGCAGTGGCGGAAGCGTTGAATCTCAAGAACGTCCATGAGGTACCAGTAATTACGAAGGTAACTGTGACGACTGGTGTCGGTAAGAACCGAGACAACAAGTCGTATTTAGAATCTGTAAAACGTGATCTAGCCTTAGTAACTGGCCAAGTGCCACAGGTACGCCGAGCCCGACTGGCTATCGCCGGATTCAATGTTCGCCAGGATAATATTGTTGGTTACCGAGCTACGCTGCGCGGCAAGCGGGCGACTGATTTCACCAAGCGCTTTGTGTCGGTTACACTGCCTCGAGTTCGAGACTTTCGTGGCATCTCACTTAACTCGCTTGATGGACAGGGCAATCTTTCAGTTGGTATAGTCGAGCAGCTAGCGTTTCCGGAAATCCTTCCTGAAAAGACAGACATTGTGTTTGGTATCGAGGTTACCTTTTCTACATCGGCTAAAACGAAGCAGGATGCTGAAGTGCTCTTCCGAGCGCTAGGCTTCCCGCTGACGCAAGCAGATGAGAAACGAGAAGAGGCAACTGTCGATATTCGGCAAGGTAAGAAATAATAATCACTATTTATGGCAACAGAAGCACGAAAAGCAAAAAGTCGTAAGAAACCGAAGTTCATGACGCGCATCACTCGTCGCTGTGAGGCCTGTGGTCGACCACGGGGGTATATGCGGGATTTCGGACTCTGTCGGATCTGTTTCCGCGAGAACGCAGAAGCGGGCAACATTCCTGGAATTCGTAAATCATCTTGGTAATTAACGATATCGCAATCATATGGACACTACAGCAAACATGTTAACGACCATCATTAACGCCCAGCGCGTGCGCAAGCAGCGCGTGGCCTTGCCATACTCGAAGTTTCGGGAGGCGCTAGCTGAACTCTTTAAGACCAAGGGTCTCGTATCGGCGGTGCGCGTACAGGATGGGCCGCTGCCAAAATTGATAGTCACTTTGACATACAGCAAGGCCGGCAAGGCGCGAATCAACGGAGTTAAGCGTTTATCGACTCCAGGATTACGCGTGTATAAGCAGCACCAGGCAATTCCCCGTTCAATCAATACTGACGGCACCGTTATTGTTTCTACCTCGCATGGGTTGATGGATGATAAGGCAGCTCGCCAGAAGGGTCTGGGCGGCGAGTTAGTCTGTGAAGTCTGGTAAGTTGCACGATTTACTATAAACACTTAAGATCTTTTCTTAGTCCTATGTCACGAATTGGCGCACAACCTATTACTCTACCCGACGGTGTTACCCTCACTATGGTTGAGGATGTGGCTACGGTTGTGGGGCCGAAGGGGGAGCTGACGCAGCCCATTCATCACAGTATTGGCGTAGCAGTAGCTGACGGTGTGGTCACTGTAAGCATCAAGAAACAAAGCAAACAGTCAGCAGCGCTGTGGGGCACTATGCGTTCACTTCTCAACAACATGGTTATGGGGGTATCTGAAGGCTGGGAGAAGAAACTAGAACTACAGGGTGTCGGTTATCGAGCAGCCCTAAAGGGATCAGATCTGGAACTTAAGCTTGGTTATTCCCACTCCATTGACGTACCAGCACCTGAGAACATCACCTTTGAAGTTGCCAAGGAGATTATTACCGTGTCTGGCATCGATCGCAAACAGGTTGGTGAGGTAGCTGCTCAGATTCGGGCGCTGCGTAAGCCGGAACCCTATAAGGGCAAAGGTGTGCGGTACCTCGGCGAACACGTTCGCCGCAAGGTGGGCAAAGTTGTCGGGGCC
>NZCO01000020.1 GCA_002686445.1 bacterium | reverse complement strand
ATACCGGGCTTAGTAGGCGCTACCCCGATGCAGAATGTGGGCGCGTATGGCCAGCAGGTGTCTGAAGTCATCACTAAGGTTGAAGCCTTAGAGCGGTCGACTGGCAAAGTGGTCTCATTTACGAACCAGGAGTGCGACTTTGACTATCGCAGCAGTCGCTTCAAGTATAAGGACGAGGGCAAATACATAATTACCAAGGTTACGTACCGGCTTGATCCAGCAGGGTCACCGACGGTGGGCTATCCGCAGTTGGCCGAGAAACTAGGCGATGAGGACATAGAAAGTGGGACCAGTGGATTGAAGAAGGTACGAGAGGCCACGCTCGCCCTGCGGCGCAGTAAATCAATGGTTGTGGATCCTAAGGACCCGAACTCGCGTTCTTGCGGTTCGTTTTTCGTAAATCCAGTGCTGGGCATGGCGCAGTATGACGCGTTAGTAAAACGTGTGCAGGCGCAGGGCATAGCCGAACCAGTACCAAACTTTGCTTCCGGTGTAGACGTTAAGGTTCCGGCTGCCTGGCTGATAGAACAGGCAGGGTTTAAGAAAGGCGAGCGGCGTGGGGGAGTAGGTATTTCTGAGAATCATCCGCTCGCTCTGGTGAATCACGACGGGACGACGCAACAACTACTAGCCCTGGCCCAGGAGATAATTCAGGAAGTATTAGATCAGTTTGATGTCGAACTAGTCCGCGAGCCGGTTCTTGTGATGCCCGACACCTCCTAGTTAAGCGCGGTCGCTACTAGCTAAGAAGCGACGGTGACTTCCTGGGGCAGGGGGCACGTGAGAACGTATCGATTGGCTAATTTCTGGACTATTTCACTGATAATGGCATTCACGGGGCGATCATTAATGACAGTGATAATATTCTCGTCTTCGTCCGGGGTTTCCATGATCGCTAGTTGACTGTCGAGTAATTTGGGATTCATGTATTTGTGCGTGCGGCTGGCCACAAACTTATCGAGGGTGATCCGCGGCGGGTTTAGGTACACAAATTGAACGTGAGCGACGCGAAGGGTATCGCGGTAGGTCTTCTTATGCGCCGGGCAGGTCATCACGACGCTAGCATCATTGGCATCCCACTCGCGAATCTTATGGGCCATAGTGGCTAACCATGGTTTGCGGTCGGCATCATTCAACGGAATACCAGCTCGCATTTTGGCGACGTTGGCCGGGGAGTGCGCTTCGTCACATTCATAGAATCCATAACTCAGGTAGCGAGCTAAGCGCTCACCAACATACGTTTTACCGGCGCTCATTACTCCCATCATAATAATGATGTTAGGGGCGGGATCTTGCATAACAAAATCATACGCTGTGGGCGTAGTCAGCGCTATGACAATTATCTTTTGGGGGTCGTGCGCTGGGTAAGCGAGACCGGGTCTCGCTAAAGCTAGATCGACGTGGTGAAAGTTGGTTCCGGGGTGAGCTTTGTAACGTTCGTCAGCTCAGCGGTGATGAGCATGCGCTTACTAGTGGTCCACAGCGGCCAGCAGGCCATCAGGGTTACAGTCGGCACTGGTCGGTTCGAAATAACGCGAAACTCAGGGGTGGGAGTTACGACGTCTTTGTTCGTCATACGATAAGTGTAGCGCGAGCCACGATAATCAATATGCATGAGGTTGCCTAGCTGCAGTTCGTTGATGCGCAGGAACGCGAAGCGAAACTTACCTTTCCAAGGCTCGCCCGTTGAGTGCGCAGAGATAAATGTGTTACCAAGTCCGCCGGGCAGCACACCGTTGGGATACAAGGCCGCACCAGTATTAAGTGTCTCCAATACATCGTCGTCGTTGAGTGAGGCACTCATGACCAACGGAACGTTGATGTCCAGTGCCGGAATGCGAATGGCGTCTCCACCAAGTTCGCCATCGATGACACCGAGTGGGGGATAGAGTTCTTTAGCGGGGTCGGCAGCGAATGATAAAAAGGTCGCTTCGCGCGCCTCGGCGATGGGCAGCATTGGTTGGTAGTCCTCACCAAAGGGGGCTAACTCCACCAACACGGGAAACACCATGGCGGCGAGCAGAGAGACGCCTGCGAGGATGAGAATACTTGAGACAAAAGTAGTAATAAAAAGCTTCCGTGCTTGGTTAGTTTGACTGTCATCAATCGGCGCCACTAGATCCCATTCTGGATTTTGACCAGCAAAGACCCGCGCCGTGATGAATGGCACGTTGGGTGGGATCATGTGAATATCGGTCTCGTGCTCATGTGTGGTCATAGCAACTCACTAATATAGGCTAATTTAAGCGAATTGTCAATGTCGCTGGGGGTTTACCACTCTGTAGACTGTAAAACGGCCTTAAATAGCGAAAAACCGCTCGAAAGCGGTCTTTTCGCATTTATACTAGTTCAATCCGTCCTTTAGACGTCTTGCGGCTTAACCGTAGATCGCTTGTTTGCTTGCGTTCGGCTAGCAGCAGCGTCTAAGAGTCGTTTTACCTGATCATTCAAGGCGCCAACTAAGTCACCAGACATTTTGACACCCTTTTCCTTTAGGTAACCGCGAACCTTGCTCGCAACAACTAAAATATCACCATCACTCATAGCTGACACCTCCTTTGCAGATTTGCATATGTGTTTTCCACATCTGGCTGCAATTGTACCCTAACGTTACAAAAAGGCTCAACTGGTGCTGCTACCACAAGATTAAGACCACCGCCAAAAGCAAGACGAGTGAAGCGTGCGTAATGAGCGCCGGTCGCTGCACGCTGAAGCGAATAATGATGGCCAGAGCCAGCAGGAACAGCACGATGACAAACACTGCCGCGGTGGCAATTCGGGTGCCTTGGCTAAAGCGACCGGGCGGTCGGGTGAAACTCGTATCAGCCTCGTGTTGATAGTTGGGCGCGAGGCTAAGTATGTAGGAGGGGCTCGCATTGCCAGCGTGGTCATTCAAGACGACGGTCGCTGCGACCAGCGGATCAAGCAGCACTGGTCGCTCCGCGGTAAACGTCTGTGGTTGATCATCACCATACTGCACCTGCACGGATTGGGTGTCGCCGCTCCCCACATAGAGTGCTAACTGTGGGTTGTCTGACTGTGGTGAGAGCAGGGCATAGATCCCGCTGGTGGCTAAGAGCGGTGGCGTCGAATCTTTGGTCACTGAAAGTGGACTGCTGGTCGCGCTAATATTATTTGCCGCGTCGGTGGCGTAGGCGCGCACAGTGATGATGCCGTCGTTGACTCCCGATACATCTACCAGCTGCGTTGTCTCGCCGGACGCCGGCAAGCTTACTAATATTCGCTCCTGATTGTTGATGAGCAGATGAATCACCGACCCTGGCTCCCCGGATATGCCTAACAAGACTGTTGACTGAACCACGGCACCACCATCACCACGTGCAATTCGGGGAGTGCGTGGTGCGGTGGTGTCTGCCGGCACCGGCACTGGCGTTGCTGTCGTTACTGGCACCGGCGTAGGTGTTGGCGTGGCGGCTGGTGTCGTAACTACCGCCGGCACTGGCGTGGGTGTTGGCGTGGCGGCAGTCGGGGCTGGCGTACTACTGCCAACCGTGGGTAAGCCAAACATGTGGACCACAATCGTTGAGGTGCCGCCCTGAAACTCGCCCGTAGCTACGGCGATGCCCGTTTCGGTATAGGCGGTGTGGAGCAGGTTGTCCTTGTGGCTAGGACTCGCTATCCAGGCTGCCACCACGGCTTCGGCCTCAATGAAATCAATAGCGAGGTTTTCACCGGCGACCTGATACGCATAGCCCTCCTTGCTCATCCAGAACCAGGGTGTGACGCCAGCCGGGGAGATGTGCGCGAAGTAGTCGTTGTCTAGCATGTCCTGTGCCTTGGCCGCCGCCGCGTCGCTCAGTTTATTGTTGGTGGTCAGTGCATTTAAGCCGACGTTGACGCGCTCGGTGTTGGTTAGTTGAGTAATCCGCGCCGCCGTTATAGTTGAGAGCTCAGCGGTGGCTGGAGTGAGCGCCACTACGGAAATAGTGAGCACCTTGGCAATAATCAGCAGCGTCGACACAAAGGCCAACGCACGGTGTCGCAGTGCCCAGGGCCTAAAGTCATTGCCCTCCATAGGCAACACACAAACACACACGCCGTTGGTGCAGCGGGTAAGAATGCTCATGTAAATTAGTATATCTTATTTGGCCCCGCCGTCAGGCTGGGTCCCGCCGGTGGCGGGATATATCGTAACTCTCATTGATAAATGTGGCCTCTTTAATATAGAAAAAACCCCACAGCGACATGCGTCACTAGTGGGGCTGTGTAAAGTTCCAACGCGAAGCCATCCTCCTTCGTTTACTTACAAGATTGCGAGGACGATGGCTGACTTCGGGTAAGATATCCCATCACACTCCTTGCTCGTCGTGAATCAGGACAGCACATTCAACCAGGCGGGCGATCAACCAGGGTCCTCCATAGATGCTACACCCCAGCATTTCGCTGAGACAGCAGGCCATGAAATCTGTCGGGTTGGTCAGGTCAGATGTGGTTGAAGAGACGATTTCAGCAATACTGCCATCATCTTCCAACCACACTACGTGAGCCTGGCGATCGGGCTGACCCAAGATAGTCACATCCGAAACCGTAATCACTACGCGTGCCGCACTCGTAAGGTTCGTGCACAGAGCGGTGATGTCGATCGTGGGCATGCCATTTTCGTCGACGAGAACTGTCGTTGGCGGGATCATAGCCTTCTCCAAAGCGCGTTGTAAATAGGAACCCGAAGGCACCTACGTTTGGCGCCTTCACACACAGCCGCTTTATAACAAAGGTACTTGGGGCGGTCAAGATAGCCGCTTGCCTGCGGAGCTTGAGCCTTGGTATGCTCCAGATCATGAATATCGTGTTGATGGCCGGCGGGGGAGGTACCCGCCTGTGGCCCCTGTCACGGCAAAAACTGCCCAAGCAGTTTCTGGCCTTTGATGGCAAGCGATCATTACTAGAGATGGCCTATGATAGGGCTAACGCGCTTGTAGACGACGACCACATCTTTGTGGCCACAGCCTCTGCCTACCAAGAAAAAACAGAGGAGCTACTGCCGCAGGTCGCAAAAGAGCACCTGTTTTACGAGCCGGAGAAGCGCGACACCACAGCGGCATTCGCCAGCGTTGCCCTGCGCCTGATGCAGATGAATAAAGGGAGTGAGCCGACTATCTTTATGTGGTGTGATCATGTCTTCACCCGCGAAGAGGCGTTCATCGCTGACCTGAAGAAAATTGCTGGCATCCTCACTACCGACCCCCAAGCGTTGGTCATTGTCGGACATACGCCACTCTCACCAGCAACAGCGTTTGGTTATTTTGAAGTAGGAGACAAAATTGGTGCGGAGCCGAACGTTCGGACGGTAAAGCGCTTCACCGAGAAACCTGATGAAGCCACTGCCGCGAAGTTCCTAGCCCAGGGCAATTATTTCTGGAACTTGGGATATTTTTCGCTGACGCCGGAGCATTTGATATACGAACTACGGCTGCGGGCACCCGAGATAAGTGCGGCACTCGATGGATTTAGCGCTGCCCTAAAAGGCGGCGACACGCAGAAAGCGGATGTGGCCTATGGCGAGTTTCCCAAGATGGCTCTGGAATATACGTTTGTTGAGAAAACGGAGCACATTATTGCGGTGACCGGTGATTATGGTTGGTCTGACGTCGGTAACTGGGAGGCGGTCAGTGAAGTGTTCGGTGTCGAGGGAGATCACATGCCCGCCGGCCACCATATTCACGTCGATTCGAAGAATAACTACATCTATAACACCACCAACAAAGCAGTTTCCCTGTTAGGTATGGAAGATACGGTAGCAGTGGTGACCGAGGATGCGGTATTGGTGACCCACAAGGGCAGTTCTGCGCGGGTCAAAGATGTTGTCAAAAAACTTGAGGAGGAGGGTAAGACTGAGTTTTTGTAGGCCGCTATGATTCGTATTACTAGTCCCGGTCGATTTATCATCTTTATCGTCATTATTGTTGCCATTGTTGGTGGGCTTTGGCGCTACGCGGCAGGGGATCTAACTATGAAGGTCAGTGGCACCATCACCGTTTCCGAGGGGGCTAGCGCGCAAGGGGTGTGGGACCAGTTTACGGAAGGTGGTTTCACCAGCCGAACGTTGCCCTGGGAATATCGTGCCTGGAGAGAGGGAGTCGCAGCCGACATTAAGGCTGGCATCTACCAAATCGAGCGCGGGGAGAAAATCAGTGAGGTGATAGAGCGGTTAGTGGCAGGAGACGTGTCGCCAACTGAGTTATCCATCACCTTTCCAGAAGGATTTACGCTCGAGCAAATGGCAGAGCGCGTGGCCGGCAAGGGTATCGGCACGGCTAAGCAATATATATCAGCCGCTCAGCCATCAAACTTTATAGACGAATTTGCCTGGCTATCTGTTATCTCCGCAGGGCGTGACCTCGAAGGATATTTGTTCCCCGATACGTATCGAGTCTTTGAAGATGATACTGCCACTGATGTTATTCGCCGGCAGCTAGCCACGTTCGAACGAAAGTTTATTGATGGCGGATTAGCAGCCGAGGCAGGTAGTCGATCAATTGATGAGGTAGTTACTATGGCGAGCATCGTCGAGCGTGAGGTGATAAGTGATGACGATATGGCACTGGTCGCCGGAGTGCTCTGGAGTCGGAACGATGACGGCGCGGGCTTAGATGCAGATGCGACTGTGCGCTACGCTCTCGGCAAGCCAAAGGGGCCGCTCACACAGGTCGACCTCGACAGTACTTCTCCCTACAACACCCGCCGTTTCCGGGGACTGCCGCCTGGCCCGATTAGTAACCCAGGCCTGCGCGCGTTAACGGCGACAGTTAGGCCCGAAGCTTCTGAGTTCTACTATTATCTGTCTGCGCCCAGTGGCGAGACCATTTTCAGTAGGACCAACGACGAGCACAACGTGAACAAGGCTAAGCATTTACGGTAAAGAAAAAAGCCCTTGTCGCGAGTGACAATGGGCTTTGGGGGTTTACTGTTGGTGAAGTCACATGGTGGCTAGACGAGGGCGAGCTGAGAGTCGATCTCGCGTAGGACGGAGGCCAGGGCTTCGAGGGTGCCCTCGACATCGTCAGTGCGTGAGACTAGGAGCGTAAGCATTTGCGCAAGCTTGGGGCTTCTGGCTTCCAGATCGGTGTGCCAGAGCATTTCCGCGGGCTCGCTCATGTCGTCAACCTGGGGTAGCTCCTGGTCTGGCAGTGATCTCCGGATGCACTCTACAGCGAACAGGCAGATGTGCACGGCGCCGCCTTGGTCGGTAGACTTTTCCACCATGCGTCCGACGAACACTACCATACGCAGGTTTAGAACTGGGGCCTCACCATTGGACATCAGCTGCACGAGCTTGGTCATCCATGTGGACTGTCCTTGCTCATCGACATCAGCGACTACTTCTTCGACAATCGAATCGGCTACTTGCAGATTCATAACGATCTCCGGGGTTTGAGTGATGATGAAGGGTACTCTATTAATTATATCACAATATAGTACCAATGTCAATATTGCACAATACGCTTGGATAAGCCATAAAGTATCCAGTCATCCAAGACCGGCAGCGGGCCTAAACGGGCCAGAAGACTGTCGTAGGTGAAATCACAGTACTCATGCTGATTTTCATTTCGCGGATGACCGCGAATTTTTATTTCTAAAGCTTTTTGTATGGCTTTAACCCGAGAGCAAAAGGAGCAGACCGTAACAGAAACTACGGAGGCTCTATCCGGCGCGGTATCGTACGTGTTCGTATCTTATGATGCGCTGACGGTAGCTGACGTCGAGGACTTGCGGACGAAAATGGGCGAAGCGGATGTATCACTTCGTGTGTTACCCAAGCGCTTGCTCAAGATCGTCTGCCAAAACGTTGAGCTGCCCTTTGACCCAACGGAAACGGAGGGGCAACTGGCGGTAGCCTGGTCGAGCGATGCGATCGCTCCGGCGAAGATTATAGATGAGTTCATCAAGGACCATGACAATCTACAGCTGGTAGCGGGCGCGATGGAGGGAAGCCTCTTATCACTCGATGAGGTCAATGCGTTGGCAAAACTGCCAAGTCGCGAGGAATTGCTGGGCAAGCTCGTCGCCACACTGGCTGGACCAATGACCGGGACCGTTCGAGTCCTGTCTGGTGTACAGCGCAGTGCCGTGTACGTGCTAACGGCAATCAAAGAACAAAAGGAATCTAATTCATAAACTATTACCACAAATTTCTATGACTGAAGAAAAAGTAGAAGAAAAGAAAGAGGTTGAGGTTCCAAAGAAGTTCCAAGATCTAGTTAAAACAATTGAAGAGCTATCAGTACTTGAGCTATCAGAGCTCGTGTCTGTGCTCGAGGATAAGTTTGGCGTATCAGCAGCAGCCCCTATGGCTATGGCCGCTGGTCCAGCCGCAGGCGGTGCTGATGAAGGCGCAGCTGAAGAAAAGAGTGCTTACAACGTTGAGTTGACTGGTATCGGTGAACAAAAGATCGCTGTGATCAAAGCAGTTCGCGCTGCTACTGACATGGGTCTGAAGGATGCAAAGGACTTAGTCGAGAAGGCACCAACTGTTATCAAGGAAAACGTACCGAAAGAAGAAGCTGAAGAGCTTAAGGCAAAGATCGAGGAAGCTGGCGGCACAGTAGAGCTGAAATAAAACGAACCATTCGCCACCCCGCGGCAACCTGCCTGTAGGCAGGGCCGCGGGGCATTCGCGAGGCGAATGGTACCAGGGTCGTTTTGTTAGCAGAGAAGCGGCCTCCGCCGCGACATGCTAGAATAGCCGTTCATCCCCGAAGCTCCGCCCGATGGCGGACTGCGGGGCGTTCCCGGCTCCTAATAGCTCACAGCCAGTTACGTTATAAGCCCGGCGCCTATGTGTGCCGGGCTTTGCTATACTAAAACCAATACACGCTATGGTCATTGGTTACTTGCATTGGCAACTATGGGTAGGCCCGAAGTGGCTGCTTGAATTATTCTGGACGCTGCAACAGGCGTTGTGGAAATTCTTTTCCATACCGGTGATGCTTATCACCTTGCTGTCGCCGTGGCACCAAGACCGAGTCTCGCTACAACAGGGAAGTATCAGTGGCATGTTAAAAGCCGTAGCCTGGAACAGCATCTCTCGCGTCGTGGGCATGGCGGTACGTCTGGTTGTTATCATCGCATGGGTCATAAGTGAGTTGTTGCTGGTGGTCACCTCTGTAGCTACCTTCGTCTTTTTTGTGCTCTGGCCGATTATTGTCGCCTATGGAATAGCAGCAGGCCTGCGCCTGCTATTGACGCTATGACGACCGCTCATTTCCATCCGCAAGAGCGGTCACGTCGATACGCGCACTGGTATACCTATCGGTCTCTCACCAGCGCCCCAATCGTCTTGGGCTTTATCATCCCGTTCCTGTTTGCCGGTCCGGTATTCGTTGCGATCGCGGCCAACGTAGTTTTGGCAGACTCGCTGCTTGGGGCTTGGGCACTGTTCGTCGGTAGTATCGGCCTGGGGTTTCTGCTGCTGTTTACCTACGCCAGCACGTACTATCGGTACCTGCCGCTGCGAGCGACGGTAACGACACTACTGGACAAGGGGAGCGGCGATATCGCCGATGTGGCGCACTTCAATTTAGTTGGGGTCTTAAGTCGCGGGCGGGGACGCGGCGATAGTGATCGACTGAAGCGATTGATCGAGGATCTCCTCGAAACTCAGACAGGGCATGTCTGGTTGCAGCGCCTCGGGCTGGAGGCAGATTCAGTATTAGCAGAAGTAAACTCCGCAGTAGTAGAGCAGGTGACCTGGGCAGCTTACTGCGAGTCCATGTTGCGCGTCGCCAAGGCCTTCGGCAGTAACCGCATTTTTATCGAACATGCGCTAGCGGCCTTCATGCTACAGCCGTCAGTCGAGGACTTTCTGCGCGAAGCGGAGCTACAAGAAAAAGACGTAATCTTTATGGCTTGGTGGTTGGCCACCCAGCAATACGCGCATCGAGCGAAACAACGGTGGTGGGATAAGGAGCGGCTACTGGCGTTTACGGGTGTTGGTCTTTCCTGGACAGCTGGTTACACACCACTGGTTGATCGCTTTGCTCGCTTTCCCAGCGGGAATCTTTGGGATCAGTATACGGTTGGTCGGAGGGCTGAAATGAGCCAGTTAGTGGATACCCTGGCTCGCGAAACACAGAGTAACGTGCTGTTGGTGGGACAACCCGGCGTTGGCCGGTTTGGGTTGGTGCGCGAACTGGCACGACGGGTGACGCAGGGACGCGCCCACCCACGACTTGATGGCCAGCGCGTGGTGTATATCCATATCGGCGAGTTGTTGGCTCAGGCCGGCACCAGTGCGGCGCAGCTGTCTGTTATCTCCCAGGTCTTACGAGAAATGGAGCAAGCGGGCAACATAATCGCTATCATTGATGGCCTCGGTAGTGTGCTCGGAGAAGAGGGTGAAAGTCGCATTAATCTAACAGAAGTCCTACTCCCGTTTTTCAGCTCGCTAACGGTGCGGGTGGTGGTGATCATTTCAGCGGATGAGTATCATCTGCGACTGAAGGCTAATGAGGAATT
>NZCO01000019.1 GCA_002686445.1 bacterium | reverse complement strand
CGATATTTAAGAACTGCTGCAGGCGCGCCTGAGCATTCTGCGAGCTAGCCACGATAGTGTGTACTTGCTTCGCGTGTTTGCGATTTAAATGCCGATTATAGCTGACCCAGGCGTCATACACGCGACGCTTGTGCCAGGGCACTGTTGTTGCTCGAGTGCGCTGATAGAGGTCCCAAAGCTCTCTTGAAGGTGTGTGGCACCACCAAATGCTGGGGGAGTTTCGCACACTGGCAGCCAATGCCCAGTCCCCAGCGATAATAAAGGCGTCATACTGCTGCGAAAGGTCCAGGGCTCGAAAACGGGCTACTGCAGCCTGATGGCGCCACGGAGCATTCGTTGGAATCCAGCCAATACTTTTTACTTCTTGGTCAAAGCCCATGGTGGCAATAGCTTGTTGATCAACAACGGTCGAGTAGACGTCTGCTTTGAGCTCTCGCGCCAGGGTGAAGAGCGCCACTTGCGCTCCGCCAATGTTGTCGAGGTAGTTATGAAGAATTGCTATCTTCATATCAGACCTGTGCGTAGCTGGAATAGAAGTCGGAGGTGACGCCATCCATCCTGAAATGTATTAAGTTTCGATTCACCAATCCGAGCAAAATAGTTGGTCGGTAGCTGGGCTATCTTCAATTCTTTCTGCAACGCTCGAACAATCATTTCTGAGGCAAATTCCATACCTGTTGTTTGCAGTGCAAGCTGATCGTATGCTGATCGCGTTATGGCGCGAATGCCGCAGTGCGGATCTTTCACGCTGCCGCCGAATAACAGACCGATTAGGAAGGCAGTTGCTGGCACACCGACATGTTCATGTAGCCAAGGAGAAACGTTTGGCTGATATTGGCGCACGCCGATGACCATATCGCTGCCGGATTTGAGCCTAGCTATGAACGTAGGAATGTCGTTGAAATCATAGGTCATGTCTGCATCGGCGCAGATCATGAATTCGCTACGCGCCGCTTGGAACCCTTCACGGAGCGCAATGCCGTAGCCAGATGCGCCGTGATCAATCAGACGAGCGCCGTGGGCTCTGGCTATCTCAGGTGAGCGGTCGCTGGAGGAGTCAGACACAATAATTTCACCATGGAGGTTATGGGCAGTGAAGACGCTCTGAATTGTTGTGAGGCACTCTCCTAGGCCTTCTTCTTCGTTTCGACAAGGGAGAATAACCGATACGTCAGGTTGTGGCATGTGTTTACCCTAGGGTAGTCAAGCATGATCCTCAACTGTCGGTGTCAGTAAATGAATACAGCACTAATGTTTCGCTACCTTGGCTGACTTCCTCAAAGCCAGTGCAGGTGAATCCAGGCACATATACGTGGGTGAGGCGACTACTGCGCGCAATTTGTTGTCGCCCGGCACAGTCTGACCGCAGAAAGTTGATAAACAGTCTAGAATTTATGGAAATGGTTCCTCCCTTGGTGGCGGCGGGATAGTTATCTGTCGCTACACCGATGACAGTGCCTTTCCATGGTGGTGCGAGGAAGTGTGCCTCAGAGACGCCTCGATAGGCCGATAGGTCCGAAGCTTGCAAGTAGTCATTGGCTGGCGCCGATGGTGGTAGCTCGTCTAGTGTGGCGAGGTCAAGGAGTATGAGTTGCTGCCAGTTGTCGCGCTGGGTATACCCTGGCAAGAGAAGAAGTACTACTACCATTACTGCCACACTCAAAGCTAGCGTTGGCAGCGACACAGCCGCTTTCTTGGCAGCGGTGAGTAACCAGCTCAAAACCGTGTGCCATCCTAGGCTGCTTAAGGCAGCTAGCAGTAGCGCAGTGACAAAAATGATGCGTTGATACTCGATCACGAACCGCGAATCGTTCTGGTGGTATACCAGCCAGTACCCCAGACCGATGAGAATACCCGCTACCAGCCAGCGATCCCGCCAGCGCACTTGGATTAAGCCGACCACCCCGGCTAACAACATAATCCCCGGCACTATATTCCAGATCAGGTACTGCGGCAGCGCATTCGGTGTGAACGAGCTGTACCAGAGCGTGCCAACTATTTGGCCGGCCAGTTCAGTCACTGTCTGTTCGCTGCCAGTGGCAAAGATGCCGAAGACGAGGGCACCAGCCACGGCCGTTACGCCCAGGGTTGCGGCTCCGGTCACGAGCCAACTACGGTTTCGGATCAACTGGAGTAACAAGATAGGGATTATGAGCACTACGAGTGGGGGGTAGTACAGGAGTGCTAGAAAGGTGGCGATTAGGTAGCGCCAGCGTTGGTTGCTCATCAGGAACACAAAGCTGAGCAGGAGTGGCAACACACCGAGTGTGATCGGCAACAAATACCATAAGCCCGGTAAGTTGGCAGCTGAGGTAATAAAGAGCGCACTGGCCGCGGCTACAAACGCGGCGATCGGCACAGCGCCCAGCGTTCGACCAATCAAGTACAGCGTGCTGATGATCATGGTATTTATCAGCAGCGAGAGTATTACGAAGTGACGCAGGGGGTCGAGTTGGAAGAAGAGCAGGAACTCGGCGATGATGGCGTGAAATGGTGCCTCCAAATCACGCAGCGGTGGCGCATCCTTGATTAGTGGGTGCGCTTGGGGGAAGCCTTTATCAGCAATACTTTGTTGTGCCAGGGCGACGCTATACCACTCATCAGAAAAGTAGGGATACGTATAGACATAGTTTGTAACCTCCGTCTTCTCTGGCTCGGTCGCGTGGGAAATGAGACCAGAGTAGTTGAAGTGAGGGAAGGCCAAGAATAAGCTCGCCAGCACGAGGAGAGCGCTCAGGAGCCAGTCAGCACGCTTGAGGTGCCGCCAGGGCTTTGCCAAGCCACTGCGCCAGGTGGAGAGCTTAGGCATGTCTATCCAGTACAGCAATCCGAGAATCGTGGCCGCGTGTGTGCCGAGGATGACCGGATACGTGAAAATACCTACCGCCTGTGTACCCAGGGCAATCACCGTATGCGTAGCAAGCAGGCCCAAGAGCGCAGTTGCAAACCGGTGCCGGCGAGCAAGGTGGGCGAATAGCGCAAACTGCACCAGGCTAACGAGGACTCCAACCAGGGTGAGTAGCAGCATTCCTACAGTCTATCACCATCGCTGTAGGAAGCGTGTTTTTTGGCAGCAAAAAAACGCCTCAGGGGCGTCGATTGAGTGTAAGTATACCACGGGTTTTTTGGCACCTGCCGTTATTTGTCCCCAGCAGTCTCAAAATCGAACCCTGTCCCCATTGACCCCCATTTTTCGGGAGTAGCAGTATCGGCTCACTGCAGCAAATTACCGATTCCATCGCTTATAGCCGTATCTCGAGCTGAACGTAGTACGATTAGAGCATGCCCGCCCAACTCCGATCCGCTGCCATTAACGGTGTTGAGGCTATTCCGATAGATATTGAGGTAGAGGTGTTGGCGGGGTTACCGAGCTTTACGGTGGTTGGTCTGGGCGACACAGCAGTAAAGGAATCAAAGGAGCGGCTGACGGCTGCGCTGACTAACATTGGCTACACACCACCCCGTCGGAAGACGATAGTGTCGCTGGCACCAGCTAGCTTGAAGAAAGAAGGTTCGCTGTACGATGTTCCTATTACACTCGGCTTCCTAAGTGCCAGCGGGCAGGTTCAATTTGATGAAGCGCGGGTACGCGGCGCCTGGTTTGTCGGCGAACTAGGCCTTGATGGCACTATTCGACCAGTACGTGGCGTGTTACCAATTGCCTTGGCCGCAGCCCGAACGGGAGTAACCGCCCTATACGTACCAGCTGGAAACGCGGATGAAGCTCGCGCTGTGGCCGATCAAGTGCCCGTATTCGCTGTCGGTTCGCTGCAAGAACTTGTTAATCACCTAGCTACTGCCGAGCAGCCGCGACTGCCACAGTTGCTGCCCGAGGTGGATCCGGTTGGTGAGTTTCCGGTGCCAGACATAGATTTTGCGGATGTGAGAGGGCAAGAGCAGGCTAAGCGAGCCCTCTTGATAGCAGCTGCAGCCGGACACAATGTGTTGCTGATTGGTAGTCCTGGTACTGGTAAAACGCTGTTGGCTAGGGCTTTAGCTGGCATTCTACCGCCGCTTGATCGCGACGAGTCATATGTGGTCACGTCGTTGTATTCTATTGCTGGAGAGTTGCCGGCTGGCACGGGCCTAATGCGCACGCGACCGTTTCGCAGTCCCCATCACGGCGCATCCAGCGTGGCACTGGTTGGTGGGGGAGCGCACCCTAAGCCGGGCGAGGTGAGTCTGGCTCATTTGGGCGTGTTGTTTCTCGATGAGCTGCCAGAGTTTTCTCGCGCTGCGCTTGATCAGTTACGTCAGCCAATCGAAGACGGGGTTATCACCGTCTCGCGTTCTAGTCACACCGTGCGGTTTCCCGCTCGCTCCATATTGGTAGGCGCCATGAATCCGTGTAAGTGCGGGTGGCTGGCCAGTGATCGTAGAGAGTGTCAGTGCGCGCCAGGTGATGTGTTGCGGTACCAACGACGCGTGTCGGGACCGCTGTTGGACAGGTTTGATGTCCATCTAGTGGTTAATGACGTACCTGTCGAACAGCTATTAACTGGTGAACGACAACCGCCAACCTCAAAACAGTTAGCCGAATCAGCCCAAGCCGCCCGAGCGCTGCAGCTGACCCGGCAGGGCAAGACGAACGCGTCGCTAACCGTCAAAGAAATGCAGGTGTACTGCGCCGTGGATCAGCCAGGCAGGAAGTTGCTCACGCAGGCTGAAGAGCGCTTTCACTTATCGTCTCGGGGAGTGCACCGAGTACTCAAAGTTGCTCGAACTATTGCTGACTTGGCGGGGCAGCCACACATCACTCCTGAGCACTTAGCAGAGGCCATGCAATATCGTGAGCAGGTCCAAGCCGCGCTGCCAGATTTCGCCTAACGGTGGTATTAATAAGTTATGAAGTATTTAGAGGCGATAAAAGGCAGCTCGATCGCTTTCATTTTTTTTGCTGTCTTGGCGATTGTGGTTCCGGGAGCTGGGCCAGCCAATGATGTAGAGATAGTACTCACCGTGAGCACCTTCTTGTTTGCCATTATCTATGGTTTTTTCATCACTCGATCTTTTTCTCGCTTTACCTATATTGAGGAAAATCTAGCAGTTGAGGATGCTAAGATGCTATCGCTATACCGGACGTCACGGTTGTGGGGAAAGGAGTTTCAGGAACAGGTTGGCGGCCTGATAGACGAGTATTACATCGACGTGCTCGATTACCCACTTGATGATTACTATAAGGGGACCGCAGACAAGATGGACCAGCTGTATGACCTCCTAGCGACTAGCACCCCTCTTAGAGGAGAAACTGCGGATGAGGCGTACGGGCCAGTTGTGGGGCTACTGGCGGACATTGAAGAGCAACGGAATCGCAACTCAGTTCGAGCGCAGCAGTCAATGACAATAGGTCACTGGGCGGTGCTATTGGTCCTAGCTGGGGTGATTATTTCCAGCCTCTACTTTCTGAAGGTACCGATGTTTTTCTCACAAATAGTGACTGTGTTGCTCGCTACGATGACGGTGCTGCTGCTGCTCATTTTGCGGGACGTATCGAATCTGCGACTGGGTGGAGTGATGATAGCGGCTGAGTCAGCACAGGAGATTTTTGAGATGATGGGTAAGCTGCGCTATTACAGTGACACCTACATTAAGGACGGCACGACCACGATTCCAGATAATATAAGTCGATACCGACACGGACTACATAAGGCGGGTGAAGACTTTGATATAGAAATCATCGATCGATCGGCCGCCAAGTGATTCGTGCTACACTGCTAGGGTAAACGTGTAGTAATGACGCTCAAGGCACCATCTCAAACGGCTTTTCGCTACTTTCTCTACGGCAGTGCCGCCGTCCTTTTGGTGTTCGACGTCTTCTTCCTCCTGCGAGCGTTACTTACTACCAACTTCGTGCCGATCGTCCCGCTGTTGGCCGGCATATTCACTGCTGGCGGGTTGCTGTTCGTGATCTATGCGGAAAGTGAGGCACGTGGACAAGACAAGCGGGAGCACCGACGGATTTCTCGAGTGGCACACCAACTGGATCGTCCTTTGTCAGCGCTGCAGAAAGACTTGGCTAGCTTGATAGCGACGTCAGACAAGCTTCCGGCCGAGGCTCGCTTGAAATTGAAGCACATGGAAACAAGAACCCACATATTGCTGGATAATATTAGGGACGTGTTCCTCATGTTGCAGGCTCAAGACTTGCCCGTGTCGGCGGAGCTCCGGACCTATAACGTGTGCAGTATATTATCTGATGTTATTGCCGAGATGGAGCCGTTGGTAGCCGCTAAGAATGTTGAATTGCTCCATAGCTTTCACTGCCAAGAGGCTCCTGTGAAGATAGATAGGCACTTACTAAAGATTGTGCTGGTGCATCTGATCGAGAACGCGAGTACGTATACACCGACACCAGGATCTGTGAATATCGCCATCACCAAGAGCGACAAGCAAGTGCGGATAGCAGTGCAGGATCGCGGGATTGGGATTAATGACGAAGAAGCCAGTAGCATCTTTGAGCCCTTCGCTCGAGGTGAGCGAGCCAGTGGTTACGATCCCGATGGTATTGGTGTCGGTTTAACGTTGTCCCAATTAATCGTTGAAGAGTTCGGTGGACACATGCGCTGGAAAAACCGCGCTAAGGGCATGGGCACCCAGTTTGAAATTCTCCTACCGTTAGCTAGATAATCGACATGAGGGAGGGGAGAATCTTCTCTCTCATAGAAATTGGGCGACTAGAGGGAATCGAACCCTCATCACCGAGACCACAACCCGGAGCTTTGCCATTAAGCTATAGCCGCCATAGCAACGAGCCTCTTTAACTAAGGTCGTTGTAAAAGTGATGGCACTTTACCATATTCTTTGCTTAAATCAAGTCACGCACCCGTAGCTCAATGGATAGAGCAGTGGCGTTCTAAGCCAACGGTTGGGGGTTCGAGTCCCTCCGGGTGCTCCGTATGACCCAACGCAAGAAAACAACTGAGGAATTAGTGCACGAGCGCCCGTCTCCTGAGGAGCTGCACGATTTGCCGAGACACCCGCTGAACGTGGTGGTTGATAATATCCGTAGCCTGGATAATGTCGGGCTTAT
>NZCO01000018.1 GCA_002686445.1 bacterium | reverse complement strand
TTGTGGTTTTTTCATCATACGTGAAGGGAATTTAAGTATCTCTCCGTAATGGTTTCACTGATCCAAAAATGCAAGTGCCTATGTTAGGACACGTCGGACGTGCTCAATGTGAGTCGTGCTGCCCGTGCTCGGATCAATTTCAAGGAATAGACCCCCTATTTCTGCTCCGCCGGTACCATCGTAGGTAAGTTTATGCTTCGTTTGGGTCAAAAAGCGCTTCATGGCTCCACTCGTATCAGCACCAATGACAGAGTCATGCAGACCGACCATACCAAGGTCTGTTATGTAGCCTGTCTTCTCTGGTAAGATCTGTGCGTCAGCTGTTGGTACATGCGTGTGCGTTCCCCATATGGCCGCTATGCGTCCGTCGGCATGCCACCCGAATGCGCGCTTCTCTGATGAGGCCTCGGCATGAAAATCTACCAATCGGATGTCAGCCCCGGCAATCTCTGGTTGCTTCAGTATATCGTCAATGGCCTGGAACGGATTGGCCGGGTCGTTTTTGAAGAACACCTGTCCCTGGATGTTGATCACTGCTATCTGCCAGGCACCACTCTTAACCACTATCCAGCCTCGCCCCGGAATTCCATCAGGGTAGTTGGCTGGGCGGATGATGGGGATGGTTGGGTCGTTCAGGACGCTCGTGCCGGTTGTATTGTCCCAAGCATGGTCACCCGTCGTTAAGACATCGACCCCCCAACCTAAGGCTTCTTGTACTGTGTCCGGGGTGATGCCACTGCCGTGCGCAATATTTTCTATATTGGCGATCACCATGTCAGGCTCAAATTCTTCACGCAGTTGCGGCAGCGCCGTAGCCATGCCTTCTCGGCCAACCCGTCCAGTTACATCACCGAATACTAAAAATTTCATGTTTGCATCGTACGAGTATCTAAGCGATCACGCCAGTTCTTGCTCCTGGGGGAGCACTCGCCATTGCCCATCGGCATGGATGATGCGGCCGTCGACTTCAAAGCCGCTGGCCAGTTTATGGCCCCCGCCACCAAGGCGCTTGGCGATCTTGCTGACGTCGACTCCCTTATGCGGCTCACTACGTAAGCTGCCTTTGATCTTGCCTGGCTCATACTCAGTTAACAGGAGCGCAAAATTAGTTTTCGGTAGGGTATTAAGCAAATTTACGACGCCTGCCAAGTCCTCCAGAGTGGCACCGTGTTGGGCTAGGTCTTGGTGAGTAATAAGCGAGACGGCCGCTCCGGTATCCTCATTAACCATGACGCGTGATAGCACTTCACCCCAGATGCGTAGTGAGGGTAACTCCTTCTTCTGGTATGTCTCGTGGGCGATGTGGGACAGGCGCGCTCCTTTGCCCATTAACTCACTGGCTAACTCTAAGATTTCCGGCGTGGTCGAGTCATGCATAAACGATCCGGTGTCCGTAAAAATACCGGTTAACAGGCAGGTCGCCATGTCGTGGTTGATATCAACCTCAGTCATCCGAAACATTTCAGTTAAGATTTGCGCCACAGCAGCAGCTCGTGTCAGTACCAGATTTACAGTCCCACCTTCGTCGTTATCGTGATGATGGTCGATGACGATCGTGTTGGGATGTGCTCGCACCTCCGCTTCTAGATGGGCGCGAAAGAGTTTGGTGCAGTCGAGCACTACGACTAGGTCATAGTCGGCAACATTGGGCTTGGTCGTTGTTAGGCGGTCGAAGCCTGGCAGGAATTGTAAGTATTCGGGAGCCGCATCAGGGATATAGGTGGTGACCTGTTTACCTTGCATGCTTAAGGCATGTAGCAGTGCTAATGATGACCCAATGGCATCCCCGTCGGGGTGCTCGTGAGCAGCTATCAGGACGCGCTCAGAGCGACGTAGCCGCTCTACAATCTCCTGTACGGTACTTTCGTGGCCGCTAAGAAGACTCGGTATCTTCGTCTTGGCGAAGCTGGTTGAGGCGGCGCTCAATTTTGTCTGCATGTTCTGCTCCATAGTCGATCCTTAAAGCTACACGCGGTATACGCTTGCGGTCAAGCATCCGGTTCAGGGATCCTTGGAGGGTAAAGAGTTGCTCGGTCAGAGACTCCATCGTCTTCTTGGCTGCTGATAAAGGCTGTATGTAAAGCCAAACATGCGTGTGCCTCATGTTCGGAGTGGTGTCGACACGGGATATAGTTACCAGCACATTAGTCGGCAAATCCGCTTCTTGCTGCAGTATCTCACCAAAGACTCGCTGGATATTCTTGTTTACTTGGTCCAGACGCGTAGACATATCCCCGCGCTGTTACCTAAGAGTCGGATAATTCCTTACGAACTTTCTCTTCTTTGTAGATTTCTAGAGTGTCGCCTGCTTTGATCTTGCCTTTGCCCTCATACGTTAAACCAATCTGGTCACCCTGTTCGGCATTGGTGATGGCGGTACGCTCTTTTTGTAAGTCGGTGATAGTACCCTGACCTATTTCTTCTTTGTCTTGGCCTACTTTGCGCCAGATAACAGCCTGGGTATTTGGTTCGACGGTACCCTCGGCAACCTCGCCGCCGACGATCTTCTTCTTTGGTGTGGCGAAGAATATCTTGAGCACTTTCAGTGTTCCCAAATCAGTGCGGACTATATCGACCGGCAAGCGCTCCTCGATTTCTTTGCGGATATCATCAGTCAGTTCGTAGATAACTTTATGAGACTTTACTGGTACAGATTCTTTGTCTGCCAACTTCTTGGCCATACCACCCACGGTAGTGCCGAAGGCGTAAATAAGGGCTCCGCCTGCCTGGGCAGTTAAGACGTCGGAATCAGACACTGTGCCAACCTCGGCCCGAATAATAGAGAGACGTACGGTGTCGGGCACCATAGCGGTGATTGTATCGCGTAGTGCCTCTAGTGCCCCCTGTGAGTCTGCTTTCAGCACCAGCGCTAGTGTTTGTCTCTCGTCATCATCGCTTGTCTTACCGAGCGTTTTAACTGGTGCTCGACCTTGGGCTGCCTTTTGACGGGCTTCTCCTTTTTCTTCAACTACCTGCAAGATATCGCCAGCGTCAGGAACGTCATTGAGTCCGATGATAGTCACCGGTGCCCCTGGGCCAGCTTCTTTGATGCTCTTTCCGGCAAAGTCCATTAAACGGCGGGCGCGTCCGGTTGTTCGTCCAATCACCACGTCGTCCCCTGTCTTCAGTGTGCCGGTATGCACGAGGATAGCGGCTAGTGGTCCCAGGTTCTTATCCAGCTGGCTTTCAATGACGCTGGCTAAGGCACCACGATTTGGGTTAGCAGTCGGTGGATTCACATCAGCGGTGAGTAAGATCATCTCGAGCAACTCATCTATGCCATCGCCCTTTAAGGCAGAAATAGGCAGCATCACTGTTTTGCCGCCCCACTCCTCGGGCTGGAGTTCCAGCTGCTCGGCTAGCTCACTCTTTACCTTGTCGATATTGGCTTCCGGCTTATCCATCTTATTTATAGCCACTACAATCGGCACCTTAGCTGCTTTGGCATGCTTCACTGCTTCCTTGGTCTGTGGTTTGACCCCGTCGTCAGCGGCCACCACCAAGATTGCCACGTCGGCAAGTGATGCCCCGCGCTGGCGCATAAACTCGAACGTTTCGTGGCCGGGAGTATCTATAAATGTGATGAGTCGACCGTTGCGTTCGACTTGGTAGCTGCTAATCGCCTGGGTGATGCCCCCTGCTTCGCCCTTAGCGACGTTCGCTTTGCGGATGGTGTCCAATAAAGTTGTCTTACCGTGATCGACGTGTCCCATAATGGTGACCACTGGTGGTCGCGGCTCACGGTCACTCGCCGTTTCTTTCTTTAATATTTCCTCAAGCTTTTCCGGCGTTAAGACATCTTCCTCCAACTTAGCCACACTCTCCGTCGTTTGATAGCCCAAGTCGCCAGCAATAATAGCCGCTGTCTCATAATCGATGTCGTCATTGAGTGTGGCCATAACTCCGTTCTTGAGGAGTACACCTAGGATGTCACCAACAGATAACTCCAGGGCAGTGGCGAAGTCAGTTACTTTGATGATTGAGGGTAGGTTGATAGTTTGCCCCTGCAATTCTGCTTTACGTTTCTTGTCGTTTAAGTACTTCCGAATTCGACCAACCTCGTTCTGATTCAGGTTCTTCTGTCGGTCTTCGAGCCGCACATTTACTTCACGCAAGATATTTGCAAAGTCCCCTTCAGACAGCTTGAGCTCGGCCTTCAAGTCCTCAATCTTCGTCGTATTCTTAGTGGCATACTTTGGCTTCATTAAGGGATAACAGTACAAAAAAAAGACCCGAATGGCAAGTTTCGGGCTTTGGGACCAGTCTTAGTGGACTAATACCAGATTGAGACGCAGCGAACGGGGCTGTTTCCATTGAGTATCCATTTGGCGCAGTAGAGGTCGCCTGCCCCATTCCATGCATCAGGGATGAAGCGAGGCAAGTAGAGGGCCATGCCGGGAGCCAGGGTCGATACATCATCGTTGGGAGCACGACCATGGGTGCACGTGAGTCTACCGCCACTCAGTGCCAAAACGCACTGTCGTGTGCATTCACGATCGAGCGCCGTTTGCGGCCAGCTAAGTTGGTCGATCGTATATGACATCCCTGTGATGTCGATAAACTTGATCACGTAACCATCACCGTCCGCATCTGCGTGGCAAGCTTGCGCTTGTATGGGGCGCAGGATAGTAATGCCGGACGCCTTTGCTACCAACTCAGGCAGCTCCCAGGCGCGAGTATCTTCATATTCGATGGTCATGCCTTGAGGCCATACGAGCGTCTCTTTACGGACATTCTGGTCTTCGCCGACTATGCCAGTCAGGGCCCCGTCTGCCACCACGACGGTTTCAAGGTGGTGGTAATCCCTGCGAGTGCATGGCGTATATTCGCCCGGACCGTACTGGCCGTCACCCTGTATAGCTCGCCACCATTTCAGGGCCGGGCCATCTGCGAAACTTTGGTTAGGTGATGGACGGGTTGTGTCAGTGAGGAACCAGTGTCCATGTGGGTCTAGTTCTCTCATGTCTAATAAGTGGGGTGTGAAGGGTTCAGCGATCGTTTGATTCACGGTATTGCTCCCTATTGCGAGGTACTTGGTTGAAAAGGTGCTGGTTGAATGTGCCCTTGTGGGCGACCATGTAAACTAGATTGTAATCAGCTTGCCGTCAAGCTTCATTGAGCGTTCAGCAGCGTCGAGGATGGTCATAACCTGCATTGCGTGCTTAATATCTGTAGCTGGCTGCTCGCCTGCTTTCACGCTCCGCAGGAATGCTCGTAGCTCAATTTCTAGCGGCGATTTATTGCTGTAGCGCGGGTAGGAAATTGTTGGTTGTCGCTCAGTAGCTTTAGCACCGGTAACTCGCGGTCCGACTCCCTTATAGAGCGCTACTTTCTTGTCGGCGAGGTCATCGAAGATAATGGTGTCTTTTGTGCCTATAAAATTGGCCCAACGGAACTTACGGGCAGACAGCCACCCGTTGGTAATATACGCTGTTGCTGCTTTCCCGAAGCTGAGCTTCAAGTGCACCATGTCGTATAGATCGGTGCGCGGGCGCAGCACCTTGTGGCCCCAGGCTTGGACCTTCGTGGGCTGCTTCCCTAACAAGTCGATAGCCATAGACACATCATGTGGCGACCAATCCCAGAGTGCCGACATGTCGTCCCGTATTGGGCCGTTATTCATGCCTTCCAAGTAGAGGGTGTGAATTCGACCTGCCTTAGCGGCAAGTTCCTTCGCCTTCAGGTAAGCGGGGTTATAGAGATGAATATGACCAACGAAGATAGATGCACCGCTGTTCTTGGCTGCCTGCTGTAATTGCTTGGCATCTGACAGAGATGTCGCCAGTGGCTTTTCAATGTAGGTCGGAATCCCCCGCTTGATAAATGGTAAGGCAATCTTGGCATGGGTTGACCCGGGTGTGGCGATGATCACCGCATCCAAAGGTTCCTTCAGTAAGCGCTTTGTCTGGGCAGGCGTGGTGGCGATGCGTACATGCACACCCCCAATATCTTCAATGAGTGTTTGAGCAATATTCTTGCCCCAGCGCCCGTGCCCTATTTGTCCGATCTGTAACACGCGATCAGTATTGCTGAAGCGGCGAGATAAGTGCAAGTAAAAAAAGCTCTCATACGTGAGAGCTTGCTTGGGCGAGACGCCTTTCGACTAGGTGTCCTTAAATACCGCGAGGGCCTCTTCTTCGGTGGCGACAATTTTATATAATCTGCCCATTTGGGTCGCCCTGAAGACTGCGGCAACACCGTTATTGACGATGCTATGCAACACTACACCGGGTCCTCCTTGCCCCTTAAATCGTTTATGGAGAACCACCAAGGCGTTAAGCGCTGCTGACGTAATCATGGTGACCTCAGCCATCGAGATGATTGCACCGATTGAGTCAGGCTGGTGGTCGACAATATCACTGACGGCTGCGATGAGCGGTTCTTCATCACCTGCTAGTTCCGGTGCCGGTGTGATCGCGATTACTTTTGCATTTCCGCTGTGTGGTTGGCCTGTAAAGGGATCTTTGGACATGAGAAGGCCTCCGTATGCGAGAGGGTAAGTTTGTTGGAGAGAACGCCGCGACTACAGACCATACGTCCTTTTTCGGCACTATGTCAACCAAGAAAAAAACCGCCGGGGGCGGTTGGGGTGTTGTTAGGCGTAGACTATCGTTATCCGACGTGACCAAATCAGTGGTGCTGGCGGGGGCGGGAACAGCGCGAGTGCTGCTTCGACCGAGTCCTTGATGGTAAACACCTTGTGCAACCTTATCAGCACATAGAATTCATGGATGTTGGGCGGGAGGTTACACATCACAAGTGGTGCACCGGAGCAGTGCTGTTTAATCCGCTTGTGAAGGTATACCAGCTTGCCGGTCATCGCTGATGACATGAACTGTACGCCGGCAAAGTTCAGGAATACTCGCCACCCATTAGCTTCAGCCGCTTTCATCAACTCGTAACCAATTTGCTGTATACGGGCTTTATCAAGAATCTTTGCGTCAACGAATGAGATCTCCAGTACGCCATCTATATCTTGGGTTCGAATTGCTAATCCCATTAAAATAGTCTCCACTACCAATGGTTTGAAAGAACGCACCAACCGTTGGGAAGTATAGGTCGCCTAAAAATATTGTCAATTGTGGGTCGCGGTGCGCCCAGTACCGCTATTTCTTGGCGGTTTCTTGTTGCTTGGCGACGTATGTTTCTTGGCTGCGAGCCCAGTCCATAAAGCGAGTTAAGCCCGCGCGGAAGTCTACGGTGGCTTGGAAGCCAAGTTCCTTGCGTGCTTTGGCTCCGTCGGGACAGCGTCGCTGTGGTTCCCCTGCTGGGTAGTTGTCAGGGTAATCGATCAACTTATACGAAGCATCACCGCCGGCTGCCTCGACAAATATCTGCGCCAAGTCACGCATGGAGATTTCATTGTCTTCATTGCCGACGTTGTAAGCTTCACCAGGTTTGCCGGCTAGTAATACTTTCAAGAACCCCGTCATAGCGTCGGTGATGTAGCAGAAGGTGCGGGTTTGGTGACCATCTCCATGAACGGTGATGGGTTCGCCATTTAATGCTTGGTAGGTGAACATTGGCACTACTCGTCGATCGTTATGCTTCATGCCGGGACCGAACACGTTGAAGGGGCGCACCATGGTCACGGGAGTATTGTACTGCTGTTGATAGATGGTGCAGATCGTTTCAGTCAGCCGCTTCGATTCATCGTAACAGGCGCGTGGACCGATGCTGGAAACATGACCGTGGTAGGTTTCCGGTGTTGGCACAGCCGATGGGTCTGGATCCCCATAAATCTCGCTGGAGCTAAAGAATAGGAAGCCCTGGAGGTTTTCGTTCTTGCGAGCGAGCTCAAGCAGGTTCTTGGCACCAGTCACGGCGCTTTCGATCGTCTCTAACGGGTACTTCATGTAGTACACGGGAGAAGCTAGGCCAGCGGCGTGAATGATGTAGTCGATATCTTCCCGAACGGGGATGGGATACGTGACGTCTCCCCATACATCGAGGATGAATTCCTTGTCGCTGAAGTCGAAATTTGGATCACGGTCGCCCGTTATGAAGTTGTCGACAGAAATAACCTTTACGGGTTCGTCTAGGACGTGTTCGTTCAGGTAAGAAAAGACACCCAGGAAGTACTTACCCAGGAATCCAGCGCCGCCACTAATGAGGACTGTTTTCCCTGATAACTTAGGAGCTTGTGCAGCAATAGCAGCTGCAATAGTAGCGATGTCTTCTTTAACGAGTGGTGAGATAGGCATACTTTATTGTCGTTTAATGATAGAAAGGGGTATTCCGATGAGTGCTCCGATGAGGAACGGAATGTTTATAAAACTATATCCTAAGAACGCGATTCCATATTCCGAACTCGTATCACCGAAAGAAATTGAGTATAGGAGCCAGAGGGCTGGGATAGCGACGATTATTAGTAAGGCTCCGACCAGACCGACTACTGGTCCTGTTTTGCCTGAGAGCAAAGCTATGGTGGCAATCAGCACAGGCGTGAGGAAAGGAGAGTAGTAGAATAATTCGCTTACTAAGGCTGTGAGAGAATTAATCTGAGTATTGACTACAAACGGGATTATCCCCAATATTGCTACCAATATTGCAGCACCGAGGAATAGTTTTTGCTTCATAATTATTACTAGTTGTTACTCTTCTTGTCGTGTTGCGACTTGTTGTTTGCCCATAGGGCCGTTGCGATACCGATAGCTATTAGTACAACACCCACTATCCAGGCTCTCATGTCCAAACCATCATCAGATATATAGAAAGGGATGAGAAGCCCAACAATGCCTATGGTTAGGCCAATGACCATAATGCGCGTGTATTTCTTGCCTCGGATTAAAAGCATAAGGAGCACCAGCGGAACTGCGATCCACATAATGTAGCCTGTCAGCTCTGAGATTGGGAGGAGAATCATATTCCGAATCTTACACCATTAGTTGGTTCTGGAACAGGCACAATCCATGTTCCGCCCTGGTTTATAAAAGATTGGTTGTTTTTCATGATCGGTTCAGTACCCGGGTGTTTAAAGCCATAATTGGATCAATCCGAGCACGGGCACGCCTAAGAAGAAAGAACCAATCACAATAACGAGTGCGGCAATGCCCGAAGTCATGAGAAACGGCTTAGCAAAATCTTTATGGCCCATGGATGCCGCAACGGCGGCAAGGCCGATAACGAGGCCAATGTATAAAACCAAGCCTCCGATAATGGAAGCGCCATAGAGCAGGAGACCACCCCAGTGTTCAGAATCATTTGAGAATACAGCCTGGACGGTTTGGATGAGTAGGTAGCGCACAGCTCCATAAACCAGGAATGGAAGGGCTACTGCCGATGCCACGCCGTATAGGGTTTGTTTTGCTTGCATATGTTTTTTTAGTTTATCACGCGCGGTTCTGGAACAGGCACAATCCATGTTCCGCCCTGGTTGATAAAAGATTGGTTGTTTTTCATGATCGGCTCCGCGAAATTCCAAGCAAGGATTACGCAGTAATCCGGCTTGTCCCGCGTAGCTCCAGCGGGAGCGTAGTGGGGCAGGTCACCGTATAGAGCTTCTGCTGGGTAAATCGGAATATGCGTCCCCGGCATGACGCGGCCCTGCTTCAGGGGGGCGTCATCAACAATATATTCTATATCGTCCCCTGTGAGCCCAAAGGCATACATCAATGTAGTGGCCTTGGCCGGGGCGCCGAACCCCACGACTCGTTTTCCTGCTGCTTTTGCTTCATCGATAATCTGGCGAATCTTTTGCTTGTTCTCGGCGATCCGTTCGGAGAACTGTCGGTAGATCAGCAAGTCATTAAGTCCCTGCTTGGCTTCCTGGGCTAGCAGTGCGCCTACGGCAGCCTCGCGACGGTGTGGACCGTCAGTGCGTTGTACATAGACACGTAGGCTACCACCGTGTACGGCTGGCTGTTCGACATCAAATACTTCGAGGCCCTTGCCGGCGAAGTAGCTTACGAGCGGAGTTAGGTGGTAGTAGTTGGTGTGCTCGTGATAGACGATATCAAATAGGTTGTCTCGCAGCAGCGTTCCTAGGTATTGCACCTCGATGACGAACACGCCGTTGTCATCTAGGAGCGTCTTGGCCGCCTCGACAAAGGTGTCGATGTCATCGGAGTGGGCAAAGACATTATTGGCGGTAATAACGCGAGCTGGTCCGTGTTCTTTTAGAACCCCCTTGGCAACTTCTGGTGTGAAGTATTCGGCCATTGTCGGGATGCCAGCGGCAGTGGCCGTGGCAGCAATGTTCTGTGCTGGATCGACGCCAAGAATCTGAACACCCGCTTCTTTGAGCGGCTTCAGTAATACCCCATCATTACTGCCGATGTCTACGACTAGATCATTAGCTGTAAGTCTAAAACGATCGACCAGGGTGTTGGCATAGTCTTCGAAATGCGACACGAAACTGGGCGAAGTTGAAGATACGTAGAGGTAGTTTTTGAATAAGAGGTCAGGATTCACTACATCGCGTAGTTGCACGAGGTGACAGTCACGACAGTGGTAAATATCGAGCGGCGCCATCACCTCAGGTTGACCAACTTCTTCAGGTAGGAGGTACGAGTTGGCTAATGGAGTTGGGCCGAACGACCAAACCTTCTCCAGGTTAGTCTTACCGCATAAGCGGCAGTCGTCACGTGTTCGTACTGCGGCCGTATCGGTCGCAGTGGTGGCTGACGCCTCAGACATTATTTTTTAGCTGCTCGTGCAGCGGCCTCTTCGGGCTCAATCAAAGTGACTCGAATAACGTCATTTTCGTATTCTGCTTCTCCTCCTCCGCGAGGAGTGATAGCCAAGAATTCACTGTCCTCAGTAAACTCCATCGCGTGGGCAACCATGGGAGCGGTATAAAAGAGCTGGCCGGGCTTGATGGTGTATTCAGTTAGTGGGATTGATTCATCTACGACGCCATCCTTACCTACTGGGCGCTCAACGTAGCGGATTTGGCCGGACACCAGATAGCACACATGATGGTCTTTCTGATGATAGTGGTTCGCGCGGACCGTGCCCGCTTTAGAGGTAATGCGAAGTACGCTATTGCCTTCGTTGGTATTATCGAGCTGTTCGATAACGCCTCGGTCATCATCAGCTAATACCTCAGGCTTACTGATTACGTTTTCGGTTACGCCAACGGTTTTAGTGGTCATAAAGTAGATTTATGCTTAGAATTTATACTTAAGCACTGTAGCGCTTAGGTGATATAAGGGCAACTAAAGCAAATATTTAACTAAGGAGAGGTCGCATAGTCTGGTCTAGTGCGGTCGCCTCGAAAGCGACTAGGCGTTTATCCGTCTCGTGGGTTCGAATCCCACCCTCTCCGCAGATTGTAACTTCGCGAGCCGTGAGCCGCCGCGCCGCCTGATTTTTTAACGCCGCCGCCGAGTTGCCTACGTCGCCGTTCGCCGCGGCAGCCAACGCCGCCCGCCGTTTCGCCACCAGGCGCGACGGAGCGGAAAAAGAAAAGTGCGCGGATTTGTCTCTTGTTTCGTATAACTTATGAGCAAACCTAAATATTTTCTCTACGTCAGAAAAAGCACGGAAGATGATGACAGACAAGTCATGTCTATTGAAGCGCAGTTAGCTGAACTACATGAGTTTGCGCGTAGAGAAAATCTTGAAATTCTTCAGGAATTTCAAGAGTCGAGAAGCGCAAAGACACCGGGGCGAGAAGTATTTGGAACGATGATGGATTTGCTGGAGAGCAGTGAGGGTAGGGGCATACTTGCCTGGCACCCCGATAGATTGGCGCGCAATAGCATAGATGGAGGGAAAATAATTTATGCAGTCGATCAGAAGAAAAGATCGGAAGAGCA
>NZCO01000017.1 GCA_002686445.1 bacterium | reverse complement strand
CACTTTAGTGGACGCCCTACTACGTCAATCGGAGTCTTTTCGCGTTAAAGACGAATCGGCGAATTTGATCATGGATTCGAATGATCTGGAGCGCGAGCGTGGTATTACTATTTTTTCCAAGAATGCTTCGGTGCAGTACCAGGGCACGAAGATAAACATTATTGATACGCCAGGTCACGCCGATTTCGGTGGCGAGGTGGAGCGCATTATGACCATGGCTAGTGGTGTATTGCTGCTCGTTGATGCCAAGGATGGTCCAATGCCACAGACGAAGTTTGTATTAAAGAAAGCCTTGGAAAAAGGACACAAAGTAATAGTCGTTATTAATAAGATCGACGTGCCAGAAGCTCGGGTGCAGTGGGTGTTAGACCAGACCTTTAGCTTATTTGCTGACTTAGGAGCCACTGACGAACAAGCGGACTTTCCAGTCCTGTACGCGTCAGCTATTTCAGGCAAGGCGGGGACAGAGCCCGACCTTTCCGAGATGAAAGATATCACCCCGGTATTTGACGCCATTCTTGAGTATATCCCTGAGCCGGTAATAGGGACCGGGCCAATGCAAATGTTAGTAGTAAACGTGACGCACGATTCATATAAGGGACAGATTGCAATTGGACCACTAGTAAGCGGCACCATTACCAAGGGCCAAACCGTGGCGCGGATTCTGGCTGACGGTACTGTCGCCACCGGAAAAGTTTCGAACGTGATGACCTTTGATGGACTTGGTCGCGCTGAAGCTGATGAAGTTTCCGCTGGCGATATTGTGGCAGTGGCAGGGCTTGAGGAAATCAAAATTGGTGAGACGATTGCGGATGCTGATGAGCCAAAGCAGCTGCCAGTGTTAAAGATTGATGAACCGACAGTGAAGATGGCGTTTAGCGTTAATACGTCGCCGTTCGCTGGCCAAGAAGGAAAGTTTTCAACGTCACGTCATCTGCAAGCGCGACTGGAGCGCGAAGTGTTGTCGGATGTCGCCTTGAAGGTCGAGGCTAGTGAAGCGAATGATTCTGCGTTTACGGTCTTCGGACGAGGTGAACTGCACATCTCTATTTTGATAGAAAAAATGTTACGTGAGGGATATGAATTCCAAGTAGGACGACCGCAGGTAATCTTTAAAGATATTGATGGTAAAAAGCACGAGCCGTTTGAAGATGTATACATTGAATGTCCGGAAGCAGTATCGGGCGCAGTGATCGAGAAAATGGGTAAACGGAAGGGCGAGATGAAAGACATGAACGTAGATGGCTCGGTCTCTTTGATGCATTTCTTGGTTTCTACTCGCGGTCTTATCGGATACCGCTCGGAGTTTCTCACGGACACCAGAGGTGAAGGCATTATGAGTACGCTCTTTCATGACTACCTACCGTATCTCGGTGACATTGAAGTGCAGCCGCACGGATCGTTGATCGCGCACGAAGCGGGCCCAAGCACGCACTACGGTCTGGTAGCTGCACAAAATCGCGGCACCATGTTTATCAAACCGGGCGTTCAGGTGTATGAAGGCATGATTGTCGGACAACATTCTCGACCCGAAGATATTGATGTGAACATCTGTAAGGAAAAGAAGCTTACGAATATGCGGGCATCTGGCAGTGATCACACTGAAGTGCTGCATTCCCCGCGAGAATTTAGCTTAGAGGAAGCTATTGAATATCTCGGCGATGACGAATTACTTGAGGTAACGCCAGAAAATCTGCGATTACGAAAAAAGCATCTAGTGAAACACGAGCGTAAGCGCGCTAAATAAAAAGGTTACTGCTGGACGGTGATCCAGCTTTTTCCTGCTTCACTACGCGCATAAAAGGCGTCGCGACCAGATTCTCCCGGAGCCAGTTGGCACGGCGCTGCATTGCGCGCCTCCTTGGAGATAATCATGTTATCGAGCGTTATACCGACTCCTGCGTACTGCGCGAGCACGTCATCCGTCATATATAGGAATGGCGAGTCGTTTAGTTGTCTGCCTATGCCGAAATTCCGTAATGAAATGTCGAAGTTGGCTGCATCAATGAGATTGGCATAGCCTAGGTGCTCGCCTGACGAAAACTCTGCGCCTCGCTTGGCAAACTGTGGCAGGAGGTCAATGTGAAAGAAGATGACATCCCAGCCCTCGCCGCCAGATTCGGGCGATACGTATGCTTGCGAACCACGTCGGTCCTTCCCGATTTGAGATATACGTCCGGTGAAGGGCGCAAAAATCTTGACCCGCTGTTCCGTGTCGGCCAAAGAACCAATCGCTTCCACATAGTGTTTCATGGTGCGATAAGTTTCTTCTTCTCCGAGCGCGTTATCGCCGCTGAAGTTGTGGCCTTCGCAGCTTCGGAACGCTGATATAGATCTTATTTGCGAAAGGTCAAATGGGTTAGCGGTAATGAAAGCACCAGCATCAGCCGGAATGCTCGACCCCGGTCGCCCAATAACGTTGAGGACAATAGAAATGACAACCAGAACACCGATGCCAATCAATACCGACCGCAGCCATTTCTTCATACGTCTATTCTAGCATTGTATGAGCATCTTTTATCTTCCTTGAATACACGTTAGATTATGGCAATGGATGGACAGAACAGAGGCGACATTTATTCGGGCCTTGAGGTCGATATAATTTTAAAGAAAGATCAGGGATCCGGTGAGCTGACGCGGGGGTATGTGCAGGACATTTTAACGAGCTCTCCCTATCATAGTCGCGGTATCAAAGTTCGCCTTGACGATGGCCAAGTCGGCCGCGTGGCGTACATCATCAACGATGGTGCCAACGGGTATTTCCCACAACCTTAAGAGGAAATAGGAGCATTTAAGAAGTGTCCGATTTCACACACCAGCGGTGTTGCTTCTGCGAGCCCATACGAGTATGGTCGTCTGCCAGATGGCCAACACGAGAGCGGTAACTGAGATGATCAGACCAAGCAGATAATTACTGGGTCGATACTTAAAGGTCAGGATGTGGGTGCCAGCCTCGACTGAAGCGCTGACGCGTCCCTTAAATTTTTGCGCCCGCTGACCATTCACGCGCCAGTCGCGTGCGTAATTGCCGTTGAGACTGACAATAGTACTACTCGGTGTATTCACTTCTAACACAGTCTGGTTTGGTGACCAGGAGATAAGTTTAGTAGTTGCTCCAGCCTCACTACTGGTGATGTAGTCGCCGCCGTCCAGGCTCAACGGAATGGCTGTCTGCGGTGGGGCAGTGTTTGGTCGATAGGGCAGCGTGCCGTAGCCTGCGACGACCGATTCATAAGTTCGTGTCTCGTCAGTTCCGTTAACACGAATTGTGTTGGTATCGCTACTAAATGCGATAGGCGCCGGCGCGTGCACGATTTGCGGAGTAACAGGTGGGACGGTGAAGGCTTGTTCCGACAGTGGATAGGCGAGAGTAGTAAGCTCAAGCGCGGCCAAGCCAACGAGAGCAGGGGCTAGATAGCGGCCAATTTTGCTACTGTGCTGTTGCAGCAGGTGCAGACCGAAGCCCGCCAACAGCGCGATCGTGAACACGCTGAATATGCCTAGACGGATGATGTTCGATCGGGGTAGAAACGTGAGGACGTCAAAGAGTGGCACTAAGGCTGGCCCGGCTGACGCTATGAGCGCGGCGACAATGAAGCCCAGCAGCAACAAGCGGATGAGGCGATTGGACTTAGCGCGCGACAGACTTAAGACCGCCAAGGCAAAGACGACGATACCGATGTACGCACCATACTCATGCCACCCACCACTTTGATTCGGCAATATTTGCGCGCCATGCAGGTTGCGACCGAGGTAGAGGTTATTCCAGTACGGCAGTGCAAAACTTGAGACGTGGTAGAAGTCGTCGGGATATTCCTGCAGCCAGTTAATGACTGGTAGCAGTTTAAAGGCCGAGAGCGCGAACGACCACAATCCCGCCGTCAGCGTGACGCGCCAGGCGGCATACGTATTGTTAGCCACCCACATGAATGCTATCAGGGCCGGTAAGGTGTAAAACAGAGGATATATACCGCCCTGATAGAACGCTAAGGAGAGAAACACACCGCACAGTAAGGCCCAGCCATTGGCAGTGACTAATCTGCTATGCACTTGTTTCGCCATTGAGACTGGCATCGTTAGAGCCTTCTGCCGATGAGGTGGCCCCTGCGCTTTGGCATGCTGGTAGGCGCAATACCAGCTCCAGAAGATCCACGGTATCCAGCTCAGGGCAAAATATTGAATATGTCCTTCAACAAACCGCAGCAACGTGGCGCTGCTTAACGGTACAATCAGCGCTGCCAGCAGGGCGGCGTGGACCGATAGGCCGAGGCGTCGACCGAGGACCAGCATACCCAAAGCAGTGATAACCAGGGTCGTATATATTGACAGGCGAAAACCGGTGACTACCCCGAAGACGAGCTCGTAAGCGAAATTAAATGACAGGACAGCAAACTCTGGATCCGCCAGACCAGCTACGCCGCCGAACGTATACGGATTCCACCAAGGGAATTCGTGATACGTCAGCACGGTCTGGCGATACCCTTCATGCATAGGCGCGAAGAGATCCCAGTCGGACATGCCGAGCGCACCGGTAGAAAACCAGAACCCACTAGTGGCCAGCGGTATGGATATAGCCAAGAGCAGCGCGGCAGCTAGGAATCGTCGGCGCGGTAGCAGGGCTATCACGACACTACCCAGTAGTATGACGAGGCCGGCCATGACGCCTTGTTTTGTGGCAGCCGAGGTCGGGGCGGGATGAATGAGGGCGAAGGATAGATCGGTGCTGGGGGCAGCTAGGGCGTGATCTTCGAGCTGGCCATTTGTAAAACTATTGTCGGCATTAGCCATCAGCTCAACTGACGTCACTCCGATATTGGTAAGGGTGAGCCGCAGCGGTTGTTTGACCACGGTGGCAACCGGTTTGAGGTCAAAGAACAGCACGAGAGAGCCGTTGTGGTACTGACTACGTGAGATTTGTGTGGTCGACAAGCGCTTGCCTGTTTCTTGATCAACAATACTGGCGCGTAATGTGTAATTGCTTACCTTTTCGGCAGGAGAAAAAACGGAGAACCCGGCTATGGGTTGGCCCGTTCCTTGGAATGTTTGTGCGATAGTTTGGCCAGAGACGATATTGACGTGTGGTGGGCTAGGATCAACCGGCACAGCTGGCTCCTCACTGCGTTCTTGTGGCAGCGACACCAAGAATAAAGCTGCTCCAGCGACAATTACCGCAGGTGCTATCAGTTTTAGTAGGTTTGCTGGCATGGATACGAAGTCAGGTGCTTTTAGGTGTTGGTGATCTATACGTTATCAGCCTAACATCTTGCCCCATGCTGACGACATAGTATAGCCGGCCGGGCGGAATGGGGTACTGTGAGAACATGATTCAACACATCTGGTTCGACTTTAGCGATACGTTGGCTATGCCTAACGAGCACCATCGTGCTCTGCAACTAAAAACGTATGCGGCCGCCGTCAGTAAGGAAGAATCACCAGCGCTTATGGCAGAGTTTGACAAGCTCCGCGATAGAGTTAACAGCAAGTCTGCTGTATTTAGATCGCTCGGGTTGCCACGTGGATACTGGTCGAAGGTCGTAAATGATAACGATCCGGCCTCGCTATACAGTCTGGCGGACGAATCTATTCCGAGGGTCCTGGCGAAGCTACGCGAATCTGTGCTGCTCTCCATTTTTTCTAATATGCGCATGGACATTCTGTTGCCGGGGGTGGGAATCGACCCAGCACTGTTCACCCACTTCATTAGTTCAGAGGATATTGCCAATCCCAAGCCTGCGTTGGATGGCTTTCAGAAACTAGTTGAGCTCTCGAACTTGCCGGCCAAAGATATTTTGTTTGTAGGTGATGGTGTGGCTAAAGAGATGCTGCCGGCGAAAGAAGTGGGTCTGACCACGTGCCTGATGTGGGACACTTCCGAACACGCTGACTACTCATTCAACAAATTCGAGGACTTACTGACCGTCTTGGGGTGATTTTTCGTAACCGACGCGAATGTAGTATACTTTTGGCATGCATTCCTTCAGTGCTCGCGCGTGGAGTTTTACCGTTGGTAGTCTTTGTGTCGCGCTGATCGCCGCCATTGGTATCTTGCAGAGCCGGCCTGTTGCTGCCGCGCCACCGTATGCCGTGACTTATAGGGGAGCTGCTGTTACCACTGGGGTACCAGGCAAGCCATTTACTATAAATTGGGTAGTGACTAACACCGGTACCACTGAGTACTCCGGTGTAAAAGTTATTTTTCACATTCCGGACGGCTTAAGTCATTCGAAGGTTTCACCGGCTAATGCCAGCATTATTGATGACATAGTTTCTTGGGAAAACGTACCGATCGCAGGAGGTAAGACTTTCTCTCCTTCGCTGACGCTGACCGTTGAGAAAGGTACACCACTTACGACCAAAAAGAATATCTGGGTTGAGGTGACAGGGGATGGCATGGAAAATAACAGCCAGAATTTTTCGGTGACGGCAGTAGCTACACAACCAACCACGACCACGGTAACTACAACCACCTCGACCACTTCAAGTCAGGTCACCTCTTTGTTTACGGCAGTGTATGGCCGGGCACCAACAGCAAGCGAATCAACCTATTGGACCGGCAGGCTCACAGACAAACCAGAGCGCCTGCGCATGTTTGGGGCAATGCAATTCCATAAACTACTTGGTATCAGCCATTAACGAGGCAAAGTGATGCAGGGGACTGACAAAGTGCAGGTACGCGCGGTGGTCCTACCCATGCTATCCTTTAAAGATAAAGAACCTAATCCTTAAGTCACACGTATGATGTCAAACCAAATGATGGGATGGGGTGCGATTATCGTGGGAGTCTTGATTGCTGCCACTGTGATGCTCGGTTGGAACGAGTCTCTCCACTATCTTTGGGCGTTGCTCGTCCTAGTCTGGGGCGCCAAGGCTCTCATGAACAAATAGCGCACGCGCTGTGGCCTAGTTGGATAGTTTAGTAAAACCAACTACTGTCATTCGATGAGATACAACTTACGAGGTAAGGTATGGATTTATCCCGGCGAGGCTGCCTGGCGTTTTGTGAATGTCTCGAAGCAAGCGGCACGAGATATCAAGGAGAATTTTGGTGATAGTCGTCGAGGGTTTGGGTCAATTCCCGTGACCGTGAAAGTCGGCAAGACGATTTGGAATACATCGATATTTCCTGACTCTCGATCAGGTACATACTTGCTGCCGCTTAAAAAGGAGGTGCGAGTGGAGGAGGGGATCTTGGCTGGTAAGCAGTTGAGGTATGCCCTCACTATTCGGACATAGTTTCTAGGTTTTGAGGTTGTAACCGATTTTGGAACATTTACCAGACGCCGGCCAAGACAAATTGTGAGATCGTGCGAGCAACGGGTGGGAGCATGTCGATGGAATAGCGCGGTCTCAACACATGGTTTGCACCACAATAAACGGCTCAACCAGCGGTTGAGCCGTTTATTGACAAATTGAGAAGAAGGGCTTTAAATGAGATGAAACTTGGATTGTTCATTTCTTAGGCAGGCAGGAGTAATTGTCATGTCAGATCCCTTTGATGGTCAGTTGGGTGCCGCAGGTGCAACTAGACTTTTTTAGCATTCGTCGGCACGGTTGGTGTTGGTATCGTTGTCGGGGTGGTCCTGACGCTCGTGTGCCAAGCAATTTTCTAGCGCGCCTACGCTCCCGTACTTCATTACGAGCTCGTTCCCACGAGCTCTTTTTATTCGAATTAACTAATAGATCACTGACAGTGGATTTTTTCGACCCTTGACATAGTCAGTATTTTCGGGAAACTTATATGATTTGTTCGTTACTAAGTTGCACCTGACTTATGTTGAATTGAGCTCTCGGTGAGCACTTTTCTCTTAAGTTATCACTCGTGGAAAGGAACACCATGGATCCCTCTAACGCAGCCTATGCTCCTGATCTTGGGATTTTCCTGTCGCCCGTGAATTACATCATCGGGTTTGTCGGGCTTATCGTCGTGCTGGCGATGCTCAAAAACTTCATAGCGTATGGCGTATCCATCGCCGTGACCGAGTACTTACTAAAGAACGCCGACAACGATGAGCGCATGAAAGTAGTTCGCTGGTTTGTGAAGGGCAACCAAATATTAGCAGCTATTAATCTGCTTGATCGGCGCATGCGTCGCGATGATGATGAAGGCGATACAACATAAATCGCAAGTCGCCCTAAGACCCCACTGTCCCACCACCAGGCCAGTGGGATTTTTTATCTACCCTAGAAAATATACCGCCAAAATGGGCTGAAGTGCCGCTTATTGGCTTTATAAAGTTTATCCGAGGTATTATGTAAGAGTGTTAGCAATTGCCTGGGCACATTTTGGCCCCGAGGGACCTGGTAGTGATTTATCGCCAGCGGCACATCTAGTCGTAGAGATGATCACCTGGGTATTGATTGTGGTTGCGGTCGTAATGCTGGTACGGATGGTTTACCGACAAAGAAAACCAAAGATTGAAGGGAGGTGAGTTGTGATGATGGCACCATTTCGTTCTGCAAAAGGATTTCTGCAAGTTGGTGGAGCGGTTCTGCTAATAGTTGGAATCTTGGGATTCTTCTTGATTGGTCCGACCGCTGACGGCAGCATCTTCGGATCAGCTTGGAGCTTCACTACGATGGAGAACTGGATTCATGTTGTTCTGGGTATTGTTGCTCTTGGAGCAGCTATGATGTTGAAGCAAGAGGGTCAGATGAAGATGTTAGCTAAGCTATTGGGTCTTATCGCACTCGTCGTGGGTGTGGCTGGATTCTTTACCTCAGTTGGAGACATTCTCGACATAGTTATTGCAATTTGGGCTTTCTGGGCTGTAATGGGCAAGGGAGCTTCGAACGCACCTGCGCCGATGGCACCAACGCCACCAGCGCCAATGTAGGCAGTCAATAAGACTGAAAAACCACCGGGCAGTACGCGCCGGTGGTTTTTTGTAGAAATTAACTACTTAGATAGTGTTTAGGTCGGCTGGCTTAACTATAGCGTTGATATTATTCCTTATCAGTGCTTCATAACTGCTGTACTCGTCTGAGCCGCCCAGGGGATCCAGGATATCGATGGTTAAGCCTAGTTCGTCAGCCAGGAAACGAGTGGCTGAGGACGAACGCTTTTGCGGCTCGGTGAAGAAGGTCGTGACGTTATTCTCCGCAACAATCTTTTGCAGTGCGACGAGGTCTGTTAATGATGGAGTGCGCCCCTCGACCGGTTCATACGTAGCAAGTAGCTCAAGTCCATAGTGCTCCGCCATATACCCCCAGGCGTCATGAATGGCGACGAATTTCGTTGTAGCCGCTGCGGTTGCTGCTGCCTGCAGTTCGCCCTCAACTTGATTGAGATTTCGCAAATACCGATCTAAGTTGGCTGCGTACAACGCGCTATTGTTTGGGTCGAGTCCCTGCAAGCGCGCAGCAATAGTACGGGCTATTTGCTGACCATTGGGAATAGTTAGCCAGTAGTGGGGGTCGAGCGTGCCATGTGTCTCACCGGCCGCCCCAAACGGGCGCAGCGTAATGCCCTCGTCAACTACTTGGACTGGTACATCAGTACTTGCGGCAGCGCGCGTGCCCCATTCATCGAGTCCGTGGCCTACGGCAAAGACCACTTTGACGTCTTGGAGGGCAACGAGCTGTTGGGGGGTCAGGGCATAAGTGTGAGGTGAGGCACCGCTGGGCAGTAGTTGCATAACCTCGACCGTCTCCCCGCCTACGGAGCGGGCGATGTCAGCAATAGGAAAAATCGTGGCCGCAACGGTTATTTCAGCAGCGGGATTAGTCGGAACTACCTGGTCAGGTTTTTGCGTAATAACCACAGCTAGCACGCTGATAATAAGTAGCGCCGCAACAGCAAGGAGGCTTGATTGGGTACGTGAGTAAGAGTAATTGATCATGTTATTTTCCTATCTTCCTATAGTGACACTCCGGCGGGGGCGGGAGCAACTAGAAATCGATTAATGTTACACTGGTACCGATGACAGACCAGGAGAACCTAGCGAAGCGAATCGCCATTTTAGAGGAGCGGAATGAGCGTGTTACAGCAGACAAGGCTTGGGAAACGAGCCTTACTCGCCGCGCCTTGCTGCTGCTGTTTACCTATCTGGCAGTTGCTTTGTACCTGGCCGCAATTGAAGTGGATCGTCCCTTCCTAAATGCGATCGTGCCTTCAGCAGGCTTCTTACTGTCTACGCTGACCCTGCCCTGGTTCAAGCAGTGGTGGCTTCGCCGTCACTAAGTAGTGGGGCTAGATTGCAAGATGGTAAACTAAGGCCATGAAAATATTTTCCCATCTAACGGACTTTGGTTATAAGCGAAACTGGAAAGAGGCTATTGGGTTTTATCTAGCATATCTAGTGCTCACTATGATTATTGGTGGATTGGTAGCTGGACTGAGTAGTACCTTTTTCTTCTCTGAAACAGATGATTTTGCCCAGGGGTATGAATATGGGGTTAAAGTAGGTACTTGGGTTGCGGTAATTGTCTCGTTGCTCCTAGTGGGCGTGATACTCCAAAAGAAAAATTTGCTGCGCGGATTTGGCTATATTCTGCTGCTGCTCTTGTCCGGCATACTCGCGTTCTTCGCCGGGGGGCTGGTGGGCCTTATCCCCATTGCGTATCTGACCACCAAACCTGGAGGCCAATCGAGCGCTCCAAAAGTACCGACTCTGCGCTAAAGCACGCTTATGATGTTTATGCTCGCCTCGGTGCGAGCATTTTCTTACGGTCAAAAAAGTCCCAGTAGTTTCTTTTTGATCCTATTCGCTTCGGTGGTGCCTATCGGGTCGCTCTTGTTGAACTTGAGGTGCGATACGGCGCGTCGAATTTCGGTTTTACTGATGCCGCCACCGCGAAACATGGAGAGCAGCCCGCGGACATATGATCTTTCTCTCCCGTCTAAGACGCGCAAGCCTCGCAGTGCCTTATCGACTCGCTTCATAGTGACGGTTCTACCCATGGGGCAACCATAGCACGGGTTGGCGCACTTTCCTGCTATACTTAAGCTCGATATGAACAAGTTGATCATCCTGTTAGTGGTGACAGCGCTGCTGGTGCCTTCGATAACTCTCGCCGTACGGCAGCCGCGAGTGGTCGACGGCGAAGTTGTGACCGAGGTGAACAACCCTGACATTGCGCAAGATTTCTTTGGGTTTTTGTCGGGCGAGCCGGAGTTTTTCCTTTTTTCGCTCCAGAGGGAGCAAGAACTCTATATAAGTCTACGGGTCATGGACATTGCAGACGCGGTGACGGATGTGTCCGGATCACTGGTGAAATCGGACGGAGAAATCTTAGTTGAGCTTGATGGTACAACGGCGGATTGGATACCGACCACCGATCCGACGGCGGGAGTAACCTATCTACATGGCCCGGAAACCCGTGTCACGGTAAGTCCGGGCGATTACCTCTTTGGGGTATCAAGCTTAGGCAGTGACGTCCCGTATATTTTGGCTGTAGGAGAAACGGAAGAGGAGCTCGGTGGTGACGTCGTCTCTGCTATCGGCACCCTGGGAGCGGTTCGTGAGGATATTCTGAACCGTGAGGCGTGGGAAGCATATATCCAGCAGGCAGGTGCACCGATAGTGATTGGCACGGTGATCGCCGTAATATTTGGCATAATCGGCCTGATTTTCCTCCTCCGTTTCTTCCGATAACACACAAGTAAGAAAAAAAGCCTGTCGCGGATGCGACAGGCATGTTGCATTAGGCTTGATGAGCTAGTTGTACAAGCTCTCCAGGCACGAGTCCGGGAGGATATTGTCCGGAGAAACAGCCGGTGCACCAACCTTGGTCAAACCGGTTAGCGACCTCTACCATTGTCGCCAGCGGCAGATAGTAGAGAGACGTAGCGCCGATCATACCGTTCACGATTGCATTGACGTCTGCTGGAGGCAGTCCAGCAGCAGCTAGCTCCTCGAACGTGGGAATATCGATGCCAGTAAAGCACGGAGCAACTATTGGAGCAGCGGCTATCCGCCAGTGCACCTCTGTTGCACCCGCGTCGAACAGCATCTGTGTTAACACGCGAGCAGTAGTTGAACGCACGAGCGAATCATCTACTACTCCCACTCGCTTACCGGCCACCAGATCACTAATCGTGTACTTTTGACGGACTTTCGCCTCACGCGACCTTTGATCGGGCAGCATGAAGGCACGAGCCTGCGTTAAGTACCAATTCTTGATGATGGCAGCCAGATAAAAAGGTTGATTGAGAGCAGTAGCCAAGCCGAGGCCTGACTCATTGCCCGTTTCCGGTACGCCGCACCAGAAGTCAACCTCTGTGCTGGGCATTGCTTGCATCAGAGCGGCGCCAAGCGCCATGCGAAACTCATGAGCTACGTGCCCATCCATTGGCTGGTCTGGTCGACCAAAGTAAAACCCCTCCCAAATACAATGAGCACGAGGTGTGTCAGTTATCACTGGGCGCTCTTCCCAACTGACTTGTCCACCAGTCCGACGGGCGATACCAAGCGTACCTTTGGACAGAGCTTTGATCTCGGCGCTGCCATTAGGCAAGGCAGCACGCTCCGAGGCGAAACAAATCTGGTCGTCCGCAATGGAAACCATGAGCGGCCGGGTCCAGTAGCGATCTGTTGCTGCCACCATTTCCGATTTCGTCATCGCAATAAGGGCGTACCCGCCCGGCACGTCCCTGACAATCTCTGCCATTGCATCGGCAAGTGTAGTCGCTGGCGACAGCGCAATTCGAGCCACCAGCGTTTCCGAATCGCTAGCACTCGTAAAGCGGTAGTTGGCGGATAGCACCTCTCGATCAGCCACGTGGTCAGGTAACTGGCCGTTATGTACTAGATGGAACTCGCCGAAGCGTGGGTTGTGCCCACGCAGCGGCTGACCCAAGCCAGCTCCGGCGGCGTCAACTGTCTTATATCGAGTATGGCCAAGCCACTGATTGATACGGTGCTCCGTGGTTTGCTCGACAAAATATGTCCACGGGCGGCAAGAGGCGGCGCACGCGTCACGCACGTAGCCTGGTTGGAGAAAGAAGTCTGAAGTACCAGTGCCGTATCCGGCGATGCCAACTGCCTCGTGCCCTCGATTGTTAACTAGGGCACACGCAGTTGCGACCTGGCCTAAGCCACCAGGATCAACGCGATATACTCCTACGATTCCACACATGGTCCACCACCTATTATTAGAGTTGAAATGAACTTTGTTTCTTTGGCCACCAATACAGGCGGCTTATGACTGTAGCAGTAAAGACATGAGCAGCCCAGAGTATGGCGGCGTGGTGGCGACGATAGTGTTCAACGTGCCTATGCTATAATAATAGTTATGGCTGATATGCCGTACGCACAGTTTTCGGACTCACAAAAACAACTGCTAGATTCGGTAGCGCCGACCAGGGTCGTTTTTTTCTATGGCGCTGGTTCGAGGGCAACAATAGCGTAGTCTAAAGGGAACATGAATCATCTGATCGACACCAAAGTAATTAGGACTATTACGCACCTGGCGGATGACGCGGTAGCACTGTTAGTGTTGGGAGCAATTTTGGCTGTCGTACTCGCCATTGGTTTTCAAATAGCTAAGCTCTTCACACATTTGCCCGAGGGTGAAGTGACCACTGTGTTGCACATGGTGGCGGTAATTGTGGTGTTGGTGAAAGCTTATCGACTGCTGATCTTCTATATGGAAAATCAACACGTGAGCATCAAGTATGTCGTGGAGATTTCAATCATTGCGCCGGCGGTCGAGCTGATCTTCGCGCCCACTAACCGGGGTCTCGATCTAAACATTTTGTATGCGGTGTTCAGTGTGGTCAGCCTCTTGGCTTACTTGCACTTCTACCAGCGTTTGCAGGGCATGGACGAGGCTTGCGTTGCAGATCAGGAAAAACTTGCGCGCGCTGTCAATAAACACTGACGCTTCAATGCGCCTTGTGTTTCCTTTATGTTCGGCTAGCACGGTATGATAGTGACATACGAATATATATGAAGGGAGGTGGCAACTATGCAAAATAAAGGAATTCACCTCGTCAGTTTCTTGTTGGTAGTAATCGGGGGATTGAACTGGGGACTAGTCGGTTTCTTCAAATATGACCTTGTTTCTAGCCTGTTGGGCGGTTCAGACAGCATGATTGCCCGAATAGTCTTTGGGTTGGTGGGCCTCGGGGCGTTATACCTCTTGGCTACACACAAGAAAGATTGTCGTACTTGTAATGCTGGGGGCGAAAGCAGCTCTCACGGACACGATTTGCCAGCATAAATCTTGTAGTACTGAAATAAACAGACCCCACACAGGGGTCTGTTTATGTTGATTGGTATGAGTGGGCTAAGTGCGAATGATGCTCAGTAGCATTTGGTCTGGTAGCTCATGAATGAGGAGGTTAAGCATGAGCATCGCGGCAATCAAGATCAACCCATACGAGACGTAGTCCGGAACCTGCTGCTGCCAGTCTATGGTAGTCTGCTGTTTTTTCTTCTTTGGCATCTGCCTTTAAGTATATAACTTATTCCGAGGAGGGTTTTCCACTTCGCTCCTATATATCAAGATATGAGAGTAGGACCCAATTGGCTTTTGTTACCTTGACACCTCCCAGGACAAGCATTGAGCCACAGACCTCTAGGGCGTGCTGTCTCGCAGCGGAGCCTGGTCGGTGGACAGTTCTATGAATCTGGGTTGACGGTAGTGTACAGTTTGATATGATTAAGTCATTGCTTAATCACTTAATTATATGTTAACTACACAAGAAGCCGCTAAACTCAAGCGCGAGCTTGATCAAGAAGATTCAACCATAGCCGTGATGTTTAGTGCACTGGGCGATCGGAGTCGCTTTCGCATCTTCAAACTACTGATGGATCATACAGATTTATGCGTTACTGATATCGCGATGGTGCTCGGCATCACTGTGCCGGCCGCTTCACAGCAGCTCAAGTTACTAGAGGGCTCAGGCCTGATTGAGCCGGAACGGGAAGGGCAGATGATTTGTTATCGTATTCGGGCGCTAGATCCTGTCGTACGGACGGTGATGCGAACCGTTGCTCAGCTAGCGAGTGGATGAAAAACATCAAAACGTCGCTGTGGATTGGCCTGGCAGTTCTAGCAGTAATATTGGTGTCGGCCTGGTGGTTCACCAGAGATCGCGTGGTATTACCGCGGGGGGAATCCGAGGCAGAGACGATATTGGTAAACGAAGAAACCGGACAAGTGGTGACCGATGCCGAGCGCGCGCTACCGGGTCTACTGCTTCAGCGATCTGTCATGGTGACTGATGGTGTGCGCCACTTAGTCCCGTTAGACGAGATTCGTGGTGGCGGTCCGCCGAAGGACGGTATTCCGTCAATTGATGATCCAATATTTGTAGCCGCAGCTGAAGCTGACTTTATTGATGATCGCGAGCCGGGCCTGGCATTTTCTCACAATGAGGTCGATCGTTTTTACCCGTTTCAAATATTGGTGTGGCACGAGATAGTGAACGATGTCGTAGGAGGTCAGCGGGTGCTTATTACCTATTGCCCGTTATGTCTTTCGGGAGTGGTGTTTGATCCGCTGGTGCAAGGGGAGCGCGTGGAATTCGGTACTTCGGGAAAGCTGTGGCAGTCCAATTTGGTCATGTACGATCGCAAAACTGATAGCTTGTGGTCACAGATATTAGGCGAGTCTATCCTCGGGGAGATGACCGGGACGCGCTTGACGCTCTTGCCCTCGGATCAAATCCGCTTTGGTGAATGGAAAGCTGCGCACCCAGATGGGCAAGTGCTCTCGCGCGACACCGGTGCTGTCCGCAGCTATGGGTTCGATCCTTACGGAGATTACTACACCGATGATGGCCAGATCATCAGTCCTGTTAATGCCAGCGACCCTCGTTTGGAGAATAAGGATTTTATATTGGGATTAGTGATAGACGGTGCTGCCAAAGCGTATTATCCGCCTGCGGTTAAAGCGAAGGGCGAAGTAGTAGATACCTTCGCTGGAATAACTATAGTGGCAAATTACGATGATGCGCTTGATGTGGTGCGCCTATTTGAACGTGAGCCGGACGGAACGTTGACCCGTCTCAATCCCTTTGCCTCCTTCTGGTTTAGCTGGATGGCAGCGCATCCAGACACGGAACTATACAACTGATCTATGGATACTTTTAAATTCGTTACAGGAGGTGTTGTCGTGTTTGTGGTCGGCATCGCCCTACTCTTCATTTTAGGGAATCGCGGAGCGCCAACGGCAACAACGCATGTGCCAGGTGTAGACTCTGTTGGTTTTACGGACTCTGAACAACAGGTTGCTGCCGTAGCCGAGGTTATCGCGTCACCAGAGGTAAAACTAGCGCCTGATTTTACCTTGCAACGCCTCGACGGAGGCTCTATTTCCCTGGCGCAGTATCGGGACCAGAAGCCGGTTATTATCGATTTTTGGGCTTCGTGGTGTCCCAATTGCCAGCGAGACATGCCGCGCTTGAGCAAGTGGTATGATCAATATGGAGATCAGGTAGAGGTGATAGGAATCAATCTGCAAGAAAAAACGAGCGTGGTGACTAGTTATGTGGATCGAGCGAACATTAGTTTCCCGATAGCCCTTGATCCGAATGGCGCAGCGTCGCGGCAGTATGGTGTTTCTTATACGAATACCCACGTCTTGATCAATAAAGATGGGAGCGTGGCTAAAGTTATTCCTGGTGATATCAGCGAGCAGGATATTAAATCATTAATTGGCTCGATATGAACAAAGGATCAATTGCAGGCGTCGTAGTAATTCTAATTATTGTCGTGGCGGCGGTCTGGTATGCAACTAAATCCAGTGACCGGACAGGCGTCGAGGATACTGGTGGAGCAGTGACGCTCGCCAGTATATCTGGGCTCGCGTTAACGGACCTAGCAGGCCAGAGCGCTGGACTAGCCGAATATGGAGGGAAACCGCTGGTCGTGAATGCCTGGGCAGCGTGGTGTCCTTTCTGCATCGATGAGCTGCCGGCGTTCGTGGAGCTCCAAAAAGAATTAGGAGACGCAGTGACCATAGTGGCGATTGATCGTGCTGAGTCTGCTGGTGTGGCGGCGGAATATATTGATCAGCTTGGCATTCGCGATGAGCTCGTCTGGCAACTAGATCCGAGTGATTCTTTCTACGCACAAATCGGTGGGTTTTCGATGCCGGAGACGTTGTTCTTCAATAGCGACGGTTCTCTCGGCTTTCATAAACGAGGTCCGATGGACGTGGCAGAGATTCGGCAGCGTATAGAGGCACTAAACTAAGTCACAACCCGAAAATAACTTACCCATCTCTCGCCCCCTATGCACCAATCTACGACTTTTACTTCGTCACGAAACACTCAACGTAACAAAGTTACGCCTCCTGTTTCGCTCGGTCGTAGAAGTCCTATCTCGGCCCATATTGAACGAGATCTGGCCAAATTATTTTCGGGTGGCGCCTAAGGACTATGATTGGTTCACTAATTATTCCTTCTTTTATTGCTGGGGTGCTCACGTTCTTAGCCCCTTGTACTTTGCCGCTAGTCCCTGGGTATCTCGGGTTTATCAGTGGCGTATCGCTTGATGATATTAATACCTCCGCGGACGCGGCCAATATTCGCCGCAAAATATTCTTGAATGGCGTTTTCTATGTACTCGGTTTTAGTATTGTCTTTATTATCCTCGGCAGTTTGATTGGCCTGGTGGGTGGCGCTTTGTTCGCTGAGTCACGATTGCTCTTATCAAGGATCGGCGGAGGATTTGTGATTCTTTTTGGCTTGTTCATGTTGCAGTCGGCGCTGGTCTTCTACGAATCACGATGGCCAGCCTACGCGAGTTTTCGCCAGCGATCGGGTTCATGGCCAGTGTTTGCGCAATGGTATGGCGCCACCAACTGGATGAATCGAGAACATCGTCTGCCAGCTACCAAATGGATAAAGCCGGGTAATCCAGTTAGTTCGACTATTTTCGGGGCAGCCTTCGCGGTCGGCTGGACTCCGTGTGTGGGGCCCGTACTGGGTGCGATCTTAACGCTGGCGGCAACCGGCGCCAGCGTAGCGCAGGGGTCGCTGCTGCTGGCAGTATTTTCCGCTGGCCTGGCTGTTCCATTCTTAGTGTTGGCAGGTGGCATCGGTTACTTCTCCCAGCGTATGCAAAAGATAAATCAAATATTGCCAATAATCTCGGCCATTGGCGGCGTATTTATCATCTTTCTCGGCATCCTGGTTCTCTCCAATAGTCTGGGGATCTGGGTTAGCTGGTTTTTCCAGTTCTTTGGCTTCCTCAATTACGATGCCTTACTTAATTATCTATAGAACTTCTAGGACACTCGCATTTGTCCAAGTTCGAGGCGGCGGTGAGTAGACGACCGAGCCGTATGAATAATACGGTGAGAAAGTCAACGGAACCGACAACGAAGAAATTGTACAAACCGGTAGGCGAAGCCCCACGAATTTTCGGCTTTGCCGGAATTCTAGTGGGATGAGTGCGGGAGTCCTAGGTGTTTCCGTTAACGTGGCCGACGCTGTCCTCCCCGCGAGGGTGCGCCCAACCGCGCAATAACATCGCAGCCTCAATACGCTTAATGGCGAGGCGGTAGGCGGCTTCACGCAAGGTACCGCCACCCTCTTTTTGCATGGCGATGATTTCATTAGTTGCCTGCTTCATTTTTGCCTCCAACTTGGTGTTCACTTCGTCCTGACTCCAGTACAAGTTCTGTAGGTTTTGCGTCCACTCGAAATAGCTGACTGTAACGCCACCGGCATTCGCAAGAATGTCTGGAATAACGGAGACATTTCGTTTCGCCAGGGATTCATCTGCTGCAGGAGTAGTAGGACCGTTAGCCAGTTCCAACACATACTTGGCTTTAATGTCAGCGACGTTAGTGGCCGTGATCTGATTTTCGATGGCGGCTGGTACGAGAATATCAACCTCAAGCTTGAGTAGATCCTCATTGGAGATAGGTTCACAATCATCTTGCGTTGCGCCGACTGCTTCCACGCCTAGCTTGGGATAGCACACGTTTGTATCGAGTTTACCGGCTTGATTCCGCGCCGTAACCATCTGGGAAATGTCGGCGCCCTGGGGATGGTAGGTGCCTCCTTCGGCGTCGGAAATAGCCACGATGGTAAAGCCAGCCTGGTCGGCAAGTGACGCAAAGTACGAGCCTACATTACCAAAACCCTGCACGGCGATCGTCATGCCGGTGAGGTCGGTGATGTCTTGTGAGCGTAGATATTCCAGCAGCACGAATAGACCACCGCGGCCCGTGGCTGACTCGCGACCTTGACTGCCACCTAAAACAACGGGCTTGCCCGTAAAGGCGGCCTCGGCATGGCCGGATTCGCCATGGAGCCGACTGTATTCGTCGGTGAACCAGGCCATGATCTGGGCGTTGGTGTTCACGTCGGGAGCAGGGATATCACGATTGGGACCGATGGCTGTGCCGAGTCGTTCGACGAACATGCGCGACAAGCGCTGTAGTTCGCGGTCGCTTAAATCAGTTGGATCAACAGTAATGCCTCCCTTAGCCCCGCCGTAGGGGATGTCGACGACTGCAGTTTTGAGAGTCATCCAGGCGGCCAGAGCGGTGACTTCGTCGAGGGCCACGTGCGGATGAAAACGCACACCGCCTTTATATGGACCACGTACATCATTGTGTTGGACTCGGTAGCCATGAAAAATTTCTAGACTACCGTCGTCTCGCTCCAGTGGCAATTCAACTTGAAGGATACGCTGGGGTTTGCGCATTAATTTGAGGACATCCGGGTGGGTGCCGGAAGATGCGCCAACACGATCAAGTGTGGTTAAAAAACTATCAAGTGGTGATTCGGTAGTGGTCGCCATGGGAGTTATTACGTATGATTAAGACTAGAGAATCTTAAGGAGGACTTACGTATACATGCTTAAGCAATTGCTTAACAATAGCAATCCTATTTGGGATCAAGTAGTAGTGGGTAACACAGTAGAGACGTATGTTGATGCTGCGATTTATTTTGTGCTGCTTTGGCTGTTGTTTAGAGTGGTGCAAAAAATTATTTTGCGACGATTAGAGGCGCTGGCGAAAAAAACTGCAACTGATGTTGATGACACGGCAATTCGTATAGTAGCGGAAGTACGTCCTTCGTTTTACTTGGCGTTGGCACTTTATTTGGCGATACGCACGTTGACCTTGAATGATTTATGGACGGCGGTAGTCACTGGCATCTTAGTGGTCGTGCTGACTTATCAGTTCGTTAGCTCGTTACAAATCTTAATCGACTTCGTTGTTCGTAAACGCCTGGCTGGTCAGAACGATCGGCACGCGGACGCGGCGGTGGGGATAGTAAACCAGGTAGCTCGTCTGATATTGTGGTCTGTCGGCTTTCTCTTTGTACTCTCTAACTTCGGTGTCGATGTTACCTCGCTCATCGCTAGCTTAGGCATTGGTGGTATTGCTATTGCCCTGGCGCTGCAGAATGTGCTGGCTGATTTGTTCAGCTCACTAGCGATCTACTTTGATAAACCATTTACAGTTGGTGACTTAATTAGCGTAGGCACTACGACGGGCAAGGTGCAAAAGATAGGCATTAAGACTACGCGACTTAAGTCAGTCTCTGGTGAAGAAATCGTTATGCCCAATCAGGCGCTAACCAATGCCGAGGTGCAGAACTTTGGACGACTGCAGGAACGCCGCAGTCTGTTTGAGCTAGGGGTCACCTATGAGACACCGCATGACAAACTAAATAGCGTGCCGGATTTAATTAAAGGTGCTATTGAAGCAGTCGAGAACACGCGGTTTAAGCGCGCCTTTTTCAAGTCTTTTGGCGACTCGGCACTCGTTTTTGAGGTTGTCTTCTATGTAACCAGCAAGGAATATGATGACTTTATTACCGCTCAGCAGCAGACGAACCTGAATCTCAAAGCAGCGTTCGATGAGGCCGGCATTGCATTCGCGTATCCCACGCAGATGCTCTACGTACAGAAGTAGCTTTTTTGTCAGAAGATATTGACAAAGTGCACAAGTGAACGGTATTATCCGCATAGTCAATAAGTTGGCGACTGCACGTTTTACCACTTAAATGGGCATGAAGCTCATTATCCATATGATTCGCGCGCGATAAGGATAATCGTGTCGCTTTGATTCTTTGCTAGGAGTCAGCGGATGGTTACTACCCCGATGGAATCGTTCAATTTCGCAAGCATGTTTCTGGGCCACCCTCGGCAACGAGAAGCTGGCATGCGTGCGTTGACGGCACGTCTTAAAGGTACGGGCTTATCAGCGTCCGGCTGGTATTCCGTGGTTTGGGAGCGATCTACGACCAGCCTCAAGATAGTGCCAGCAGACGAGGTTAACGGTGATGCGTGTGTTCGGCCGACAGCAGACATTGTTGATATGCTGCTGGAGGAAGAACGCCCCAGATATTTTCAGCTTTGTGGGGACAAGAGGACGCGTGCTGGTACGACTGGCAACGTCGCTCGTGTTCCAGAAAGAGGCGCCAAGAAGCGTTCCTATTCCTTGAATTGGTAAGTCGACGGTCGTTCAAACTTCAGTTCATTGTTTCTTGTTGGAGATTTATTGGATGAAAGATTCTGCTTCATCGTTGTCCGCTATTAAGCTGGGTGTTGTGTCACTAAAGATGGCCGCGTTGTTGGACGTGCACCCACCTCTGCGTCTGTTTAACGCCCTGCGGGACCGTAGGTCGTGGCCCGGCAGAGAGATTTTAAAGATAGGAACGCTCATCTTTGTTTTCCAGCGGCGCGGCGAGTTCTTCATTGTTCGCGAGTGTGATGCGGAAGGAGCCGAGGACGAAGGAGCTACAGCGATTGATCATGGCGACGAGGACTCTCTTCGTGAGGCGGCGCGTTTCTTTGGCAATGCGTTGGAACTAGTCGGTTCTAACCCCGCAGCGGTGGCTGCTGATGAACCCGCGCGAGTAGCCTAAGACTCAATATTCACTTGATGCGGCGATCTGTTTAACAGGTCGCCGTTTTTTCTTTACTCGCGATTATGTGGGAAGTCGACATACTGTTAGTAAGATGCTTAATCTTTTTCCCAGTCGCGCCGTGGCGCTTGAATTAGGAAGTCTAACGGTGCACTGGTATGCCCTGCTGTATATCGCCGCGTTCGTGTTGGCTTGGTATGTGCTGCCCAAGCTCCAGCGCTACCGGGACCTCACACTTACTCGGGAACAATGGTTAGAACTATTTACCTGGGCGCTAGGCGGCGTAATTGTCGGCGGCCGGTTGGGTTATGTGCTGTTCTATGAGCCAGCATATTTTTGGGGCAATCCGGCTCAAATATTCATCTTAGGCGACGGCGGCATGTCTTCCCACGGAGGATTTATCGGCGTGGGCATGGCGCTGTGGTTGGCCTGTCGATCACTCAAAATAGATTTTTGGAAATTGCTCGACGTCATAGTGGTTCCGGTCGCACTCGGTTTGGCCTTGGGTCGGTTAGGAAACTGGATTAACCAGGAGATATATGTGTCGACTACGGCCCATGTGCTTGTCATCGCTAAAAACCTGGTGATCGCTGGCGTGGCCTACATCGCCCTACTTCGTTGGCGGCGATCAGGTACTGCGCTCGCTGTCTTTTTAATTGCCTATGCAATACTTCGTTTGGTAAGCGAATATCTGCGGTATCAAGAATTTCCGGGTGCTTTAGGCCTCACGCGCGGGCAGCTATTAACTATTCCCGTATTGTTAGTTGGGTTGTGGTTGTGGCAGGTACGCAAAAAAGCAGCGACGTGATGCTCCTTGCCCAGGACCGGTCATCTGCCAGATACTAGAGACGATGACCAAACAAGCCTCGACCGACGTTACGATTGATTTTGATCGTCGATACAAGCAGCTCAATGCCAAACAAAAGGAAGCCGTAGATGCTATTGATGGAGTGGTTATGGTGCTGGCGGGACCGGGGACAGGCAAGACGGAGCTGTTAGCTATGCGTGTGGCTAACATTTTGCGACAAACCCAACTGGATCCTTACAATATTCTGTGTTTAACGTTCACCGAAAGTGGAGTTGTTGCGCTGCGCCAACGTCTGCTGGCCATCATTGGCGAGGCTGCGTATCAAGTACGCGTGCATACGTTCCATTCATTTGCCAATGAAGTAATTCAAGAATGGCCGGATAAGTTTTCCTTCGCGCGTGAACTGACCGTACTCTCGGACGTCGAGCGAGCCGAGTTGTGGCAAGAGCTTATCGATGCACTACCGGCAGGCAGCAAGCTGAAATCATTTGCCAACCCCTACCTTTTTTTACGGGATGTTTCTTCCGCGGTGCAGCAACTGAAGAAGGAACACATTTCGCCGAAACTATATAAGGATGTTATCCGGCAGACGAAAGCACTGGTTAAAGATGTCGAGCCACTGATCACGGCGTTTGCGGCACACAAGCCCGCGGATCGCACGCCGGGTGTGTGTGCCCAGCTTCATACGGCGCTTGTGGCACTGCAGCCGGGCTACTCGGGGCTCCATTTCTACTTCGATACCCTAGCGGCGCACTACCAGCGACTCACCGACGGATTACAGTTAGTAACAGGCAAGCGAGAGCAGCAGAAACTGTGCACGCAGTATAAGAACGAGGTGAAGCGGTGGCTAACGCAGATGCAATCGCAGTTGCCCAAGCAGCAGGAGTTAATCACGGTCTTTGAGCGGTATCAACAAGCGTTAGCCAAAAGTGGTCGCTACGATTACGAGGACATGATCCTGATGGTGCTGGATCGCTTGGCTACGGACGATGATCTCTTAGCGCACTATCAGGAACAGTTTCAATATTTTCTCGTCGACGAGTACCAGGATACGAACGGCGCGCAGAATGATCTGTTGTTTCGCTTGGCTGAATTTATGGACGAACCCAACGTGTTTGTGGTGGGCGACGACCACCAGTCGATTTATCGATTTCAGGGAGCCAGTCTGGCCAACCTGCTTACCTTGCACGAGCGGTATCAAGATCAGGTGACCGTGGTGAGTCTGACGGAGAACTATCGGAGTCCGCAGACTATTTTGGATGCGGCCAGCGCGGTGATTGATCACAACAGCTCTAACGTTGAGGAATATATCGCCGGCGTGACGCGCGAGCTAAAGGCGCAGGCTAGCAGCTCTACGTCAGGCGTCATAGCGGTGCAGTCGTACGCGACCGAAGAAGACGAACGCTTTGGCGTAGCGCAGCAAATTGAGGCGCTCATTGCCAAGGGAGTGGCGCCTCGTGAGATAGCGGTGTTGGCACGCCGTAATAACGAGGCGCGCGCTATACTACCCGCTCTGACTGGTCTCGATATCCCCGCCCAGCTACTGGCCACAGCGGATGTATTAACCTCGGTACCGGTTCGGCAGCTACTCACGCTCTTAGCCTTCATTGCCGGGCAAGTTGATGACCATCGTCTGTGGGAGGTATTACAGGGGTCGTGGTTTGCGGTGCCACCGGTGCAATTAGCTCGCGCACAGCAGGTGGCGCGCGAACGCGGTGTGTCATTACTGGCGGTGCTTACCAACTACAGCTTGCTTCGCGCAGCCGACTTAACCAAAGAAGATCGAGCAGCGCAAGTGGTGCAGCAGCTGCTTGTCTGGCAACGCTTTGCGGCCAACGAACCGGTTGAACGTCTGTTGCCGGAAATCGTTAATAACTCTGGATACATTACCTATTTCAGTGATGAGCTTAAGCAAGCTGAGGTTGTCGGTTACGCCAGGCTACTGACGAACGAGGCGCGGACCCTCAAACACGGCGGTGCACCAGCGACACTGACAGACTTTTTGGCGCACTTAGATTTACTGGCGCAGCACGGTATCGAGTTGCACGGTGATCACCCGCGGCAGCGCGATGCGGTGCAGGTGATGACTGCGCACAAGGCGAAGGGCCTGGAGTGGCAGCATGTCTTTGTACTGCACGCCATGCACGGGCGCTGGGGGAACATGCGGGAACGATCGCTGGTCCGTCTGCCCCACGGTTTGATCCAACACCAAGCCAGTGATTATGACCCCGATGAGGATGAGCGTCGACTCTTTTATGTGGCGCTGACCCGCGCTAAAGAGCGGGTGCGTATTACGCACAGCACTACCTCGGCTTCGGGTCGTCCTTTTGTTGCCTCACGGTTCGTGGCTGAACTGCCCGACGCTGTGCCGGTGGAAACTATCGCGACCTCTATTGATACGCAGCAGCGCGAGACCTTAGCGCAGTTACATGTATTTACGCCCGATCACGAGCGAGAACTAAAGGAGTATCTCAAGCTACGCCTGGAGCACTACACCATGAGTGTGACGCATCTCAACAACTACTTAGAGTGTCCGCGTCTGTGGTATTACCGGAATCTCTTACGTGCCCCGGCCGCTAAGACCAAGCACATGTCATTTGGTACAGCCGTGCATGCCGCGCTGTTTGATTTGTTGGGGCAGGACGCGCGCAGTAAAAAATATCTGGTTGATCGCTTCAACTCTCATCTGGATCGAGAGGTACTTATTCCAGCCGACCGCAAAGCAAGTGTGGTGCTGGGCAAAGATGTCCTCGGCGCCTACTTTGATCGGTATCAAAAATCATTTGTTCCAGCCCTATCACGTGAGCTGAACTTTGCGTCGCACGGGGTGCGACTGGCTGATCTCCCATTGACCGGCATGCTCGACAAAGTTGAGGAGGTCGACGCCAAGGCCAAGCTCGTGAACGTGGTCGACTACAAGACCGGCAACCCTGATGGCAAGTCAGCGGCGCTCAAGCCCGGAGGTGCGTATCATCGTCAGCTAGTGTTCTACCAGTTGCTAGCGGATACGTCGAAGAGGTTTAACCACACGATGGTCAGTGGCGAGATCGATTTCGTGCAGGCTAGTAAGCGCACCGGCAAATTTGTGAAGCTCAAAATTGAGATCGATAGCGCGCAAGTCGATGAGCTCTCAGAGCAGATCAAGGAAGTGTGGGCAGATATCAAAAAAATGGCGTTTTTGGACGCCCCCCGGTGTGATAATTGTGAGTATTGTGGCGGCACTTGACCTGGATTGATGATTAAGTAAATACTTAACCGATGACTGAACCAACTACAACTACAACTTCGACACCCTCTGGCGTGGGCAGCTCGAATCAAAACCAAATGGGCGTGCCATTGGCAATTGTGATTGCCGGCGCACTTATTGCCCTAGCCGTTTACTTTGGTAATGGCACTGGCTCAGCGCCGACTACGGCTGTGGCCCTTGAAGGTGAGCAGGCCCCTGCGGCAGCTCCGACTGCTCCCTCTATTGGGGATATTCGTCCTGTCTCAAGCGACGATCATGTGCGCGGTGCTGCGAATGCCAAAATAACCGTTATTGAGTACTCAGACTATGAATGTCCGTTTTGTAAGCGCTTCCACCCAACGATGCAGCAATTGATAACGGAATACCCGAATGACGTGCAGTGGGTGTATCGACACTTCCCGCTGGAGCAGCTTCACCGTCAGGCAAACGCCGAGGCTGAAGCTTCCGAATGTGCTAGCGAACAGGGCCGGTTCTGGGAGTTCACTGACATTGTGTATGAAGAAACGACCTCTAACGATGGCTTAGATTTGAGCCTATTACCGACCTACGCGCAGCAAGCTGGGGTGACGAATATCGCGCAATTTACATCATGTGTTGAGTCAGGCAAGTATGCAGACAAGGTGGCTGCTGATATAGCCGATGCGCAGGCTGCAGGTGGCCGCGGTACGCCTTACTCGGTCGTAATTGGCCCTAATGGCGAGAAATTGCCGATTAACGGGGCACAACCATACGCCTCTGTGAAAGCAACTATTGATCAGCTACTCTAAACGTATGAAGTTTGGATTGGTCGGAACTATCGTCATCATCGTCGTTATCCTGGTTATTGCCTGGGTGGTAGTGGGAGATAATTCAGAAGAAGAAACCGCGCCATTAACGACGCCTGATCCAAACCAACAACTAACTGATACGACTAGTGGTGGGAACGGAGGACAGTTCATTCAGCTGGCACCGACAGATGTGCCGCAAGATAGTGATGAGGTAGCGGCTACAGAAGAAGAAGCTACTACTGAAACAGCACCGGCAACTGGCAACACGGTGGACGTAGCGGTTGATGAGACCGGCTTTACGCCAGGCATTATCACCATCGCTGTCGGCGATACGGTGAAGTTCACCAACGATGGTCAGGGTAAGCATTGGCCTGCTTCAGACGTTCATCCTACTCATACTGTGCTGCCTGGCTTTGACAGTAAGCGGGGGCTTGAGACCGGAGAAGAGTACTCACACACATTTACGAAAGTTGGCACTTGGAAGTGTCACGACCACTTAGCGGCAAGCAACGGTTGTACGATCGTCGTTGAGTAGAGCTATTTATGCGACGTGCGACCCGGGAACCGGGTCGTTTTGGTATCAGCGAGATGGTACAGTGGGTAGATGCATGTCACCTTCTATGGCGGAGCAGGGGGTGTAACGGGTAGTAAGCACCTCATTGATACTGGTCAGCAGCAGATTCTGCTGGATTGCGGCACGTTTCAAGGTCAGGCAGACGTCTACTCACGAAATCGTAGCCTGCCATTTGCGCCAGAGGAAATCGATCACGTGGTATTGTCGCACGCGCATATTGATCACTGCGGGATGTTACCGCTCTTAGTGAAGCGGGGCTTCTCTGGCTCTATTTTTGCCACTGCCGCCACAAGAGACGTGGCCAATTACATGTTAAACGACATGGCTAGGATTCAAGAGCAAGACGCCGACTTCCGTACACGGCATAAAACCGGCTCACCGGATTCGCGTGAGCCGCTATTTACGACCAAGGACATACCGCGCACCATGGACCGCTTTGTGCCTGTTCCGTATGCGCGGGAGGGTGAAGGGTGGCGATCGATAGCGCCTGGAGTGCAGCTAAAGTTTTACGACGCTGGACATATTTTAGGATCGGCGGTGACGGTGCTTGAAATCGACACGGATGATGGGCCAAAACGCATTGCCTACACCGGAGACGTTGGTGCTCCCGGGACGCCGCTCTTCTATGATCCGCAGGTACCGGAGGAAGAAATCGACACCGTCATTGCGGAAAGCACGTACGGTGGCAAGGAACATAAGACGTTGGACGAAATGTATGTGCGTCTAGCTGATTCGATCAACGAAGTGTACGACCGGAAGGGCAAGATAATAATTCCGGCGTTTTCCTTAGGTCGGACACAAGTCATCGTCTACGTGTTGCATAGACTCACTGATGAGGGAAAAATTCCTCGTCTGCCGGTATTTGTTGATTCACCGCTGGCTACGAACCTGACGGAAGTTTTTCGTGATCATAGGGATGTCTATGATGAAGAGTCGATCACCGACTTCCGAAAGGACGATTTGCCGCTGGCATTTCGCAATTTAAAATACACGCAGTCGGTTGATGAATCTAAGGCTCTGAACAATATGCCGGGGCCGTACATAGTAATCTCAGCGTCGGGCATGATGACCGCCGGACGAGTGGTACATCACCTGCGTCACTGTATATCGGACAAAAAAAATGCGATTTTTATCACTGGCTATCAGGCTTCGGGAACATTAGGGCGTCGGTTGTTGCAAGGGGCGCATCGCGTGGAGCTCTATGGTGACTGGTTTAATGTACGGGCGGATGTCCAGGTCTTTAACGAATTCTCCGCTCATTCTGATCACGCACAGATGAGCTCGTATTTAAGTCGCTTCAAGGGAATCAAGCAGGTGCTACTGGTGCATGGCGAACCAAGCCAGGCTGATGTATTCAAAAACGAGCTCGCGGCGGCTCATAAAGACTGGGTTGTCCAACGGCCAGATGAGGGGGAGACGATTCAAATTCCACCTCCTTCCTCAGCGTAGGAGGGGCGTCGGTGGGTGATTAAATAGTCACGGGAAAAATCAGCCTGCCTGCCGGCAGGCGCAGCGAACGTCATGAGAGGGAAAATCCCTTTTCCCTCTCATGGTCTTTACCTCCACCGTTCGTTGGATGGATGCCACTGTGCGTTGTGCTGGGCGGCGTCTTTGATCGCTTGCTTGTGTAGGTCCATGTAAATTGGTCGGCCGCGCCCGAATATAGAGTTGGCCACTAGTAGCCCGACGACGAAACCGGGGCCGAAGCCCACGATGACGTACAGCACGACAAAGCTTAATGCTTGTAGGACACGAGCAAGTACTTCGAGATCGATCATACTCGCTTTTTCCCGGCTACTACGATGATGTAGGTGAGCATAAAGCCAAATACAAAACCGAATCCAAAGAGTGCTCCCCATAAGCTAAGGTGGTCAAACAGCGTAAGCATGTACTAAGTATACCAGGTAGTGAAAAATCGATCTGCTCGGCAGGACCGAGCAGGCCTGCATTAGCTTTGGACAATTGTACGCGTTACTAGTGAAAATATACTTTCGACAGTAGTTGCGGTTACTACGCATCGATTTTCTACTACCCGGTATAGCGCCGTTATACCAGGTGCGGTATCGTAAATGGCATGCAAGTAGGACTCATTGGCGTAGGCAAGATGGGCGGCGGCATTCTGCGACGTTGGCAAAAGGCCAACCACGAGGTCGTGGCGCACGATCCAGGCCCAGATGCTGGAGCCGTCATTACCGATGCGGGAGGTACTGTAGCGGACTCGGTGGCGGAGTTGGTACAATCGTTGACCGCACCACGGGTTATTTGGTTGATGGTACCGGCTGGAGATGCTGTCTCCGAAACGATACAAGAGCTGGCGAAGCAGCTCGATCCGGGCGATACGGTTATCGACGGTGGTAATTCGCAGTTCCGGCACTCAGTACAAAACGCGCAGCGGTTAGGCAAGCGTGATATTCACTTTATTGATGTTGGAGTCAGCGGTGGAGTTGCGGGAGAGGAAATTGGCTACGCCTTAATGGTTGGAGCTGATGCAAAACACCTCGCTTCGGTACAAGCTTTGCTCGATGACCTGGCGGCGGATGATGCCTTCGCGCACGTGGGCCCGGTTGGCGCCGGTCACTACGTGAAGATGATTCACAATGCAGTTGAATACGGGATGATGCAATCCATTGGTGAAGGTTTTGACCTACTGAAGAACGGGTCCTACGACGACTTAGACTTGGAAAAAATTGCGAGGTTGTGGAGCAAGGGGACTATCATTCGCTCTTTCTTAATTGAGCTAGCTCATAAGGCATTAGCGAATGATAGCGACCTGGCTGACATCGCTGGCTATGTGGATGACAACGGCGAGGGACGATGGTCTGTGAAGGAAGCAGTTGATAATGCCGTGCCGTTCTCGGTAAACACGGCGGCACTGTATGCGCGTTTCGAATCTCGTTTACCTGATACATTTTCTGCCAAGTTGATTGCGGCACTGCGGAATGAATTTGGCGGTCATAAGGTGAAGAAGAAGTAGCCGGATTGCTGCTCGAAGACGCGTCGCTCACCCCAGCGTGGTGAGCGCGCTTAGTCTCGATCGGTCTCTCCTACTGCGGCAGGAACCATGCCCGACCGATCCGCGACATACTTCTCCTAGTAATTCCGGCTACTTCTGGTTAAGCAAACTCGTCCATTTCTCCCGCGGGAGGGGAGAGGTGAAGGAGAGGTGTTGGCCCATAGAGAATATCCAACACGTTCTAAAGAAAAAAACCACTGATATCCGTGTCAGTGGTTGTCGTTATGGCTGTACTGCTACGACTGGGTTTGAAGTGGCCACGCGCCGCACATATGCGGCGAGCTCAGCCTGCGACATCCGTAGAACTTGGCTATGCTGCACGCGCCGCGCCAGAATACGAACCTCCATTCGCTGCCGCATTATCATCACCGGCCGTTGCTCTTGAACCGCAAGTTGTTCCAGTGCCATCTTAAGTTGCATTGACATTACTTGCTGCTGCACTTGCCGTTGCTCAATTCCCGCCGCCGCAGGCGGTGCACTCGACATGCTAGCAAGCTGGCGGCGCATCTCGAGGTCCGCTAGCCGCGGTCGAGCGTGTTCATCAAAGCAGTTGAAGCCATAGATGAGATCGAGCACTTGGGCTATGGGCGCAATGTCCATAGAACTAAGCGGTTGCACGGTCCATATCAACGTTCGTGGCCAGACATCAGCTTGCGCAAAGTGCGACTGGGTCCGAGTTTTCAGTATTGGTGTGCCTTGGTAGCGCAGCTCTCGGCCCACCAGAGTGAGACCCTCATAGGAAACCGGCGCGCCAGCTAATGTGCTGGCAAGCAGATTGAAATCGAGCTTAGTGAGTTCGATCGATAAGCGACCGTCTCCTTCTTGGGCTCTCCTAGACAGCACCACGTACTTGATGTCCATATCATCAGGAAAGTGGTTTCTCCTGATAACGAACTGGCCGGTCGACGCCTTATAAATCATGTCTTGCGACATGACTGGTTCCCCGAGTACGGGCGACCACAACTGTACGCCTTGTAGGTACCGCTCTTGCGCGAAGCGGAGGACACTGGCGACGAGCGCGGGTAAACTGTGCAGCTGGCGTATTGTAGATACGTCCATGTCGGCTTACCTCCGTTATTGAATGTGAAAAGTGCTAAAAACTGCCCCTATTATGGCCAAAAAATAACTATTGTCAATGTTACTTGATGTCTGCGGCGACTGTGCCTGGGCGGTAGGGCAGTAATTTGGTTTTTCCCCAATGGTCCAAAATTGGCGTAATAAAGCGCCAAGATGCGGCTACTTCTTCGGTTGAGGCAAAGAGTGTGTGATCACCACGGATACAGTCGTACAGTACCTTCTCATATGCATCAGGTAGCGCGGTGTCAGCCTCGCTGTCTTGGTACGAGAATGATAACTCGCGCGGCTCTAGTTCGTACGTTAGACCGGGTTTCTTGGCCCAGAACAAAAGCGAGATAGATTCGTCGGGCTGAACCTGAATGCGTAGCACATTGCGATGCTCGTGGTCATCTTCGAGAGGGCAGACACACGAGATCGGTTCTTTGAAGGTGATGGTGATTTCAGCTTTCCGTTCGGAGAGTTTTTTTCCACTCTCGAGAATAAACGGGACACCGCCCCAACGTTTGTTATCTATAAACGCAGTGATGCGGAAAAATGTCTCAATGCCTGAAGCGTCGGCGACATCATCTATATCACGATAGCCATCATATTGACCACGTACTACGTGTTGCTTGATATCGTGTTTAGTGGTGGGTTTTAAATCTTCGAGCACTGTCGCGCGAGCGGATCGCAGCAATCCCGGATCAAGCTTGCCCGGGTCCTCCATAGCCACCAGTGCGAGCATTTGTAGTAAGTGATTTTGTCCAACGTCGCGCAGAGCGCCGAGATCTTCATAAAATGATCCTCGTTCACCTACGCCACCGTCTTCGGATACCAGAATGTGCACATGCTCGATGTTTTTCGCATTCCAGACGGGCTCAAACAGCGCGTTGGCAAAGCGGAACGTGATGATGTTTTGGACAGTCTCTTTTGCTAAGTAATGATCAATTCGAAAAATTTGCTCCTCCTGGAACAATTTTCCTAACTGTTTGTCGAGTGTCTGAGCGGTCATAAGGTCCCGACCAAATGGTTTCTCGACCAGCACGCGAGTCCATCCCTCCTCACCACCGCAGGGAATGGTTAAGCCGGAGGCCGCCAGTCGTTCGAAAATAAGTTCGTAGCGGTTCGGTGGCACTGCCAAATAGAAAAGCTTATTGGCGCAGGTGTCGAACTTCGAGTCATCGAGTGTCTCGAGGTGTTCGGCCAAAGAACTATACAGCGCATCGTTTTCAAACGAGCCTTCTACATAGTCCACGATCGCAACGAATGCCGCTAGCTCCTCGGGGGTATGACTGTGCATCCGTTCGCTGATCGAATCAGCCACGAACTTGCGGTAGGAGTCTATGGTGTGATCGTCGTGCGATACGCCGAGGATACGAAATTGCTCCGGTAGGTACTTATTTTTGTGTAAGTGAAACAGCGCTGGCAGCAGCTTTTTTTCTGCCAGGTCGCCGGTGCCACCAAAAATTACTAATGCGGTAGCGTCGTCACTCGCTCGATCCATCGTACTAGTGTACCAATTAAGGTGTGAATGACGATACACAACTGCTAGATATTACTCGGGAGATCAGTCCTGACATGGCTATCTATCCTAATAACGCTGCCGTTGAGTTTGAGTTGTTGCAAGAAGCAGGCGAGGGAAAAAACACACTGTCCAAAGTTACGCTGGGCACCCACACCGGTACGCACATCGATACACCGCACCATATTCATGCCGATGGGCCCGGGGCGTTGACCTACGACCTATCGCAGATGAACGGGCAGTGTGAAGTGGTTGACGTGTCTCATCTGGAATCGGTTATTACCGCTGCTGACATTCCCGAGACGACTCAGTCTCGCGTTCTCTTTAAGACACGCAACTCTAACAGGGATCCGAACACATTCGACGATGATTTCGTGGCTTTGGATGATTCTGCTGCCGAAGAGTGCGTGGCTCGGGGCTTGCAGTTAGTTGGCTTGGACGCCCTCTCGATTCGCAAACGGGGCACGAAAAACCAGGTGCACGAAATACTTATTGATAATAACGTCGTTATCGTTGAAGGGCTGTGGCTGGCGGAGGTGGACGCTGGTACGTATGAACTGCTGTGTTTGCCCATTAAGTGGGATCTCGATGGCGCCCCGGCACGTTGTGTCCTACGCGCGAGCTAATAATCACCCTCGACAGGCACGCAAGTGCTGTATTATAACCACTAGCAATGTCGACCAAGGTTTTGACAGTAGGCGATCGGAGTATAGGCTCGGGACATCCCGTGTTTGTTATTGCTGAGGGCGGTTTGAACCATAATGGCAGCGTCAGCCGAGCTAAACAGATAATCGATGGTGCAGTCGCAGCGGGGGCTGATGCGGTGAAGTTCCAACGTCGTAATTTAGCTGAGGTGTATCAGGAAAAGGTGCTGGCGAATCCGAACAAATACGAGCAGAAGTATCAATACCTCATCCCGTTGCTCAAGGAATTTGAATTACCCGCGGCGGCCTTTGTAGAACTTGAGGCCTATGCCCAGAAGAAAGACATTATCTTCCTGGTGAATCCCTGGGATCCAGTCAGCCTCAAAGAAGTCGAAGCACAGTTGCACATTCCGCTCTACAAGGTCGGCTCGCCGGACATGACGAATGACGAATTGCTCGAGCTACTGGCGGCTACTGGAAAGCCCATGATCCTCTCCACGGGCATGAGTAAGCAAGAGGAAGTCGATCATGCCGTGTCGCTGATGGAAAAGCTGGGCGCTGAATTCGCGTTATTACACGCAAACAACACCTATCCCGCGCCGTTCGACGAGGTGAATTTGAAATATATGGATGCACTGGCCGAGCGTGGCGTACCGATAGGCTATTCTGGCCATGAGCGCGGCATCGCGGTGACGCACGCCGCAGTCGCACGTGGGGCGACTATCGTAGAGCGCCATTTAACCGTGGATAAGACTCTGGATGGACCCGATCACAAAGCCAGTCTCGACCCCGTTGAATTTAAGGCATTGGTGGTCGGTATCCGTGAGATCACGCAGGCCTTAGGAACTGGCAAGAAGATAATGACGCGAGCCGAGATCATGAATCGCGAAATACTGGGCAAAAGCATAGTTGCCGCGACGACTATTCCAGAGGGAACGAGCATAACGCGCGAGATGCTCAGTACCAAAAGCCCGGCAAAGGGAGTATCGCCGCAGCGCATGCAAGAAGTAGTCGACCTCGTGGCGCCAAGGGACATCTTTCCCGGGGATGCGATTACCGAAGACGACCTATCAGCGGATAGTATTCTAGAAAATTTCACTGGGACGGACATCTCATGGAAATGGGGTCCGGTCGTGCGGGTCAACGAGGACTTTCAGCGCTATCTACCGTACGGACCGAAAGTCTTCGAGTTTCACTTAAGTGATAAAGATCTAGACGAGCCGTTGCCACAGGGTAGTTACGCACAGGAGCTAGTGGTCCACGCCCCCGAATACATGCATCGCACCTATCTTGATCCCTCTTCGGCAGATCCCGACGTACTGTCTGTCAGTCGGTCGACGTTGCACCGTGCCGTTGAGCTTACCAAGCGACTCGGAGAGTCATTCGTTGGCACACCCAAGCTGATCATTCATCCCGGCGGTATTACCCTGGAGCCGGATAGTGATCCTCAGCGTCTACTTGATCGCTTTGCGATCACATTGGCCGAGCTGTCAGCCAAGGCCGATGGTGTTGAACTGCTGCCAGAAAACCTACCGCCGCGACCGTGGGTGTTTGGCGGCGAGTGGGTCGGCAACATTTTCTTATTGGGGGAAGAGATTGAAACATTTTTGCGCCAACACAAATATCGAATGTGTTTTGATACCTCACACGCCGCGCTAGCTTGTAATGCGGCTACTGTCGACCTGGCTGACACGGTAAAGCGACTGGCTCCGTTCATTGCCCACCTACACATTGCTGATGGGGCAGGCATTGGCGACGAAGGTCTGCAAATTGGGGAGGGGGACATTGACTGGAAGGCGGTCCTGGCGCCACTGCAGAACTATACCAACACGATGGTGCCCGAAATCTGGCAGGGACATTTACGGGGTGGCCGTGGGTTTCTGCAGGCGATGGAGCACCTCAAACCATATTTACGTTGAGGTGAAACCCATAACCCACTAGGCTTTATATATGTATAGACTAAAAAAATTCTACGCTCCTGGATTCGATCCCAAACAGCATTGGGAGGACAAATATGCGCAGTCGCATATTGCAGGTAAAAGCAGTGATCAGTTTCGCCAGCAAGGATTTTGGCCGCTCTTAGAAAAGCAGTTAGTGCGCAGCGGCAACTATCTTGATGTTGGTTGTGGCATTGGCGGCTGGGTGCTGTTTCTCCACGAGGAAGGATATTCGGTGCAGGGTATTGATAGCGCCGCCCGCGTTATTCGCGCGCTGACTGAATATAGTCCGGACTTGCAGTTAAAGGTTGGGGAGCCTAACCGCTTGCCCTACGTCGACAACAATTTTGATGGACTACTGGCGGTGGGCTTACTGGAGTATCAGGATGGCACCGTCTCGGAATCGCTCAAAGAGATGCATCGTGTCTTACGCGATGACGGATTCTTGTTTATCGAAGTGCCCATAGTAAATACGCTCCGGCGACTGCTATATATTCCACTGAAGCGGCTACAGCACCTACTGCTATCTGCTGCGGGCAGAGAAGCCACGTTTGCTAACTATTTGTTTGACCGAAGTTCGTTCGTGCGCGGTATTAAGGCGGCTGGCTTCGACGTGGAGGCCGTTGCTCCGCATGACCTGCCTACCCCGGGCAGCCATTACGGGCTGTGGATTGATTTCAAGTTCTTACGCGGTAAGGAGCCGTATCAACTGAACATTGCGGGCATGACGGTAAAGACCATCGCCAATCTCATTTCGCCGTGGATCGCCTCGACCGGCATGGTGGTAGTCGCGCGCAAGCGTGCTTAATCTAGATTCATGCGCATCCCACTTTTTTTAATCGCCGTGCTTGGGTTGCTCGTGTCCGGCTACCTGTTTGTCACGTACACCTCGGGCGGACCAATTGAGTGTGGGGTGGGCCATGGCTGCGACACGGTACGCGCCAGCCAGTACGCTTCGTTTCTCGGTGTTCCAACTCCTGCCTATGGGCTGTTGTTCTACCTACTACTCGCGGTGTCAGCATTGATGGCAACGCCAGTTAATCGGTCATGGATTCGTTGGCCCTTATCGCTCCTAACCGCCGCTGGTTTAGTGGTATCGGCTGGACTCACGTACATAGAGGCATTTGTCATCGACGCGTGGTGTATGTGGTGTGTGGTTAGTGCGCTACTTGCCCTGGTGGCGTTTCTGCTTGTATGGTTTAAACCATGGAAATAACAACAGAGACTAAAACGCTCATCGGCGTACTTGCCGTTACTATTCTGATCATTGTTGCGGGCGGGTTCTTCGCCGGGCGAGGTAACGCACCAGCAGGTAGTGTGGATGAAGTCGTTGATAGTGAGCGCTTAGTCCGCGCACATAGTCCTTTCGCTGGACCAGCAGACGCCGCTGTGACTGTTGTCGAATTTGCTGACTTTCAGTGCCCCGCCTGTGGGTCGCTACATCCCGTGCTGGAATTAGTGAAAGAAGCAAACCCAGACGTCCGTTTTGTATTTCGCCAATTCCCGCTGACGCAGATACATGAGTTTGCCCAAGGTGCTGCGGAAGCGTCACTCGCAGCTAACGCGCAAGGCAAGTTCTGGGAGTATCATGACCTCTTATTTGAAAATCAGTCGCAACTTACTCGAGACGACTTGATCACTCATGCTGGAACAGTGGGTCTAGACGTGTCTAGATTTACCAGTGAGTTGGATGAAGCGGTATATCGCAGCGAAGTTGGTGACGACAGAACAGATGGCAACATTCTCGGTGTTCGTGGCACGCCAACTTTGTATATTAACGGCGTCCAGTACCAAGACCAATATTCTGTCCATGGATTGCAGGCAGCGATTGATTCGGCACGGGGAAAATAAGTATGGCTCCCACAACTAATCTACAAGATGCCGTCATTCTAATTACTGGTGGCGCTGGTTTCTTAGGCGGCTACTTTACTGAGGCGTTGACTGCTGCGGGAGCTACTGTAGTCGTGACCGATCTTGCTGACGCGGATGTTGTTATGGATGTGACTGATCAACAGTCGATTGATGATGCGTTCGCCAGAGTTGTTGCGGAGCACGGAAAAATTGATGTTGTGATAAACAATGCGGCTCGGGACCCGAAGTTTGATCCCAAGGCCGAGCAGAACCAGTTGGAGTTTACGAACTACCCGGAAGAAGCTATGCAGGGGAGCGTGGACGTAAACCTGCTGGGCGCCTGGCGGGTGTGTAAAGCTGCGGTACGACAGATGAAAACTGCGGGTGGGGGCACGATAGTGAATGTTGCCTCGTTCTATGGGGTGACACCGCCACGCAAAGAGGTGTACCCAGTCGGAACTGAGAAGCCAATTGATTACGCTATTACCAAAGCTGGCTTAATCATGCTGACTCGTCAGATCGCCTCACAGTTTGGTGTCGATGGGATTCGAGCGAACGCGCTGGCACCCGGTGGCGTCTTTAACGAGCACGATGATGAGTTTGTCGATAAGTATAAGGAACACACGTCTTTGGATCGCATGAATACACCTGAAGAAGTCGCAGACGCGCTCGTATTCCTTTGCTCTCCTGCCTCACGCGGCATGACTGGAGAAACGCTAGTTGTTGATGCAGGTTGGCGGTCGCGTTAGGTAGTGGGCCAATTACTTGGGTCCACCTGTTTCGGGTCAGTGAGCCCGATTTTTTGTAGCTCAGATATGATGTCATCTGGCAATGGTCCTGCTGCCGCGGCGGCTAAAGCCGATTCTAAGTGATGGGGCTTGATAGTACCGATTAACGCGGTCGTTACCGCTGGATTGGAGAAGACAAAGCGCAGGGCCAACGTAGGCAAATCGAGACCGGCCGCAGTAGCAATTGCCTCCGCCGCATCAGCCGCCGCTACCAATGGCGCGAGGTCATCTGGCAATGCCGAGCGCTTCGGAGTCAGCGCGCCTTTGAGCAACACAGACCGGTTGATAACGCCAATGTTGTGGGCGCTAGCATTAGATAACACCGCTGGGGCCATACGTTGGTCCAAGATGCTATGGGCCAGCTGTACTGTCTCAAAAAAACCATTATCGAGTGCTGCCTGCGCTGCCTCCTCACCCCGGACAGCGATACCTACGTGCTGCACTAATCCATCTTCCTTAAGTCCCTGCATTACGCTGACTAGTTCTCCGCGCTCAATTTGCTCCTTGCTCCCTCCATGTAGCTGGACCAGCTGTAGCGAATCAGTTTGCAGTAATTTCAGGCTGGTCGTTACTTCGTCATGGATGCGCTCCGCCAGTTGTCTACCATGTGGATCTTCGCCTTGCTCTAAAAATTGACCGCACTTGGTGCCGATGACGACCCCGTCCTGCTTAGCAATGCCTGACTTGCCGATCCGCTCTTCAGCAAGGCCATAGCCTCGGGCGGTGTCGATGTAGGTAATGCCCAGCTCAATTGCTGACTTTAAGATGGTTTCCGCCTCAGTCTCTGACGGCAGAGACGCATCTTCAATGTCATAGGCCAGCCCTATTTCAACAGTTCCCAAACCGACGGGGGAAACCATTAAGCCAGTACTGCCAAGTTCGTGAGTCATAGTCATTGTTCTATCCTATGGTGCTGTCGTACCATGGGCAACATGGATTACTACACCGAAAGTCTGAAACGCCACCAGCAGTCAGGTGGCAAACTTGATGTGGTGCCTACGATGCCTGTTACTAATCAGGAGGAACTATCACTTGCCTACACACCAGGTATAGCTGAAGTGAGTCGTGCGGTGGCTGATGGGCGGGTAGCAGCAGCGGACGTAGTGTCTTCGCGACGTATGGTGGCGGTAGTTACTGACGGTAGTGCCGTACTTGGCCTTGGTGATATAGGCCCCGCTGCTGCGCTGCCGGTTATGGAAGGCAAGGCCGCCCTGTTTAAGGAGTTTGCGGATGTAACGGCGTTTCCCATTGCCATAAACACACAAGATGTCGATGAATTTGTTGAGACTGTGATTAATATCGCCCCGACCTTTGGCGGCATTAATCTTGAGGACATTGCCGCGCCTCGCTGTTTCGAAATTGAAGAGCGACTTATCGAAGCCTTAGATATTCCTGTTTTCCATGACGACCAGCACGGCACAGCCATCGTGGTCTTAGCCGGCCTGATTAATGCCCTAAAAGTAGTCGGCAAGGAGCGATCTGACATTCGCGTCGTTATAACCGGGGCGGGTGCGGCAGGTACTGCCACAGCGAGGCTGCTGCATAGGTACGGGGTTGGTGAGCTGGTTGTCACAGACAGTCACGGTATCTTGAGTCTTGATCGAGAAGATCTAGACCCGAGTAAGCGGCGCTTGCTCGAGATTACGAACCAAAACAACATCAGCGGTAGTTTACGTGACGCGTTAACTGGTGCGGATGTGTTTATCGGCGTTTCACGTGGCGGTATCTTGGGCGCAGCTGACATTCAAGTAATGGCGGATCAAGGTATCGTCTTTGCGATGGCGAACCCGGAGCCAGAGATCATGCCCGAGGAAGCAGTAGCGGGCGGGGCAGCCATTGTCGCCACTGGACGATCCGATTTTCCCAATCAGCTTAACAACGTGCTCGTCTTCCCTGGGATCTTTCGCGGAGCATTTGATGCGGGGGTGCAGCGGATTACGGATGACATAAAAGTAGCTGCAGCGCACGCCTTGGCGGCGTTAGTTCCTGTTGCCTCTGCCGAGCAAATAATTCCAGGGCCGTTTACCCCTGGCGTGGCGGATGCTGTAGCTGGAGCGGTCCAAGCTGTACCGGTGCTTGACCGAGTCGCCGCAAAGTAGTATTCAATAAGGCTGGCACCGGGTGCCACATAGTGAAAAAAGACGTTCTCTTCAATACGGAAGGAGGCACTCAAGATGCAAGATAAGCGAGTTGGTATTTTGGGCCTAGGACCGCAAGGCGTGGCACACTTGAAGTTTGTTGAAGCCCTTGGTGACGCCGATGTTGTGGCAGTCTGCGACGAGTCAACGGCAGTTAGCTTTCGTTTCCTCAACGATGGTAACGATCGCTTTACTGATCATTTATATCAGAACTTGCCGGAGATGCTGGCGAAAGCACAGCTGGACATACTGGTGATGGCGACGCCGTGGAGATACCGATGCCCTGGAATCAAGCTGGCGCTTGAGGCGGGTTGTCACGTCATGGTCGAAAATCCGTTGGCTATGACTGCCGACGAATGTGCGGCGATTATGGGTTTGGCCGAAGCACACCCGAGTCTCCGAGTGTGTGTCAACGAGCAGTGGCGCTGGTTGCCCAGTGTACTCTGCGTCAAAGGTCGTCTAACTGGGTTGAATTACGGTCGGCTGAAGGCGGTAAGACTAGCTGGCAAAGGTAGGGACGCCAACGTCGAATTGCCGAGAATCGTCACGCACCTGCTGAGTATTTTGCAGGACGACATGGTTGCGCTGTTCGAGTCAGCCTATGTGAACTGGCTTAATGCACAGTCAATGGTGGCCTCGCTCATGACACCTGAAGGTAT
>NZCO01000016.1 GCA_002686445.1 bacterium | reverse complement strand
GTGAGCGTGAGTATTTACTCGTGTTCCAAAATAACCACGAGTTGCGGGCCACTGGCGGCTTCATTGGGAGCATCGGGCTGGTGCATGTTGATCGAGGGGTGCTGGAAGATATCGATGTTCAGACCGTCTACGATCCCGACGGGCAACTGAAGGAATTCATTGCACCCCCTGACCCGCTGACGCCAATTACTGATCGGTGGTACCTACGCGATGCCAACTGGTTTATCGATTATACGGTCAGCGCCCGGAAGATCGCCGACTTTTTTGAGCAAGAAGGTGGTTCGACAGTCGACGGGGTGATTGCGCTCACGCCTGACGTGTTGCAGGGCATGTTAGAGATTACTGGCCCTATTGAGATGCCGACGTACGATGTGACAGTTACGGCCGATAACTTCGCCGCTGTGACGCAGGAGCAAGTCACTTATTTTTACGATAAAGAGCTCAATCGGCCCAAGCAGTTCCTGGCTGACCTGACGCCGATATTACTCAATCGTGTCCTGGCGAGCGAAGGGCGCGATCCGCTGGCCGTACTGGGCATATTCACTCGGTTGCTACAAGAAAAGGATATGTTAGTTTGGCTGCGCGATGAAGACGAGGCTGCTCGTATTGCCCGACTGGGCTGGGACGGCGCGCTGCCGGAAGAACACCCCGGCTTATTGAGCGTTATTAATTCGAATATCGGCGGACATAAAAGCGACCAATTTGTTGACCAGGAGATCGACTATCGCACCAGTGTACAGGGTGACGGTGTCGTTGAAGCAACGGTTACCATCCGCCGGACGCATAACGGTCCGACCGAAGCCTTGCCGCTTGAGTACCCCGATGGTGAGAACCCAGCGTATAAAGACAACGTAATCTACCAACGGGTGCTGGTACCTGCGGGGGCGACGCTCCTAGAGGCGCGTGGATTCACACCTGCTGCGGACGTGCCAAGGCACACGTTCGAACAGCTGCCGGTGGAGCTAGTGGCGGATCCTGATGTTGCTGAGTGGCAGCGCACCCAACAGGCTCATAGTTCCGGTACCGTGGTCGGTCGAGAAGCTGGGTACCAGACATTGGCTAACTGGACGATTACCAAACCGGGAGAGACAACTATCCTGTTTTATCGATATCGCCTCGCTACCAAGGTGGCCGCGCCTAATTTCGTTGATCCGGCCAAGACGTTCAGCGTGTATGTGGCTAAGCAGCCAGGCGATGCACGTAGCACGTTGCGGGTGGAGATGCGACTTCCCGATGGCAGCGTCTTAAGTCATACTGTGCCGCAAGACGGGATTACCCAGACGGCGCAAAATCAAGTAACGTATCGAGGAAACCTGACGCGAGACATAGTTATCGGTGGCGTCTGGACTAAGAATTAGGAGTAAGCATATGGCAGTGGCAAACGGAACAAGTAAAAAAATAGTGTCGGCGGCTCTCATACTTGGGACCGCCTCCTTAGCTTCCCGGCTAGTAGGATTACTACGCGAACGTGTACTGACCACTACGTTTGGAGCAGGGGATACCTTCGACGCTTTTGTGGCTGCCTTTCGGTTGCCAGACCTCATTTTTAACCTGGTAGTGGTTGGCGCCCTGTCGGCGGCGTTCATCCCATTGTTTACGGAGAAGCTGGTGCAGAAAAACGCAAAAGCAGAAGACCAAGCCTTTGACTTCGCCAACTCGGTCTTAAACTTGGTCTTGATAGCAGTCATTGTGTTATGTCTGCTCTACGTCATTTTTGCGGCGGCGCTAGTGCCAATCATCACTCCCGGTTTTTCGGGAGAGAAGCTAGCTACCACCATTCTGCTCTCGCGAATCATGGCCCTGCAGCCGCTCTTCTTGGCCATGAGCTTTGTGGTGTCCGGAATTCTGAATTCCTTCAAGCGCTTCGTGGCCTATGCCTTGGCTCCAATCCTATACAACGTCGGTATTATCATTGGCGTATTGTACTTGGTCCCGTTGTTTGGCGTAGCTGGCTTAGGTTGGGGAGTCGTCTTAGGAGCGGCCCTGCACTTTGGGATACAAATTCCGAGTGTGATCAACGCTGGTTATCGGTGGCGACCGCGCGTGATGTGGTCGAGTGGTGACGTGCGTAAATTGCGTCGCATGATCCTGCCGCGAATTTTTGGCTTGTCCGGTCAGCAAGTTAATCTCTTTATTGTTACGATCATTGGCTCAACCCTAGCCGCCGGCAGCATCTCTGTCTTCCACTTGGCTAACAACGTGCAAAGTTTACCCATCGGTATTTTTGGCATTGCCTTTGCCCAAGCGGCCTTTCCGACTCTCGCTGAGCAAGTGGCGCGGAAGCAAGAGAAGCAGTTCAAGCGAACGCTGACGAAGACGTTCCGCTATATTTTATTCTTCGTTATACCCATCTCCATCTTCTTTTATCTGCTACGAGCGCAGCTCATTCGCGTGCTGTTCGGGGCTGGTGCTTTCGACTGGGAAGACACAATCCTCACCTTTGAGACATTTGGAGTGCTCTTAATTAGTTTGTTTGCCCAAGCCACGATTCCGCTGCTGGCGCGAGCGTTCTACGTGCAGCAAAACACCATCATTCCGGTCACGATATCAGTCATCAGTATCGTAACCAATATCGCGCTGGCTATTTGGTTGGCACCGATTATGGGTATTCAGGGCCTGGCACTGGCCTTCTCACTGGCGGCAATCCTCAATCTATTCTTACTGCTGACCATGCTGCACTACCGGCTGGGTGATTTTGACGATAAGGTCGTCGTACTCAGCCTGCTTAAGATTACCGTCGCAGCTGTATTGGGTGGCATGGTGTTGCAGCTCCTCAAGGTCCCCGTAGCATCGCTGGTTGATATGGAACGAGGTTGGGGAGTCTTTGTGCAGCTCGTGGTCACGTTTGGGGCGGGCGGGCTGACCTATGTGGCGCTGTGTATGTTGCTCAAATGCGATGAGCTGGTAGCTATCAGGCGGTATCTACCGACTAAACGTGATCGCCTTAGTCCCGGAGTGGAGACCCCTCGTTTTGAGGGGATGGTCGACTAGTGAGCAAATAACGGCTCAATCGAGCGTTTGAGGCGTTTAGGTGAGTTATTTAAACATTGCGCAACTACTTAAGGCTTTATACGATAGTGTCATGAAGGCCATTTGGAACAACCAAGTACTAGCAGATAGTGATGACACGCTTGTCGTCGAAGGCAATCATTATTTCCCGCCCAGCTCGCTAAACCGCGATTATTTGTCAGCCAGTGAGATGCGCAGCACGTGTCATTGGAAAGGAGAGGCCTGCTATTTCACTATCACTGTGGATGAACAGCAAAACGAAGACGCCGCTTGGTATTATCCGAGTCCCAGCCCAGCAGCCGCCAACATCAAGGACTACGTCGCCTTTTGGAAGGGTGTTGAGTTAAAAGAGTAGGAAAAAACGGCCGTATCTAAAAGGATCGCTGGTTTTTTTGGCGACCTGATATACTTAAATGCGTGACTGAGTTCATATCCTTCTTCGTTGTTTTATTTGCGGCTGTCTTTTTTTCGGCTTTGTTTAACCGCTTGCACTTGCCCTGGGTCGTCGCATTGCTACTCGGCGGTATGGTAATCGGCCCGTTTGGCTTTAACGTGTTGCAGTCTAGTCCCACGCTCGAACTGCTCGGTGAGATAGGCTTGGTTTTCTTGATGTTCATGGCGGGACTTGAGACCCGAATAGAAAGCGTACGCCATCGATTGAAAGAAGTTGGGATCTTAGGTGTCGCTAACAGCGTTATTCCCTTTGGTGTGGGTGCGATGATCGGTACCGTAATGGGCTTAAATCCACTCGGCGCTATCTTGCTGGGGATCATTTTTGTTTCAACCTCCGTCGCGATTGTGGTGCCTTCATTCGAAGCCAACGGCATCTTTTCTACGCGACTAGGCAACACGACCATCGCCGCGACCATCATCGAAGATATTGTCAGTCTGTTGGCGCTGTCAGTCTTGCTGCAGGCAGTAAGCCCGACTAGCAACATTCCTCTAATCATATTTTACCCGCTGCTCTTGTTGGTGTTGGTAGGATTGCGGTTCGCTATTCCCTGGTTACGTATGTTGTTCTCCTACACCGGGCGCAGGGCCGACCTATTTCAGCAAGAGTTGCGGCTGGTCTTCGCCATGTTGATTGGCATCGTTATCATTTTCGAACTACTTGGCCTGCACACTATTATCGCCGGCTTCTTCGCGGGCATCTTGCTATCCGACTCTGTTCGTAGTCGTTTGCTTAAGGAAAAACTACGGGCCATCAGCTATGGACTCTTTATCCCGATTTTCTTCGTCTTAATTGGTACCAAGACAAACTTGCAGGTCTTCTTTGAGGTGAAGGGCGCTGTCTTACTAGCGGTGGCGATAATCGGCGGGTCTATTGCCAGCAAGCTGGTCAGTGGTTGGCTAGCAGCGCGAGTGATCGGATTTACCAACACCGAGAGTTGGCTGGTGGGCGTGGCTACGACACCGAGTCTAACTACGACTCTAGCCGTTGCCTTTACGGGATTTGAAATGGGTCTCTTAAGCCAGTCGGTTGTGACCGTGTTAGTACTCTTAAGTGTGGTGACTACGTTTGTAGGACCACTCGCCATCAACTACTTAGCCAAGAAGGTCAAAGCAGAGGAGACTGATAAAAAACGGCCAGCAATAGCGTAATTGGGCCAGAAGTGCTAGGCTAGCACCTTATTTAGATCTATGAGTAACATCTATAATTTTTGCATTATCGCGCATATCGACCACGGCAAGAGCACGTTGGCTGATCGCATGCTCGAGTTAACTGGCACGGTTGAGGCCAGGCAAATGAAAGAGCAGTTACTCGACTCCATGGAATTGGAGCGAGAAAAGGGGATCACCATCAAGCTGCAACCAGTGCGCATGAAGTGGCAGGACGATGTACTGAATTTAATCGACACACCTGGACACGTTGATTTTCAATATGAAGTAAGTCGCAGCTTGCAGGCAGTAGAAGGAGCGATCCTGTTGGTCGACGCTAGCCAGGGTGTCCAGGCACAGACCTTGGCCAATCTGTACTTGGCGGTAGAGCAGGGCTTAGAGATAATCCCCGTGCTAAACAAGATTGATTTACCGGCGGCCGACGTACCGAAGGTAACAGAAGAAATACTGAAGATTCTTGGTGGTAGCGCAGATGACATTCTTAAAATTTCCGCGAAGACAGGCGAGGGCGTGGAGGCAGTATTAGATGCAGTGGCGCAGCGCATTGCACCAGCCCAGCAACCTGAAGGCAAGCCCCTGCGGGCGCTCATTTTTGACTCTTTCTACGATGATTACAAAGGAGTAGTTGCGTATGTCCGCGTCTTCGAGGGCTCGATCAAAGCGCGGGATGAGATAGCCTTCTTAGGAACCAACGTCTCGGACCGAGCCGTAGAAGTAGGCACTTTTGCACCAAGCTGGCAGCCAAGCAAGCAGCTGCAAGCAGGGGAGATCGGCTATATCGCGACGGGCCTCAAAGAAGTGCGCAACGCGCGAGTGGGCGACACCATTACGCTGGCCAGTTCGAAAGCAAAGGTTGAAGCGCTGTCCGGCTTTTCCATTCCGCAGCCGAAAGTGTACGCCGGTATTTTTCCCCGTCAGGGAGATGACCTTGCGCAACTGCGAGAAGCGATGGACCAACTGATATTGAATGATGCCAGCCTGCAAGTTACCGAGGAGCGTAATGAGGCTCTGGGGCAAGGATTTCGGTGTGGGTTCCTTGGCATGTTGCATCTCGAGATAATCCAGGAGCGATTGCAGCGTGAATTTAATCTTGATCTTGTTGTTACTGCTCCCAGCGTTGCGTACAAAGTATGGAACATGCGCGGCGAGGAAAACGAAGTGACGACACCGGCTCAATTTCCTGACCCGACACATATTGATCGAGTCGAAGAGCGATACGCGAATATCACACTACTCACACCATCAAAATATTTAGGTGCGGTGTTCGAGCTTATGAAAGAGCATGAGGGGGATCTACTAAAACAAGACCATCTCGATGCTGATCGTGTCCAACTAGAATATCGGATGCCGCTGCGCGAGCTTGTCGTTGACCTCTATGACCAACTCAAGTCGGCCACGTCTGGTTACGGCAGCTTAAGTTACGAGTTAGGGCAATGGCAACGAGCGGACGTGGTAAAGCTGACAGTATTGGTTAATCACCATCCCGTTGAGGCCTTGTCGATCATTGTTACCCGTCATAAGGCAGAGGCGCTGGGTAAGCGGATTGTTCATAAGCTCAAAGACGTCATCCCACGTCAGCAATTTGCCGTGCCGATCCAGGCTGCTGTGGGTGGCACCGTGGTAGCTCGCGAGACCATGTCGGCACTGCGCAAAGATGTTACGGCAGGACTGTACGGTGGCGACGTGACGCGGAAGCGCAAGGTGTTAGAAAAGCAGAAGAAGGGTAAGCAGAAACTGGCGAAGGGCGGTAAGGTTGAGATACCAACGGACGCGTACCTAGCCGTGTTCAAGAAGTAAACCCATTACATAAAAAAGAACCCTATCAATAATAGGGCTAGTTCTGGTTATTCTCTTGGGCAAGGCTCAACATTTTTATCCGTTTCTCGGCGCGGTGTGAGTACTTAATGTGCTGCCACAGGAGCAGTCCATTTGCGAGTAGATGAAGTGGTGCCAGTTCAATTGCAAAGAGAAGCTTAAACAAGAAACTGAGCACGAACAGCAGGGTTGCATGCGAGCAGACCCTTCGATACTCCCTGATTATCAGTTTGTGACATGCCTCAAGGCCCTGGTTTTGTGGGGGCGGGTTCTTGGCAAAGATGATCAGCGTTTTGAGCTCATTGATGGCCAGTACGCCATAAATCAATGTGATGACGCAATGGAGGTGAAAGCAGATAAACAGGAAGACAAAGAGACTTGACGCTGCCTCGTCAGATGGGGCTGTGGTGATACCCAGCCGTCAGCTGGAATAGCTGACAGGCGAAAGAGTGAGCATATGCGTAACATGAGGTCCCCCTTGTACGCTGGTGGCCTTGTTGGTGTGAAGTGTACTGACCTGACCATCGGCCACGAAAAGGGGGTCGTCAAGTTCCTGCTTGCCCTAGAGGCGCTACGGCAGTACAGTTATTCGCTTATGTACGAGACCAAGCAACAGGCAGATCGTCGCCAGCTGCGCACTCTAGCGTGGCTGGTGTTAGGTGCTGCCGTCGGAATAGCGTCCGGTGTGGCCTTCGCCGTGCCTGATCGTCAACTTTTCTTCTTGGCCGTGCTCGGTGCGGGAGTGTTCACTATGGTTCATGTGAATGTGTTGAGCAAGCAGCGTCGCCGGTTAGCTCGTATTGCGATCCCGGCTCGGGCTAGCAGTGTGAATACACCCATCAAGGCTACTCGCCCACAGCTTTTCGCCGACGAAAGTGAAGTATTGTCACCCGAAGATGCCAGGCAGGCCTTGGACGACTTTCTTTCCCATCATCAGAAATAATCTGGCTTTGAAGCTAGAGAGCCGATATGGTGAACTGTATACATGGCATTTACTTTTGAACCACTGGAAATACCAGACGTGGTTTTGATAACCCCAGACGTGTTCGGGGACGACCGTGGATTCTTTCTGGAAATATTCAAGGAGTCAGCCTTTAAAGAAGGCGGCATTGATGAGCAGTTCGTGCAATTCAACCACTCCAAGAGTGGAGCTAATGTGTTGCGCGGTTTGCACTATCAACTCGATCCGCACGCACAAGGAAAATTAGTCAGCGTTATTTCCGGTGAGATCTTTGACGTAACCGTTGACGTGCGCAAGAGCTCGCCGACATTCGGCAAGTGGGTTGGTACGAAGCTGACGGCCGCTGAACACACTATGGTGTATGTACCGGTTGGCTTCGCACACGGCTTTGCCGTGCTGGGCGATGGTGCCGAGCTCATCTATTACAACACAAAGGAATATGCTCAGGAGCATGAACGGGGAATTATCTGGAATGACCCGGCACTGGGCATTGAGTGGCCGATTGAAGATCCGACGCTGTCGGAAAAAGATGCTGTATACCCATCGCTAGCGGAGGCAGAAATGAATTTCGAATAGTTTTCCCCACTAACGGGCTGGCCTTGGGCTCGATAGTACGATAAGTATGATGAGGTATGAATAACCAAGAGTTGGCAGAAAAAGCTAAAGAATTGCGGCGGCTCGCGATTGACGCGTGTTTTGCGGCGCAGTCGGGGCATCCAGGCAGCGCCCTATCGACAATGGACGTGTTGGTGTCGCTCTACTACGGTGGTCACCTCAAACACGATCCCAAGAACCCGACGGACGAAAAGCGAGACTACTTTGTATTGAGCAACGGTCACGCTTGCCCAGGGTGGTACTCCGTACTGGCCGACCGCGGTTACTTCCCCGTCGCCGAGTTGCAGAACCTGCGACAGCTTGATGCCGGCGTGCAAGGACACCCACATCGTGGTTCGCTGCCCGGCGTTGAAGTAAGCAGTGGCAGTCTAGGACAAGGGTTATCCGTGGGTATCGGGCTGGCATTTGGATTGAAGCTGAAGAAAATGCCAAACACGGTCTTTGTCATGATGAGTGATGGCGAGCAAGAGGAAGGATCCACCTGGGAGGCAGTTATGTACGCACCGAAGCGAAAGCTGGATAACCTGATTGCCATTATCGATAAGAACCAAATGCAGATTGATGGCTGGACCAAAGAAGTCATGCCAGGTCTCGACCCGATTGCAGATAAATACCGCGCCTTTAACTGGGATGTCCAAGAGATTGATGGCCATAACCTAGGCGAAATCGATTCCGCGATCGAACAAGCAAAGAAGGCGGACAAGCCAAGCGTAATCATTTCGCAGACAGTACGAGGGCAGGGCGTGTCATTTATGGAAAACAGTGAGCATTGGCACGCGGGCGCAATCAAGGACGATGAATACGAACAAGCTAAGAAGGATTTAGCCTAACGCTATGAGTGAGCCAGAGATGAAAGCTACTAGACAAGCGTACGGTGAGGCCTTAACTGAACTCGCACGTGAGCGTGATGACATTATCGCGGTGACTGCTGACTTAGCGGAAAGTCTGCGTATGTTAGACATTCGAGACGAGTATCCCGATCGCTACATTGATGTTGGCGTCGCTGAGTCCAACATGGTGGGCGTCAGTGCTGGTTTATCGATGATGGGGTACGTGCCGGTGGCTGCTACCTTTGCCGTCTTTATGACGCGCGCATATGACCACATCCGGATGCAAATCTGCCAGAACAACTTGCACGCGGTGTTGGTTGGCTCACATGGTGGCGTCTCCAACGCGCTTGATGGCGGGTCGGCCAATGCTCTGGAAGACATCGCCTACATGCGCGCGCTACCGAACATGACCATTGTGTATCCGTCTGATGCCAACGAGGCCGGCCAGGCAATGCGAGCAGCGGTTGATGCAGAAGGCCCCGTCTACCTACGCCTGTATCGCGAGCCGACGCCTGTGTTTACTGATCCGGATAAGCCTTTTGAGATAGGGAAGGCGCATGTGGTTCGGGCCGGCACTGACGTTTCACTTGTTGCTACGGGGCCGCAGGTGGCCTTCAGTTTGGAAGCAGCAGAAGCGCTTGAAGCAGACGGCGTCTCCGCCGAAGTTGTGGCCGTGCCAACAATCCAGCCGTTAGACGTGGAGACCATCACCAAATCAGCCGCCAAAACAAAGCGCGTGGTGACTGCGGAAGACCATAGTGTGAATGGCGGTTTAGGTTCGGCCGTAGCCGAAGCACTCGCCGAAAAGCAACCCACCTCCATGCGTCGCGTTGCCGTGCGACAATTTGGCGAATCGGGCCCGTACTATGACCTCATCAAGAAGCTGAAGATTGACAGTACCGCAATTGTTGCCGCTGCCAAGGAACTGCTATGAAGCGCCTGACCGAATCAAAACTATATTTAGACAGCAGCTACGCGCCTGACTTCATTGAGGTACAGAGGTGGCTGGAGGACGCGGGTTACATGGGCATAGATGGTCAGACTACCAACCCGTCGTACTTCACCAAGAAGAACCCAGTGATTAACGCACGATTTGAGGCAGGCGAACGCTTCACACCAGAAGAGCTGATGGCGATTTATCGAGAGACAGCGGAGGAGATAAGCCAGATTCACCCTGGCGACACCTCTGTAGAGGTCTATGCTGACCATGATACTACGGCCGATACCATGATCGAACAGGCTCGGTCCTTCAAAGATTGGAATACTAGTGTCCGTATTAAGCTACCGATCATGGTCGAAGGGCTAAAGGCGGCAGAGGTGCTCTGCACTGAGTTTCCGCTGAACATGACGGTTGGTTTTTCCCAGGCGCAGGCTGCAGCCGTGCACGCCGTGACCAAGCATGCCACTAAGCCAGTCGTCTACTCCGCATTTATCGGTCGTCTAACAGATCGAGGCGAGAATGGCATCGATAACCTCGCCAACGTGAACCGAATGTACGAGGAGCAGGGGAGTCATGTTGAAGTAATTGCGGCCAGCTTCCGTGACGTGGACCAGGTACTAGCGGCGCTACATCTAAAGACTGACATTCTTACGATTAACTATGATCGGTTTAAGCTTTGGGCAGAGGCCGGTTGGCCTACTCCCGATGCTAACTTTGAATACAAATTCGATGGTAAGGCGATTCCTTGGCAAGACTATGATCTATCAGCAGCTTGGGACAGCTTCGATCTATATCACGACTTGACTGAAGTTGGGATTACCCAATTCGCGAGCGACTGGAACAGTTTGTTGAAATAACCAAAGTCCTGACAGGCAGTCTAGACGTGGTAGCATCTATCTACAGACGTATGAACTATCTGATTATTGGTGCCAAGGGAATGCTGGGGACTGCATTGCAGGAAGTCTTTTCTGCCGCTACGGCTTGGGATCTAGACGACATTGATATTACGCAGGCAGAAGCTACCGCCGAAAAGATTGCGGAACTAAAACCAGATGTGGTTATTAACGCTGCGGCGTACACCGATGTTGATGGCGCGCAGGAGGAACAGCAGCAGGCGTTTCTGGTGAATGAAGTCGGTGTCCGCAATGTAGCGCTCGCGGCCAAGGCAATCGACGCTACTGTTGTGCAGTACAGCACTGACTATATCTTTCCTGGTGATAAGGAAGCGGGCTATCGGGAGGACGATAGGACTGGCCCAGCCGTAAACGTATATGGTGAGTCGAAGCTAGCTGGCGAGCATGAGTTGGATAAGTCAGAGGTGGAGTATTATATTCTACGTACTGCCTGGCTGTATGGACCCAATGGCAAGAACTTTGTGGAGACTATGCTGCGCCTTGCCGATGAGCGCGATGAGCTCAACATCATCGATGACCAACATGGTAGCCCTACCTATACACGCGATCTGGCAGCCGCGACTAAAGAGGTGATCGAGGGCGACTATACTCCGGGTACCTATCACTTGGTCAATGACGGACAGACAACCTGGTATGGTTTTGCCAGTAAGATATTCGAGCTAGCAGGCAAAAAGATGAAGGTGAAACCGATTACCACTGCTGAGTATCCATTACCCGCCCGACGGCCACAGTGGAGTATTTTACAGAACACCAAGGGCCCGAAGCTACGAGCGTGGGAAGAAGCGCTTGCTGACTATATAGCGAACCGGTAAGGTGGCAGACATATTCTTAAACGACGTACCTATGAAGGACATATTTGCTAAACACTCCGCGGAGCTACACGAAGTAACTAAGAATCTGGACGGCTTCCACGACCAAGTGTTAGCAGTTGTTCGACAGCTGAAAGAGGCGTACAGCAAGGGCAACAAGGTGTTGATCGCTGGCAACGGTGGTTCGGCAGCTGAAGCGCAACATTTTTCTGATGAGATGGTGGGTAAATATAAAGCGGACCGGCGCCCGTACCCGGCAATCGCGCTCACGGCAGATAGTGCCGTGCTCACGTGCATCGGTAATGACTGGGGCTATGAGGATGTCTTTGCGCGCCAGGTCACGGCGCTGGGAAACGAAGGCGATATCTTTATTGGCCTCACGACGTCAGGGTCATCAAAGAATATCTTAAAGGCAGCTAATGCAGCTCGGGATGCTGGAATGACTGTTATTGCTTTCACTGGTCCGAGTGGACCTCTCACCGAGTTGGCTGACTATGCCATAGAGTCTCCGTCAGAGACTGGCGCCCGCATCCAGGAGCTCCACCTGCACGCTATTCACCTTCTTTGCGAGGCTTTTGAGCCTGAGAACCTGGGCGATGAAGACGCAGCCTAGCTATTGACGTAATAGTGATAATAGGTTATACCTATAGCTTATGAGTATTGAATCAAAGCGCGTAGACAGCCTTATTAAGGGGTTTAGCGGCCAGCGCGTGCTGGTTATTGGCGATGTTGTGCTTGATAGATACGTAGTTGGTGCAGTGGAGCGGATTAATCCCGAAGCGCCAGTGCCTGTTTTACACGCTAAAGACGAGTCTTTCTCTACCGGCGCGGCTGGAAATACTGCCAAAAACGCCGCCTCACTTGGCGCTAACACTGTTCTACTTAGTGTAGTCGGTGACGATAGCTCGGCGAACGATGTTCGAGAAGCAGCTAAGAGTGAGGGCTATGAGGCTCGCCTAGTGACTGACGCTGGTCGACCAACGATTGAGAAGAAGCGATACCTCGTGAATGGGCAGCAAATGCTGCGAGTTGATTATGAGGACCGACATGAGATTTCAGGCGCCGTCGAACAAGAGCTCATTACTGCCATCGAGCAAGCCGCAACCGAGACCGACTTTATTATTGTCTCTGACTACGCCAAGGGTGCTGTAACGCAGAACGTGGCTGCAGCAATTATGGCTGCTGCTAAGCAACAGAATGTTCCTGTCATGGCAGACGTTAAGCCTTCTCGTGTGTCCTATTTCAAAGGAGCAACCTTAGTTTCCCCGAATCGAAAAGAAGCGCATGAGTATCTTGGTCTTAACGAGCAGGATAACGGCGGTTTGTCTGATGCCGAATTAGCAACACGCTTAAAGGACACGCTTGATGTTGGTGTTTTCCTTACCTTAAGCAGCGAAGGATTCTTTGTCCTGAATGAAGACGCTGGTGTGCACGTTCCGCAGGTTCACAAAATAGAGGTGGCTGATACTTCAGGTTGTGGAGACACAGCTGCGGTCGCCGTTTGTCTAGCTAAGCTGGCTGGAGCCACGGACGCAGAGGCTGCAATCTTAGGCAATGCTGCGGGCGCGGTGAATGCCACGAAGGTGGGAGCCCAAGCGCTCACGCCTGAAGAGCTGAGCCATATGGTCGTCCACGACGAAGTTCTTCACGAACACACTGTTTAGCGTATGAATAAAACGAGTCGGGCTATTTTTTTAGATCGCGACGGCACCATTAATGTCGATGATGACTCGATCAGCAATATAGATAACTGGGTCTTCTGTGATAAGGCGCCAGAAGCTTTGAAGATGCTTCAGGATGCAGGGTATAAGCTGATTGTTATTACGAACCAAGGAGGCATTGATGCTGGCAAATATACGCTTGAGGATATGCAGCGCGTCCATGCGCACATGCACGCCGAGCTGGCTAAGAGCGGTGTGAAGCTCGATGCCGTAGCCTATTGTCCGCACATAGACGAGTGTGAATGTCGTAAGCCGAAAGCTGGCATGTTAGACCAGGTCCGTGACCTGATAGCGGACGTTGATATGAGTCAAAGCTGGATGATCGGCGACAAGGAAGCCGATGTTGGCTTTGGTAAGAAGGCCAAGGTGCAAACAGCCTTGATCCCCAGTCGCTACTGGGACAAGGAGCGGCTGCTTATTGAGCCAGACCTATACGTAGATTCGCTCTACGAGTTTGCGCAGCAAATTACAAGCAAATAAGTATATGACTTTTGATACAACCAATTGGCGCATGGATAAGGTGCTCACTATTGAGCAAGCATTTGAAGTAGCCGAGAAGCTTCGCGACCAGGGAAAGAAGCTTGTTACCGTAAACGGCTCATTTGATTTACTCCACGCTGGCCATCTCGATCAATTAGAAGAGGCTAAGCAGCAAGGGGATATACTCTTTGTTGGTATTAATACGGATGAATCAATCCAAGCAGTAAAAGGCGCCGCTCGGCCCCTACAGGCGCAAGAGCCGCGCGCTGCAATGCTTGCAGCGCTTACTATGGTGGACTACGTGGTGCTCATGCCGGGTGAATATGACGAGGAGCCACATGCTTCGCTCTTGCCTGCCATTAACCCTGACGTGCATGTAAACGGTCCAGACCGAGGCGCACCCGAGACTTGGGTCGAGTGGCCGACCATGCAGGAGCTTGATATAACCGGACACACCATAAAGAAGCGCAACGACCTGTCGACATCCGCGCTGCTAGACAAAATAAAAGCTGATACGTAAAAAAAGAGCCTCCACTGTGGAGGCTTATTGGTTAAGTCTGGAGTTGTTGTACGGTTTCCCATCCGCCGAGCAGTTCCGTTGCTAGCTGATGCACTATGCCCCAGGCGAGCCACTCGATGGCAATGCCCTGCCCTCCTTGGCTAGAGAGCCATGGTCCAACCGCAGTTAGTGGGACTAGCTGACAGTGTTCAGGATAGATGCCCTCTCTCGCGGGTGGTTGAGGCTCCTGGCGCGTTAGGGCGATCCAGGCCTGATAGACTTCAATGTTGCTACCGGCATCGTTAGCAGCAGGAAAGTCTACCAACGGAGCATACTGGACGATAGCTTCTGGACCTGTGAGTCCATATTCTTCCACAGCCTCACGGACGGCAGCTCCCTGCAGCGACTCACCCATGTTGGCAATGCCTCCGGGGAGCTCCAGCTGGTAATTCTCAGTGAGCTCAACTGGTAGGTTCGTCACGCGGGTGACGGGACGATCCACTGCTAGTATTTGGACGTACCAGTTTTGCACACCACTCTTCATGATCGTCCCGATAAGAGACCGCAGTGTGTTGGTTGGATTTGGCCCTTGGACTAGCGGTCGGACGCCTGGGCCCGTATCTGCACCTAGTGGAAGATACAAGGTGATCATTTTTGCCGCGCCCAGAGATCCTTTGTCTTGATTACGAGCTATGACCTCACGGGGACCGGCAGCAGTCGGAATTGTATAGAAGCTATTGAACTGTCCTACGTGTTCGCAGGGCAACTCCTCGAGTGAGGATGCTGTACGCATTGATACGACTCCTTATTGTCAAATAACGGCTGGTTTTCGTTGTGATTTGTATAGCCTATTTTGTCACCCCTGTCAATCTGACGTACGATACACAAATGATTGTAGTAACTGGTGGCGCCGGGTTTATTGGTTCAGCTATTGTGTGGGCGCTGAACGAGCGTGGCGACACGGACATTGTGATTGTTGATGACGTGGACCATGAGCAAAAGGAGCGGAACATCGCACACCTGAAGTACGAGCGGGTGGTCGGTATCAAGGAATGGCGTAAGCAGTTATACAGCGGAGAGTTCGATACCCAAAACATTACCGGCATTATTCATCTGGGCGCCTGCAGCGACACCACTGAAACTAACTGGGAATACCTTAAGGATAATAACGTCGAATACTCGAAGGACATTATTCGTTGGTGTCATGACCACGGCGTGCGCTGCGTGTATGCATCCAGCGCCGCTACGTATGGAGACGGCACCAAGGGTTTTAGCGATGATCCCGAACTGTTTAACGAGCTCAAGCCACTAAACCTCTACGGCAAGTCGAAGTTGCTCGTGGATATTTGGGCGCGTGATGGGGGATATTTGGATACGACGGTGGGCCTACGGTACTTCAACATCTATGGGCCTAATGAATGGCATAAGGAACACATGCGCAGTGTCATCTGTAAAAAGTTTGATGAGGTAAGCGCCGAGGGAGTTATCCGACTCTTTAAGTCCGATCATCCTGACTATAAAGACGGCGATCAGGATCGAGACTTTTTCTATGTTAAAGACACTGTGGATGCCACACTCTTCTTCTTGGACGGGGCCGAAGGAGGCGGCGTGTTTAACATTGGCTCGGGCAAAGCGCAAACCTGGAACCAGGTCGCTGAAGCAATGTTTGCGGCGCTAGGAAAAGAACCAAACATTGAGTACGTGGACATGCCAGACAAGCTCAAGGGCCAGTATCAGTACCACACACAGGCTGACGCGACGAAGCTACGGGCAGCAGGCTATACGCAGGAGGGGACAAGCCTAAGGGCTGCTATCGACGACTATATAACCAACTATTTGGTGCCTGATAAGCACCTAGGCGAATAAATGGCATTGCGGGTACTTAGAAGGCACCGTAGGGTTTTATGGTATATTTCGGTAAAAGGG